>CAZYSJ010000003.1:0-108149 GCA_964649875.1 uncultured Caldilineaceae bacterium
CCCCACCACCCCACCCTACACTCTTTCCCTACACGACGCTCTTCCGATCTCAACCCTACGCCGATCGCCAGCATCGAGAGCGATACCCGCCACTGTCTGTCGTATACCCCGTTCATTGCCCTACCCTTTCCTTGCCGGTCTTGACGGCCGGTGTTGACCGTTGGAACGACGATTGCCGTCGTCCTCGTCTGTACACAAACATCCCAAAGAGGCATGGCGGGTGCGTCGTCTCTCACCGGCGAAGACGCAACACGCTGGCGGCGTGCCGCTCCTCCGAAGGCGGGCGTAGCGGATTTCGGTTGTGCAGCAGGGGGAATCCGGCGCCCGATCTTCGGAGCCGGTTTGTTCCACGAAAGAGCCTGCCGGATCGGCAGGCTCAGAGGTTCACTTCGCGAACGCCTGGCCCCTTTTCCACGAAGGTGGTTTCAAGCAACCGTGAAGGCGGGTGTTCGGACTTGGCGGGCGAGCCGCCTAACCGTTGCGGGACAGTGCCGGACTGGTCCAGAAAGGACGTCACCGGTCTTCCCCCTTTGTGCGCTGCGCATCCGGGCGTCTAGCGCACCTCCACGGGACCAACTGTTCAATTGTACGCGCAGTATATCAGCATTGCGGCGCGCATGTCAACAAATTGGCGTTGCCCGAACTCTAGCCGTGACCGACGTAGACGGTCTTGGTGCGGGTATAGAACTCGATAGCCGCCGGGCCTTGCTCCTTGAAGGTATTGGCGCTGGAATGCTTGAAGCCGCCGAAGGGCGCTTGCAGAGCGAGGCCGGTCGTCGGCTCGTTGATCTTCACCACGCCCGCCTCAATCCGTTTGGCAAAGTGGAAGGCTCGCTGCAGATTGTTGGTGACGATGCCGGCGGAGAGACCAAAGCCGATGCTGTTGGCCTTCTCGATGGCGTCGTCGAAGTCGCGAGCGCGCATGATGCCGATAACCGGCCCGAAAATCTCCTCCTGGGCAATCCGCATCTTGGGCTCCACGAAATCGAAAACCGTGGGCTTGACAAAATAACCGCCGTCTTTGGCGACATCGCCGCCCGCCAGCAGTTTGGCCCCTTCACTCTGGCCGATGCCGATATACTCCAGGTCGGTTTCCAATTGGTCCTGGCTGACCGCTGGCCCCATTTGCGTACCCGCTTCCAGGCCGTCCCCGATGACCAGATTGCTGGCGGCATCGGACAGAGCCGCGGCGAAGGCGTCGGCGATGCCTTCCTCGACGATGATGCGGCTGGTCGCCGTACACGCCTGCCCGGTGAGACCGAAGCCGCCAGCAACCGCCAGCTTGACAGCCGTGTCGATATCCGCGTCGTTCAGGACAACCACGGGGTTCTTGCCGCCCATCTCCAGTTGGACGCGGGTCATATTGCGAATGGCCTTTTCGTAAATACTCTGTCCCACGCCATAGGAGCCGGTGAAGCTGACGCCGTTGACGAGGGGGCTGGAGACCAGTTCGTCGCCCACATTGCGCCCGGAGCCGGTGATGTAGTTGACGACGCCTGCAGGCAGACCGGCCTCGACCAACGCCTCTACCAATACCAGCCCGGAATGCGGCGCCAGGGACGCCGGCTTGAAGACCACAGTGTTGCCGTAGACCAGCGCCGGGGCCATCTTCCACGCCGGGATGGCGATGGGGAAATTCCAGGGCGTAATAATGGCGACGACGCCCAGGGCCTCGCGGCTGGTGTAGAGCAGCTCGCCGTCTGTATTCGACGGAAGAACGTCGCCGCCCATGCGCCAGCCTTCTCCGCTGTAATAGCGGAAGATGTCGCGGGCTCGCATCACTTCGCCCAGAGCTTCACTACGGGTCTTGCCCTCCTCGCGGGTGAGGATGGCTGCGTATTCATCCTGGCGCGCCTCCAAAATGCGGCTGGCTTTGTCGAGGATGGCGCCGCGGCTAGGCGGGGGCATATTGGCCCAGGCGGGCAGCGCCGCGCGAGCCGCCTCGATGGCGGCGCGGGTATCCTCTTTCGTGGCGGAAGGGAACGCGCCGATCACATCGCCTTGCTTGGCCGGGTTCTCATTGAGGAAGGTAGCGCCGTCGCCGGCCTCCACCCATTCGCCGCCGATCAGATTCTTGAAGCTTTGCATAGTGTTACAACCTTTCCAACTTGGTTCGGAACACAGGTCCCAAACGATTGAACGAAATAACTGAGATAGCTATCCGTTGCGCGTTCACCCTAGTACGTTGCCGCGCATTTCCATCGGTAAAAGGAAGACATACACGGCTGCAGCCGCCAGCATGATCAAGATCAGCAGCCAGGGCAGGAACTCGACAAAGGCCCGCCGCGTGCGGCCATGCACGCCTGTCGCCGCACGCCAGCCGACCAGCGCCGCGGCAGTTGTGCCCGCCGCCATGACCGCCATCTGCACCCGGCGCACCGTCGCGACCGAAGGCGTCCACGCCGCGGCCAGCCGCCAGTCCGCCTGGCCGAAAAGCGGCAACCCCACGACATCCGCAAAAAAGCCCTGCACCGCCGGAACTATCGTCAGCGGGCCGATCAGCAGATGGAACAGGTAGTGCGCCGACCAGATGCCGAAGCCGAGCGGCACAAACAGGTAGGCGTAGCGCGTCATAAAAAAGCGCAGCGACGCAGGCCGGTTGCCGGGCGCCGTCCAGCGGTTCAACGCCGCCGCCAAGAACGCCAGCGCCAACGGCCCTGCCACGGTCGCGGTCAGGAAGATCAGCCCCAGGACAACGGCCTCTTGATCCGTGCCCAGCGCTTGCGCTAGCCTTTGTTCTAACTCGTACACCGGCGGCGTCATGGCGAAGGCGTTCATCCACGCCGCAAAAGCCGCCAGGATCACCAGCAGCGCCAGGTCCAGCCGTCGCGGCCACGTCTGGCGGAACAACTCGTCGCCGGGCGGGCGCACGGCCAACGCCACATTGTCATAGGGGCATGCCTTGGCGCAGTCGAGGCACAGCGTGCAGTTCATGTTGCCCCGCATTGCCGGCACAAACAGCTCCAACTGGCAGCCCTGTTGCACCAGGACGCCGCGCTCATCGTAACGCCCGTTGATGCACTCCTTGCCTGCGCAGTCGCGGCACACGTCCGCGCTGCGGCTCATGATTTGGGTCGGGCTAACCGTGCTGTACAGGAAATTGAAGCTCCCCAGCGGGCAGACATACAGGCAAAAGCTGTCGCGCGTAAAGAGCGCTTCCAGCAGAAAGGCGGCGACAAAATAGGCGACGATCACCCATGCCGTCAGCCAGGGGCTTGCCCACAGGTCGAACAACTCGTAGACGAAGAGCATGCCCAGCAGCGCGCCGATCGCCAGCCACTTGTTGCGCAGCGCCCGCGGCCAGCGTTGTCGCGGACGGCCGATCCAGCGCGCCAGCTTGCGCGGCAGCATGAAGGGACAGCCGGCGCAGAACAGATTGCCCGCCAATAAAAGGACGACGACGATCAGCCCGCGATAGTGCACCCACGCCGCCACCGTCGCCGTGTTTTTGGCGGCAAGCGGGCTGCCGATTAGTCCGTCGATCACCATCATCGCCGCAACCGCAAACAGCACGACTTGCAGTGCGGTGCGGCTGTGCTTCCACAGCAACAGACGCCCCAAGATCGGCGTGCGCAACACGTCGAACCGGCGAGATCTGCGTTCTATCGTATTGATCATGGCAGCGATTTACCCAAACTATGCTTCACCGAACAGAAACCGGGGCCGGCCCAAAGGGCGGGCGAACTAGCGCCATTGTAGCACGCCATCCTCAAAGGCGGACACAGCGCCTCTATTGAGCCCGCGCGCACCGCCGCTGATTTGACGCGCTTCCCGCCTTTGCTAGACTGATTGCGATCAAAATCGCTATAGGCTACAAACGCTATCGTCTAGTTTCTTAGCACGCATCTAGCTCGCATCCATCTAGCTCGCACAAAGGAGACGAACATGGCCCGGCTGCTCACATCGCTCACCTTCCGGCCTCGCACACGGTATTTCGCCGCGCTGCCCCTGCTTGCCGCGCTCTTAGCCTTTCTCTGGCTTGGCGCGTGCGCGCCGATGCAGCAATCGCCCGCTCCTGCGGAACAGGCTGCGCTCGCCATCGACCTGCTTCCCCCGGAGCCGGGCGCTTCCTACCTGCAAGTTCGCGTGACCGACGCGGCCGGCGCGCCCGTCACCGACGCCCAGGTCAGCCTTGAAGGCAACATGAACCACGCCGGCATGGTCCCTGTCATCAGCGCTGCCGTGTCGGACGACGCAGACGGCATCGCCGACGGCGTCTACCAGGTCCCCTTCGAGTTCACCATGCTAGGGGATTGGATCATCACCGTCTCCGTCACCGCAGCGGACGGCGCGACCGCCAGCACAGATGTGGACGTCTCGGTCGACGAAAGCGGCGCACGGCTCGCCGGCGCGCCCCAGGGCGACGCCTCCGCCGGCGGCATCCACATCTCGAATGTGCGGGCGCGGCCTGTCCCCATGCCCGGCGGCAACACTGCGGTCTTCCTCACCATCGCCAATCACGGCGACCAGCCCGACCGGCTGGTGAATGCACTCAGCGACGCGGCCGAAGTCGTCGAACTACATGAGACGGTCAAAGACGGCGACATGATGCGCATGGTTCACATGCCCGAAGGCTTCGAACTCCCGCCCGGCGAGACAGTCGAGCTGATGCCCGGCGGCAAGCACGTCATGTTGCTCAACGTCACCGCCCCCATGGCTGTCGGCGACGAGATTCAGGTCGAGTTGGTCTTTGAGCACAGCGATCCGGCGACCCTCACCGTGCCCGTCGTTGAGATGGCCGCCAGTATGCCCTAGCGCTAGGCCGGGCCGGTCGCGTCGTCGCCAGGCTGCGTCCGGCCCAAAACAGCAGAAGCCTCTCCCAAAAAACGAGCTTGCGCATCCAGGGCATTGTATGCATAATCCTCGTGACAATTAACCGGATACCGACTCAGTTACGAAGGAACCGTCTCATGAAATTGCGCACCATCTTCCTCTGGACCGCTCTAGGAGTCTTCTTGCTCATCGCGGCGGCCTGCGCGCCGATCGCTTCAGCCGGCGAAGAAGCCGGCCAGCCGTGCAGCGCCGTCGAAATCACCCAGGTTGACGGCAAATACGATCTTGGCGGCTGCACACTGCGCATCTCCGTCGAAAACGCCTACCAGCCCTTTAACTACATCGACCCCGAAACCGGCGAGGCCGTCGGCTACGACTACGACATCTTCAACGCCATCTGTGAAGATCTCAACTGCCGGCCGGAATACATCGAGATGAGTTGGGATGCCATGGTCGCCGTCATGGGCGGCGAGAGCAGCTTTGAAACCTTCGACGTCGGCGCCGATGGCATCACCATCACCGAAGAACGCGCCCAGCACGTCGACTTCTCCGACCCCTACATCGCTTCGCAACAGGTCCTCTTGGTTCGCATCGACGAAGATCGCTTCGTCGAGCCGGAGGAGTTCGTCGCCGATCCCAACCTGATCATCGGCACGCAGTTGGGCTCCACCAACTACATCGCCGCCGAAGAACTCGTCGGCGCCGAACGCGTCACCGCCTACGATCAGTTCGGCACAGCCGTGCAGGCGCTGATCAACGGCGACGTCGACGCCGTGATGATCGACAACGTAGCCGGCATCGGCTATGTGGGCGTCAACGCCGACAAGCTCAAGATCACGGGCGGCCCGGTCCAAAGCGAAGAACTGGGCTTTATCTTCGGCAAAGGCAGCCCCTTGGTCGACCCCGTCAACCAAGCCCTGTCAGACATGAAGGAAAGCGGCGAGTTGGACGAGCTTTTCGTCAAGTGGTTCGAGACCGAATCCGAATAGCGCACACACGCCTCGCTAAACGGCAGACGGCATGGACCCTCTGGGACGGTCGTCCCCGAGGGTCCATTTTCTTTACACAGCGAGTCGCGCTATCATCGCACTCGCGTGCAGCGCCCCCTAGAATTGAGAAGAGCGCCGCCAATGACGACTGATGTAAAAGCCGAGACCCCTGCCGCTCCTGGGCGCTCGCGCCTCGCCGGTTCGCTAGACCAGATGTCCGAGTGGCCCTGGTGGCTGCTCCTCGCCATCGCAGTCGCCCTCTACATCGTCTTTCTCATCATCACCGACGAGCAGATGCAGAAGACGTTCTGGTTCATCTCCGGCCAGACGCCCGAAGCGCTGCGCGGCGGGCAGGTGCTCTTCAAGGGCCTTGCCATCACGCTCACGGTCACCATTGTGGCCTACTCGCTGGCGCTGATCATCGGCCTGATTTTCGGCCTGATGCGCTCCTCTTCCAACGCCATCCTCTACAACATAGCCTCGATGTACGTGGAGATCGTGCGCGGCATTCCCATGCTGGTGCTGCTCCTCTACATCGCCTTTGCGTTGACACCGCTGGCGGTGGAATTGCTCAACTTGCTGGGCGTGCCCATCTCCACGCGCGACGTGCCCGGCATCGCCCGCGCCGTCATCGCCCTCGCCATCGGCTACGGCGCGTTCACCGCCGAGATCTTCCGCGCCGGCATCCAGTCCATCGAAAAGGGCCAGTTCGAGGCTGCACGCGCCCTGGGCATGAGCTACTTCCAGACCATGCGCCTGATCATCCTGCCCCAGGCCGTGCGCCGCATCCTGCCCGCGCTGGGCAACGACTTCATCGCTATGGTCAAAGACTCCTCGCTTGTCGCCATCCTCGGCGTGCAGGACCTCACGCAGCTTACCCGCCTCTACTACAGCGGCAACTTCCTTTACATGCAGTCGCTGACCATGCTCGCCTTCATCTACCTCGTGCTGGTCGTACTGCTCACCCGCCTCGTGCGCTACATGGAACATCGCCTGCAACGCGCCTACGCCCGCTAGAAGGCGGCGCGCCGTATCGCAAGCCCCCGCCCCTCTCAGGCGCGCCCGTCCGTTAGCGCAGCGCCTCGACAATAGCCGACACGTTGCTGCGCATGAAGTCTACATAGGTCGCAGCCGGCCCGTCCGCCTCGCTTAACGAACCGGTGTAGATCGGCACGACGCTAATGCCCAGGTCTTGCGCCAGCCGGTTCGCCGTCTGGGGATTCACCGTCGTGCTCACGAGGATGGCCTTGACGCCTTCCGCCTTGATGCGTTCTTGCAGCGCAGCCATCTCCTGCGCCGAGGCCGACGCCAGCGTACTGAACGACGGCACGATCGCCCCCACTACCTCGATGCCGTATTCCTTTGCCAAATAGCCGAGGGCCTGATGATCGGTTGCCGCCTTGCGCGCCTCACTGGGTATGGCGTCGATCTGGTCGCGCAGATCACGGTCGAGCGCGGCCAACGTCTCCTGATAACTCGCGGCCGCCGCGGCATAGGCCTCGGCCTGTGCGGGGTCCAACACACTCAGAGCCGTGGCAATATTGCCGGTCCACACCTGCACATTGGGCACGCTGAACCAGGCATGCGGATCGACGTTGCCGTGATCGTGGCCGCCTTCATCGGCATGTTCCTCTTCGGTTTCCGCACCCGCCGACTCGCCTAGTTCGATGACCGCGATGCCGTCGTTGACCGTCACCAGCGGCACAGGACGGTCCAGGTTCTCCAGCACCGGCAACAGCGACTCCTCCAGCCCCAAGCCGTTGACGAAAATGACATGCGCATCGTTCAGCGTGCGCAAATCCTGCGGGGCCGGCGTGAAGCCGTGCGGGTCTGCGCCCGTGGGGATGAGTTGGGCCAGTTCGATGCGATCGCCGCCCACATTCGCCGCCACGTCGGCGATCAGGCTGGTCGTCGCCACCACGCGCAGCTTCTCGCCCTGCTCTAGCGACGCAGGCGACAACGCGCCGGGCGCGGCGCCATCCGTGAGCTCCCCTTCACCGGCCAACCGGCAGCCGCCCGCCGCCAGAATCGCCAACAATGCCAAGGCAAAAATGGCCCGCTTCACATGGCTTCGCTTCACCGCATCCTCCCTCAGTCGACATACCAACAAATGAGAACTCGTCTCAATTAGTGCGTCATTCTAGCACCAGGCACGATGCCCGTCAAACATGAGGCCCCGCATGGGCGCATTTCAAGCTAGGGACGGCAATCGCCGTGCAAGAGGATTGGTTCAGTTTCTCATAATACAGGCTAGAAACTCCGTTTCTCCAAAGCAGCGAGATCCCTGTCAGGCGGCCTCTGCGCACCCGCCGCCCAAAAAGAAAAGCGCCGGAACCTGACGGCTCCGGCGCGACCGCACCGCGTACAATCCCCCCTAGCGTTTAGAGCTTATAGCCGAAACGCCGCAAAAGCTCCTTGCGCGCCGCAATTTCCTCCGGCCCCTCGACGCCCTGCGACTTGAAGCCGTCGACTACGCCGAGGATGCCGCGGCCCTGCTCCGTCTCGGCGACAATCACTTCGGTGGGGTTGGCCGTAGCGCAGAAGATGCGGCACACTTCGGGCACGGCTTGCACTGCATTGAGCACGTTGACCGGAAAGAAGCCTTCGCCCAAGAAGAGGATGAAGGCGTGCCCGGCGGAAAGGGCCAGCGCGTTCTGCTTGGCAAGCTCGATCATGGCCTCGTCCGTGCCGCTCCAGCGCACCAGCGCCGGCCCCGACGCCTCGCAAAAGGCCAGCCCGAACTTGATGCCCGGCACTGCGGTCACCAACGCCTCGTGGATGTCCTCCACCGTCTTGATAAAATGGCTCTGCCCCAGAATGAAGTTGATCGCTTCGGGCTTATCAATGCGCACTGCCGTCAGTTCCATCTTCGCTCCTCCTCGCTAACGATTCTCTGACTCGCTTGCCTTATCCGGTTTCCTGCACGCCGCGCACACCCCGTAAAACTCCAGCAGATGGCTCGTGATTTCAAAGTCGAAACGCTCGCACAGATCGTGCACCATTTCCTCGGCTACGCACTGGTCGAAATCGATGATGCGCCCGCACTCCGAGCAGACCAGGTGGTGATGGCCTCCCTCGGCGCGGATATACATCGGCCCGCTCTCACCGACATAGATCGGGCGCACGATGCCGAGTTGCGTCAAAATTTCCAGCGTGCGATACACGGTCGCCCGCCCCAGGCCGGGACGGATCGTCTGTGCGCGGTCCAGTATCTCGTTCGGGTTGAGGTGTTCGCCCTCCTGCGAGATCACCTCCAGCACCGCCAGCCGCGGCGGCGTGATCTTGTAGCCCGCGCAGCGCAGGCGCTCCACCAACATCTGTTTACGGCGCATTAGAGGTCCACTTCCTGCTGTCCCGTCACCAGCACGACCTTGTTGTTCTGGTTCAATTCGCCCAACTCGCGCAGGAACGCTTCCACGTCGGCGTTACGCTTCAACTCCACGCTGTACACCAACTCGGTCAGCGTGCCGGCCAACACGGTCTCCATCGCCACCAGGTCATAGCGATCTACATAACGGCGAAACGTCTCATCAAACAGCCCGCGATAGGACATATCGCCGGGCAGCCGGATTTTGAGCAGCTGTACCGCCGCCTCCTTGGAGAAGAAATCATAGCGGTCCATCACCCAGATCAGCGCCGAGATCACGAGCGTGGCGGCCACAGCCAACAAATAGAAGCGCGTGCCGCACGCCATGCCGATCGCCATCGCAAAGAAGATGTAGCCCACGTCGCGCGTCTCTTTGACGGCGTTGCGGAAACGCACGATCGACAGCGCGCCCACCAGCGTAAACGCCCGCGCAATGTTCGAGCCGATGATCAACATGACGATGCTCACGACCATCGCCATCATCACCAGCGTCTGCACATATGACTGCGAATAGGACACGCCGCGATGCGTGATCTTATACGTCCATCCGATGATCAGCGAGAGCGCAAAACTCAGGACAATCGTCAACACGATATCCTGAACCGTGAAAGCCTCTGTCGAATCGTGCAGCGCCGCCAACAAGCTGTTGAAATCCATATCCCGTCCTTATAGCCTCAGCGCGATGACGCGACAGCCGGGGCGTAGGCGACATGCTGCCGCCGCGTGATCGCCTTGCTCTTTTCCAGCGCCGCACAGTATTTGCTGATGCGGTAATAGGTGCACCCGTGCCGGCTCAACAACTGCACCAGCCAGGCCGGCGCATTCTGGTTCGCCTTGACCTCCAGCACCACCCGGTCCAGCGGCAGGAAGCGCTGGTCCGAAGCATGGCCGGTCGAGACCAGCGACAGGTCATGCACGCGCCCGCGCAGGTTCACGTCGAAGGTCACGCGCAGGTCTTCATAGGGCGCTCGCCCCTCATAGGCGGTGCGGTCATAGTGAACGATGCAGGTCGGACGCAGTTGCAACGTCCGGTACAGATAGTATACCTCTTGCAGCACCGCGACGGCGGACGGCGACAGCCCCTCGCGCAGTTCCCCGAAATCGTCGAAGGCCACGGCCTGTTCATAGGGCAGCGCCACGCGGCGTTTGCGCATGCGCACGTTGATGCGTTCCTTTACCTCCAAATAGGCCGGCGTATCGGGCGCGACGGTTTCGTTGCCGTAGACGCGTACGCGCACCTTGCGCCGCTTGCGATGCCCGTCCAGCTTGTCCCAATAGGCCTTGTAATCGGGCGAATCGTAGTACAGGCTGGTGATCGGGTACTGGCCCAGCTCATTGCCATGCCCGTCCGGGTCCATATGCTCGGCCAGGTCAAGCGCAAGCCGCTCCATCTGCTCACGGCGGATCAGGTATTTCAGTTCGTAGCGCAGATCGGTCTTGATACGCATAATCTCAAGCGCACTCAGCGCGTCGCGTTCTCGTCATCTTGGCCGGGCGAGCCGTACATCCTGGCGCTGGCCCGCCAGCTTTCCGGCCGCGTGTGGTCTTCGGCGTTCAGGATCAACACAATCGAATCGCCCGCCCCGTCCGCGCTCAGCGGCCAGCCGTTGCGGTCGTCATACGTCACATCAAACAGCACGCTGCCGTCCGCGGCGTACAGCGTGATCTCCTCGCCGCCGTCCGACAGCTTGCCGTCATAGACGCCCAGGACCTCGGCCTCCGCGTAACGCTTGCGGAAGCTTTTCAAGTCCCGGACCAGCACCGCAAACTCGCCCGGCCCAAGCGTCGTGTGATCCGCAAACACGTAGGTGATGCCGTCGAAATAGGCCCCGGCGAGGTCCGCAGCCACTTCGCCCACGTTTTGTATTTCCAGGAACTCGGCTTCCTCATCGCCGATTGGGTTGTACATGATCTCGGTGATGCGCACATCGCTGCGTTGGCCGGGACGCCGGAAACCGGCCTCGTTCAGCGCGCTCCACTCGCCGCCGACCAGCGTACGCGCCTTGACCGTGGTCGCGGTCGTCAGCGTGATCGGCTCAACGTAGCGCAGCGCCGTCGACGACGGCGCGCCCGTACCCGCCTGGCGCGGGTCAGTCCCGTCAATCGTATAGTAAACCTCGCCGGCGGGCGCGTCGAGTTGCAGCGCCAGCGATGCATCGAACTCGCCGCCCTGTTGGCTGAACTGCGGCGGGTCGATCGCGGGGTAATAACCTGCCGCGCGCGCCAGGCCGATCAGCTTGACAGCATTGCCCTCCATTTGCGCCAACACATTATCGCCGGCGCGCCGCCAGTCGTCCGGCGTCACCGGCTCGGCGTAGCGCACATCCCCCCAGCGCGCCGACTCCGCCACGATGGCCGGCTCCACCTTCTCGGCCAACGCGCGCCAGCGTGCGACCGCGGCCGCGTCGGTCAGGCTGCCGTCATGGTGCAGATGGCTATAAAGCCGGTCCGCGAAGGTTATACGGAAGTCGGCGTTCTCCATCAGCGCCTCGAAGACGAGTTTGACGACGTTCGGATAGGGTGCGCCCTCCCAGCCGTCGCTGCCCAGCACAATGGCTGCGCCGTCGTCCCACGTCATCTCCGCATCCCAGATGAAGAAGTAGTTGCGTCCTGCCGGGTTCTGCACGTCCGCATACCAGTTGTTTTCCGGCCAGTCGCTGTTGCCCGCGTACCAGTTGACGATCATATAGTCGCTGAACTGGATGGGATCGACGAACTCCAGCATGGTGGCGTACTTCTGGGGATCGTCCAGCCCGCCCTCCTGGGCAAGCCGCAGCAGCACGTCGAAACGATCCGGCTGCCCGCCGACCGCGCCGCCGTGGTTGGCCGAGAACCAGCGGTCCTTGTCGCCGCCGAAATACGACGCGGCAAAGGAGGCGTCGGGGCGCTCCACCACGTTGTACAGCCCCCAATACAGCCCGTTGATGTAAAGGTGCACGAACTCCCCGTGCGAGCCAACGCCCGACACAGCTATCTGCGAGGCGCGCGTCCACTCATCGCGCAGATAGGTCGTCTGGCGGTGGTCGACCGGTGCGTCGGGCGTAGAGGGATGCCCGGCGAAGGAGCGGTCCACGCCCGCACGCAGCACCAGCGTATCGAACTCGGTCACCGGCGAATCCGGGAACAGCGCATGGTTGAGCTTCGACGCCCCGTACTGCTGCTTGAAGAAAAGGCGGAACGAATGCTTGGGCATGAACTCCCAGCGCCCTGCGCCGCCCTGAATACGCACCCCGGCGTCGACCTGGAAACCGGCCTGCGCGCCATCGGAGTAGAACATCTCCACCGAGACGGGTCGCTCCGTATGCAAGCCGCGGTCTTGCGGGCTGGTGTGCAGCGATGTAAAGTCGGCCACGTCCATCACCAGCGAGATAGAAGGCAACGCGGCCAGCGCGTCCGTCAGTTGCGGGCCGTATTGCGGGTCGGCTGTGATCTTGGGATCCATGCCATAGTCCGGCTGCACGGGCGTGCCGGCTTCATATTCGCCAATCGAGATGGGATGCGTCCCCCATCTCCGCGGCCATCCGGCGGGGTCATCCGGCTGAGCCGCCACGCCGGCGGGAAAAACGTAGGTCTGCGTGGCGACCGGCGAGCGCCGATAGCCCGGCTTGAAGGCGGCCGCGCGTAGCGGCGTCGTCGTCGCCATCGTCAGCGGCCCGGCATAAGCTTCGCCGTTCTCCAGCGTTGGCGCGCTGCCGTCCGTGGTGTAGCGGATGGCGGCGTCCGGGTCCGGGTGCGCCAGCGTCAGCGTCAGCGTAAACGGCGTCGTATACAGGCCGTGCGGCGCGGACATCTCGACCGGCTCCAGCAGGCCGACCCATGTCTCTGCGCCGTCGTTCTCCGCCGCGGGCGTGGGCTGCTCAAAATAGACCTCATGCGCCGCACCCGTCTCGTCCGCCACGATGCCATAGGAAATATCGGGATATTGCACCGGATACGTGAATTCGGACGCCGTCAGGTAGCGCAGCGAGGTCGGGCTGTACAGGCCGAGAAAGCCGCCCTCCGCCGCCAGTTTGAAGTTGGTGTGCGGATAGCGCCGCCCCTCTTCCGGCTCGACTGTGCGCCGGTTTTTGTCTGACGCAAAGACGATATAGCGCGCGCCGCTTTCCAGAGTCAACGGGCGAAACGTCCACTTGTCCGGTTGGGCCGGGTCGTCCGTCAGCGTCCACCCCTCCAGGTTCACCGCCGAAGCGCTGCGGTTGTAGAGTTCGATCCAATCTGGCCGGTCGCCGTCCTCGTCGGTCAGGCCGGAGGCGTTGCTCGCCATAAATTCGGTGATGATCACCGGGCTTGCGCCGGCCGCATTCGAACCGCGCGCAAGCGGCTGCGTCGGGTCGGCCACAATGCGGCCTGCGCCGAACAGCAGGATCGCCCCGATCACCAGCCAGAAGCCGACCTTAGCACGCGGGCTTAACATGGCCGCGCCTCCTGCGCGTGCGCCGCCGCACCTGCCTGGCGATATTGTGAACGCTGCACGTCATTGCCCTTCATCAACAGAACAGTTTACTACCGTCAATGCCAACAACCGAATACGAAGCGCAGCAGTTCCGCCCCTGGGCGAAATCCGTCCGGCCCACCCTTGGCCGAACGGTATATCTGCCGCTCGTCCCCAACCGGCACGCCACCGTAGGAGCGCCATCCCTGCGCTCGTTCCAATCCCCCGCAAACCTCCCCGCGTTCTCCCTATCCGCCGCCCTCGGTGTAGAATGCCCTGCAAAGGCAACGGGTAATCTACTCATCAGGCGGTGATCATGTCGGAAAATAAAGTCATCTACTCCATGGTGCGCGTGGGCAAGACCTACCCGCCGAACAACCAGGTCCTGCGCGACATCAGCCTCTCCTACTTCTACGGGGCCAAGATCGGCGTCATCGGCCTCAACGGTTCGGGCAAGAGCACGCTGCTGCGCATCATGGCAGGCGTAGAGCAGGACTTCAACGGCCATACCATTCTCTCCGAAGGCTTCACCGTCGGCTACCTGGAACAGGAGCCGCACCTCGATGATGCCAAGACTGTGCGTCAGATCGTCGAGGAAGGCGTGCAGGAAGTCGTGGACGCCCTGGCCGAATTCGACGCCATCAACATGCGCTTCGGCGAAGACCTCTCCGCCGAGGAGATGGACGAACTGATGGCGCGCCAGGCCGAAGTCCAAGACCGGCTCGACGCGCTCAACGCCTGGGACCTGGACAGCCGGCTCGAACTGGCGATGGACGCGCTGCGCTGCCCGCCCGGCGATACGCCCGTCGCCGTTCTCTCCGGCGGCGAACGCCGTCGCGTCGCCCTCTGCCGCCTGCTACTGCGCGAGCCCGACATCCTGCTGCTCGACGAGCCGACCAACCACCTCGACGCCGAGTCCGTCGCCTGGCTGGAGCGCCATCTTCAGGAATACGCCGGTACGGTCATCGCCGTGACGCATGACCGCTACTTCCTCGACAACGTAGCCGGCTGGATCCTCGAACTTGACCGCGGCTACGGCATCCCCTGGAAGGGCAACTACTCGTCCTGGCTGGAGCAGAAACAGCAGCGACTGGCCCAAGAGGAAAAGTCCGCCACCCTCTACCAAAAGACGTTGCAGCGCGAGTTGGAATGGCTGCACATGACGCCCAAAGCCCAGCAGACCAAGCGCAAGTCGCGCATCAACGCCTACAACGAACTGCTCTCAAAAGAGATGGAACAGGCGCGCGAGGAGCGCGAGATCTATATCACGCCCGGCCCGCGCCTGGGCGATGTCGTGATCCGCGCCGAAGGGATCGCCAAAGCCTACGGAGACAACCTGCTCTACGAAGACCTGACGTTCGACGTGCCGCCCGGCGCCATCGTCGGCATCATCGGCCCCAACGGCGCCGGCAAGAGCACCCTCTTCCGTCTCATCGTCGGCCAGGAGCAGCCCGACGCCGGCCAACTCACCGTCGGCGGCACGGTCCAACTCGCCTACGTCGACCAGAGCCGCTCCGACCTCAACCCGGACAACACCGTGTGGGAAGAGCTTTCCGGCGGGCAGGAGCAGATCCGCCTGGGCGACCGGCTGACGAACTCCCGCGCCTACGTGGCGCGTTTCAACTTCCAGGGGACGGACCAGCAGAAGAAGGTCGGCTCTCTCAGCGGCGGCGAACGCAACCGCGTCCACCTCGCCAAGATGCTCAAAGCGGGCGGCAACGTCCTGCTCCTCGACGAACCGAGCAACGACCTGGACGTGAACACCCTGCGCGCGCTGGAAGATGCGCTGGAAAGCTTCGCCGGTTCGGTCCTGGTCATCTCCCACGACCGCTGGTTCCTCGACCGCATCGCCACCCACATCCTGGCCTTCGAGGGCGAAAGCCAGACGATCTGGTATCCCGGCAACTACTCTGAATACGAGGCCGATCGGCGGCGGCGTCTAGGCGCGCAGGCGGACCGCCCGCACCGCATCACCTATCGCAAACTGCGCCGCGGCTAGCTCCGATAAACGCCTTATCCCTCGGCGTAGGCGCGGCGCACTTCTTCGGCGATGATGCGAATGCCCGCCTCCACCTTGTCATCTGCACCCGCATAGCTCATGCGGATGCACTCGTGCCGGTGTCGCCACGGCTCGTCCAGGCCGGGGAAGAAATAATGCCCCGGCACCACCACCACGCCGCGCGCCTTCAGCCGCTCGTATAGCTCTGCGCAGGAAATGGGCATGCCCCGGAACCACAGCCACAGGAAGAACGCCCCCTCCGGCTTATGGATGAAATAGTCCGTGCCGTCCATCTCCTCCCGCAGCCAGGCGACGGCCTGCTCCGCCTTGCGCCGGTAGTGCGGCTTGATCACCTCTTCGCTCAGCCGCAAAATGCTGCGCGTGCGCACTGCATCCAGCGCCAGCGCGCCGCCTAAACCGCCCGGCGCCAGGCTCATCACCGCGTTCATGCCCGTGACAGCCTGCGTCACCTCTTGCGGCGCAATGATGATGCCCGTGCGCGCGCCCGGCATGCCCAGCTTCGACAGGCTCATGCACATGATCATGTGCGGCTCCCAGCGCGGAACCGCCGCTGTGTAGATGATGCCGGGAAAGGGCGCGCCGTAGGCGTTGTCCACGATCAGCGGGATGCCGCGCTCGCGCGCCAGGCGGCCCAAGTGATCCATCTCTTCTTCAGTCAGGACATTGCCCGTCGGGTTCGTGGGCCGCGACACGCAGATGGCGCCGATGTCGTCGCCGATCTCCAGCCCCGAAAAGTCCACGCGGTACTTAAAGAGCCGATCATCCAGAAAGTCAATCTGCGGACGCCGCGCCGTAAACAGCCCGTCGTCGATGCCCACGTCGGCGTAGCCGATATACTCCGGTGCCAGCGGCAAGAGGATGCGCTTGCGGCTGCCGTCGCTGAACGCGCCCGCCACCAGGTTGAACAGGAAGAAGAACGCGGTCTGGCTGCCGTTGGTGAGCACGACGTTGCGCTCGTCGATCTCCCAGCCGTACTCCGCACGCAGCAGGTCGACCAGCGCGGCGATAAACGGCTGGTGACCGGCTGGCCCGTCATAGTTGCCGATCAGCCGCTCAAAACCCTCTTCGCTGTCGAGCATGCGCTCCATCGCCGTGCGGAACGCTTCCTCCGCCTGCGGAATGCGGCTGGGGTTGCCGCCGCCCAGCATGATCACGCCCTCTTGCTGCGCGGCGCGGCCCAGGTCGTCCATCAGGCGCAAAATGCCCGAATCGCCCGTGAATCTGCTGCCGAATTGCGTAAAGTTCATAGATGCCGGCTTTTCTACTTAATGTCTGCTCAATGGCGTTTTGGCCCGCAGTCTGTCATTCTGAAGCGAGCGTAAGCGAGCTGAAGAATCTCGTTGCGCTTGGCTGCGGATAGCCGCGGTGGGGACCAGGCATTGGCGAAGTTGCCAATACCGGCGCGGGCGGGCGATCAGCCGCGCACGTGAAAGCCGCGAAACTCCCCCATCGCCTCGGACCAATTCTGTTCCACGCGATCCACCCGCGCGTTGAGCGGCCCGCGCTGCAGCCAGGCGACGTAGCGCTCCAGCGCCGCGTCCGGCCCCTCGGCTACGGTCTTCACCGAGCCGTCCCACTGATTCTTGACCCAGCCCTGCACGCCAAGACGGTTCGCCTCGTGTTGGGCGTTCACCCGGAAGCCGACGCCTTGCACACGGCCATAGACAATCGCGGTCACGCGTTTCATGCTCAACTCCCCTGCCGCCTGCTCACGCCGCTTCCGCGGCTAGTTCTTCCCACGCCGACATGGCCTCTTCGAGTTCGGCGTGCGTCTTGGCATAGGCCGCGCTGAGTTGCTGGATCTGCGCCAAGTCTTGCGCTTGGCTGGCCGCGGCCAACTGCCGCTCCTGCTCTGTCAGTTGCGCCTCCAGCGCATGGACGCGTTCCTCAGCCTCTGCCAAGGCGCGCTCGCGACGCCGGGCCTCGATGCGGCTCTGGCGATTGCCGTTCTGGCTGCGCCGCTCCTCCACGCGTGCAGCCGCCGCCTGCGCCTTGGCCGTCTCGCGCTCGCGGGCGCGCACGTCCATCAACTGCGCGTACGAACCCTCAAACACATCCAGCCGTCCCTCGCGCAGTTCCCACACCTGGGTCGCCAGCCGGTCGATCAGATAGCGGTCGTGCGATACCAGCAGGATCGTGCCGTCGAAATGCTCCAGCACCTCTTGCAGCACCTCCTGCGCCGGGATGTCCAGATGGTTGGTCGGCTCGTCCAGCAGCAGGAAGTTCGCCCCCTCCAGCGCCAGCAGCGCCAGCGCCAGACGCCCGCGCTCGCCGCCGCTCAGTTGGCGCACCGGCTTGAACACGTCGTCGCCGCGGAAGAGATATTGCGCCAGATAGTTGCGCGCCTGACCCAGCAACATGTGCTTGTGGTCCAGCAACACGTCCAGCACCGTCTTGTCCAGGTCCAAGCCCTCATGCGCCTGGGCGAAATAGCCGACCTTGAGGCTGGCCCCGTAGCGAATCTCCCCGGCCAGCGGCTTCATCTCGCCCATCAACGTCTTAAGAAAAGTCGTCTTGCCTGTGCCGTTCGGCCCGATCAGGGCCGCGCACTCCTGCCGCTCCAGGCGAATCGGCCCGGCCATAAAAAGAGAATTGCCCGGGTAGCCGATCTCCAGCTCGCTGCTGCGCAACACCAGATTGCCGCTGCGCAATGTCGTGCGCAGGTTCAAGTTAAGCTGCGGAGGCCGCCGGATGGGGCTGTGCAAGCCCTTGATGGCCTGCTCCACGTCCATCACGCCCCACTTGGATTCGGAGATGTCCACCTCTTCCATGACCTGGCCCCACTGCTTGTCCAGCAGGGTCTGCAAGCCGCCCGCCTGCACCACCCGCACCTCGCGGATCAGCCGCCGCAGCCGACCCTTCGCCATGTTGGTCGTGCTGTCGCGGGCGATGTTGCGCTTAACATAATCCAACTCTTTCAGGAACTTCTCGCGGATGGCCTCGAACTCCGTCTCGCGGCGCTGCCAGCGTTCCTGGCGCTGCTGCACATAGGCCGAGTAGTTGCCCCGATATTCTTCGATGCCCGCCCGGCTCAACTCCCAGATGCGGTTGACCACCTTGTCCAGGAAGTAGCGGTCATGACTGACGACCAGCAGCGCGCCCGGCCAGGCCTGCAGCGTCGCTTCCAGCCACTCGATCGCCTGTACGTCCAGATGGTTGGTCGGCTCGTCCAGGATCAACAGGTCGGGCCGCTCCAACAGCAGGCGCGCCAGCAGCGCACGCGTCTTCTGACCTCCGCTCAACTGGCCGAGCGGCATGTCCCAGTCGCCGTCGCCGAAGCCGAGGCCCTGCAAGACCTGGCGGATGCGCATCTCGTACTCATAGCCGCCCGCCGCCTCGAACGTATGCTGCGCCTGGCTGTACTCCGCCAGCAGTTCGTCGGAGGCGTCGCCCGCGGCCATGCGCTCTTCCAGCGTGCGCAGATACGCTTCCTGCGCCTTGATGTCCCCGAACACGGCCAGCATCTCGCCGTAGACCGTGTTCTCACGCCCGGCAAACGCCTCCATCGCCTCTTGGCGCAGATAGCCGATGCGCGCCCCCTGCGCAATGTTCACGCTGCCGGAGGACGGCGCGTCTAGCCCGGCCAGAAGGCGCAGCAGCGTCGTCTTGCCGATCCCGTTCGGGCCGACCAGGCCGACCTTGCCGTCGTTGGGTATGCTGGCGCTGATGCCGCCGAAGACATCGAAATCGCCGAAAGATTGGCCCAGGTTGCGGGTCGTCAGAATGGACATCGCATCTCCACACACAGCGAAAAAGACATGCTCGACTTCCCATTCTACAAACCGAATCGGCAAACCGCAAAGAAATGCAGAAGCGACTACTGAGAGCAGCCCTCAACGCAACTTCCGGGAAGGACATGCCCGTCTTTGCGGATCGCCTCACACCCGCGCCATAATAGAGGCCATTCGTGATCCCGTCCCGCCGGCGCGGACCCGCCGTCCGGCTCATGTTAACGTTTGGCTTATCCCGCTCGAATGATTCGCCGCACAAGCTTCACGCTGCTGCTCACCCTTGCGCTTCTGCTCGGCGCGCTGCCGGCTCTTGCCGCGCCGCCGCGCCAGGGGTCGCCCGGCGCGATCCATGTCGTCCAGCCTGGCGAAAGCCTCAGTCAGATCGCCGAACTATACCGCGTCCCCGTAGCGGACCTGATGGCCCTCAACGCCATCGTCGACGCCGACGCCATCTACGCCGGGCAATCTCTGTTGCTGCCCCCTGGCGCAGCCGAACGGGCCGCGCAGACGCCTCGCGCAGACGAAAGCGCCGCGCCGACGGATATTGTGCAGGTCGATCCCCGCTACGCCGGCACAGATGCGCCCGACGCACACATCGTCCAGGCAGGCGAAAGCCTCAGCCAGATCGCGCTGCGCTATGGCATCGACATGGCCGAGTTGATGGACCTCAACGGCATCGTCAACCCGGACGCCATCTATCAAGGCCAGAAGCTGCGCCTCACGCACGCCATGTCCACGGACGCGGCGATGGCGGCGCCGCAGCCGCAGACCGAAGCGCCCGCCCCCAGCCCCTCCGCCGTCAACCGCGCCATCGCCACGCGCAACCGCACCTACCGAGTCCAGCCCGGCGACGACCTCACCGCCATCGCCGTCCGCCACGGCGTCGACAGCGTTGCGCTGGCCGCCATCAACGGGTTGACCGGCCCCGGCGTCCTGGCCCTCGGCCAAGAACTGATCCTGCCCGCCACCAGCCTCGAACTCCAGGTAGAACGTCCTCGGCCCGCAACCAGCCAGGAGGAATACATCGTCCAGGCCGGCGACAGCCTCGGCATGATCGCCGAACGCTTTGGCCTCACACTGGCCGAACTGATGGAGGCCAACTACATCGCCAACCCAGACACGGTCTACATCGGCCAACGGCTCCTCATCCCCGTCGAGCCGGACGAAACCGGTGATCCCGCCCCCTCTATTGCGGACATCGGCCGTCCGCGCAGCGGCTTCTACTACTACGCCGTCAAGCCCGGCGACACCCTCTCCGAACTGGCGCGCGAGTTCGACACCACCGTCTTGGCGATCCTCGAATACAACGACCTGCCCGACCCCGAAACCGTGTACAACGGGCTGGCGCTGCGCATTCCCTACGGGCCGCCGCCTCTGCCGCTGCGCCTGCCCCCCATCCCGCTCGCCGGCAGCCGCTTCATGGTAAGCCTCAGCCGCCAGCAGTGCTGGGTCCTCAGCGGCGACCGCGTGCTGCACAGTTGGGTGTGCAGCACCGGCTACGGCCAATGGATCACGCGCACCGGCAGCTTTACGGTGCAGACCAAGCTGGAAATGGCGCGCAGCACCATCTACGAATTGGACATGCCCTACTGGCTGGGCATCTATGACGTGGGAACCTACGAAAACGGCATCCACGGCCTGCCCATCAAGCTGGAAACGGGCGAGAAGATCTGGGAAGGACTGGTGGGCCAGCCCGCCACCTTCGGCTGCGCCATGCTCGACGACGCCGACGCGGCTACGCTCTTTGATCTGGCATATCTTGGCATGCCGGTGTATATTGTGCCCTGAATCCGCCGCCCGCGCCGCATTTATCCGGCGGCCCGCCTAGATCGCCTGCCCTATGACGCACCCTACCGGCCCTACCAACCGCCCAGAGAACCGGCCGCTCCCGCCCGGCAAGCTGCCTGCGTCGCTGCTGGCGGAGTTGCTCTCCGCCCTGCCCTCCACCGATCCGCAACTAGTGCTCGGCCCCGCGGTGGGCGAAGACGCGGCCATCATCGACTTCGCCGCCGGCAGCGAAAACCTGCTCGTCGCCAAGATCGACCCCATCACCTTCGCATCCGACGAAATCGGCTACTACGCGGTCAACGTCTGCGCCAACGACCTGGCCGTCACCGGCGCAACGCCGCGCTTCTACATGCCCGCCATTCTCCTGCCCGCCGACGGTGCGGACACGGACCGGGCGCGCCTCATCTTCGACCAGATCGGCGCCGCCTGCGCCAAGCTCGGCATCGTCGTCGCCGGCGGCCACAGCGAGATCACGCACACCGTCAGCCAGCCCGTCGTCACCGGCGCCATGCTCGGCGAAGTCCGGCGCGACCGCTTCGTCTCTACGCGCGGCGCCCGCCCCGGCGACGCCATTCTCCTAGCCGGCGCCATCCCCGTGGAAGGGACCAGCATCATCGCCCGCGAACGGCGCGCCATCCTGCTGCAACAGGGCTGGCCCGCCGAGGAACTTGACCGGGCAGCGCAGTTTCTCTTCGATCCCGGCATCAGCGTGCTGGCCCCCGCCCACGCCGCAGCCCGCACCGGCCTCGTCACCGCCATGCACGACCCTACCGAGGGCGGCGTCGCCTCCGGCCTGGTCGAGATGGCCCTCGCCGCCGATGCAGGTCTCGACGTCGACCTCGACGCGCTGCCCATCGCCGATTTGTCGCGCCGGCTGTGCGCCGCCTTCGACCTCGACCCGCTCGGCGTGATCGCGTCGGGCGCGTTGCTCGCCACGGCTGCGCCTGAACACAGCGACGCCGTCCTGGCCGCGTGGCGGGAATGCGGCTGGCCCGGCGCGCTCATCGGCCATATCACCCCGCACGCCGGCGTTTACTCGGCGCGGCGCGACGGCAAACCGGCGCCGTTCCCGCACTTCGCCGCCGACGAGATCACGAAACTTTGGGCCTAAGCTTGCGGCAAGCCTCGCCCTGCCAGAAAAGCGCAGAGACACGCATGGACATCGCCATCCGCCCTGTCACCGACATCACAGGCTGCGAACACTTCCAAAAACTGGAAGGCATCATCTGGGGCGCGCCGCTCGTCGACTACGTGCCCACGCACATCGCCGTCACCGTCATCAAAAACGGCGGCATGATCCTCGGCGCCTACGCCGGCGACGGCCCCGCCGAAACAGGCGGCATGGTCGGCCTCGCCTTCTGGTGGCTAGGCGCTGCCCATGACCCCGCCGATCCGCCCGGCAGCCCCCTGCGCCTCAAAGCGTGCAGCCACTCGGTCGGCGTGCTGCCCGCCTGGCAGGGACGCGGCATCGGCCTGCGCCTCAAACTCGCCCAGCGCGACGCCATCCTCGCCCAGGGCCTGACCGATTGGATGACCTGGACTTACGACCCCCTCTACCGGCCCAACGCCGTCTTCAACATCCATCGCCTCGGCGCCACCTGCCGCACCTACGACCGTAACGTATACGGGATCATGCAAGACGCACTCAACGCCGGCCTGCCCAGCGACCGCTGCACCGTAGACTGGCGACTGCGCAGCCCCGCCATCCTCCAGGACGCGACGCGTCCTCGCCTCACGCCCGACTGGGACCCCGCCGCGCTGATCGTGCCGCCGGTCGCAACCGCCCCTTCCGGCTTCGCCCAGCCCGTCGACCAAGAAATCGCCTTCGACGGACGCGCCGTCGCCGTTCCCTTGCCCGACGACATCGCCGCCCTCCGCCGCGCCGACCTGGAACTGGCGCTCGCTTGGCGGCTCTACCTGCGCCATGCCCTCGAAACCGCCTTTGCCGCCGGCTATGTCATGACCGACTGCGTGCATTGGCCGCAGCACGGCTGGCGCTATATCTTGCAGCCGGCGGAATGAGCTTTACTCGTCACTCATCACTAGTCACTCGCCAAGAACCGCACTTGCCCCAGGAGCCTACGCCCATGCAGATCGAACGAATTGAATTGCGCAAAGTCATGTTGCCCTACGTCGCCCCCTTCGTGACCAGCGGCTGGCGCGAGGAAGGCAGCTATGCCGTCATCGTCCGCATCGACGCCGCGGGCATCACCGCCTGGGGCGAATCGCCCGTGGGCGGCAGCCCCTTCTACAACGAAGAGAACACCAAAACCGTCTGGGCCATCGCCCAAGACTTCCTCGCCCCTATGCTCTTGCAAACCGACCTCGCCAAGCCGGAGGACGTCACCCCCGCCTTCGCCCGCGTGCGCGGCAACCGCATGGCAAAAGCCGGCCTCGAATTCGCCGTGTGGGACCTTTTCGGCAAGCTGTGGGGCAAGAGCCTGGCGGAAATGTTGGGCGGCACGCGCGACCGTGTGGCTGTGGGCGTCAGCGTCGGCATCCAGCCGGACATCGACGCCCTGCTTGCCACCGTCAACGGCTATCTGGAGGACGGCTACGGGCGCATCAAGCTCAAAATCCGGCCCGGCTGGGACGTCGAGCCGGTGCGCGCCGTACGCAACGCTTGGCCTGACCTCAAGCTGCAAGTCGACGCCAACAGCATCTACCGCCTCTCCGACGCCGCACACCTGGCCGAGCTAGACGCCTTCGACCTGCTCCTGGTCGAACAGCCGCTCGCCCACGACGACATCTTCGACCACGCCAAGCTCAAGCCGCATCTGCGCACGCCGCTCTGCCTGGACGAAAGCATCGTCTCGCCCGACCACGCGCGCTGGGCCATCGAGATGCAGGCCTGCGACATCATCAACATCAAGCCCAGCCGCATCGGCGGCTACGCCGACGCACGGCGCATCCACGACCTGGCCCAAGCCGCGGGCATGCCCGTGTGGCATGGCGGCATGCTGGAGACAGGCATCGGCCGCGCCGGCAACGTCGCCCTGGCGAGCCTGCCCAACTTCAGCCTGCCCGGCGACATCAGCGCCAACGAGCGCTACTTCGCCCGCGACATCGTCACCAACCCCTTCACGCTCAACGCCGACAGCACGCTCACCGTGCCCGCCGCGCCCGGCTGCGGCGCAGACGTGGACGAAGCCTACCTGGAAGAAGTCACGGTCGAACGCTGGGAACTGAGGGCCTAGGGCGCAACATGAAGGCTTCCGAACAAGGCGTAAACGAGCCGGGCGCCCGGCGCTATCGCGCCATCCCGCGCACGCTCATCTTCGTCACCAGCCGCAACCCGCAAAGCGGCGGGCGCGACGTGCTGCTGATCAAGGGCGCACCCACCAAGCGGCTGTGGGCCAACCGCTACAACGGACTGGGCGGCCATGTCGAAGCGGATGAAGACATTCTCTCCGCCGCACGCCGCGAACTGGCGGAGGAAGCGGGCATCACGCCCGCCGCGCTAACCCTGCGCGGCGTCATCAACATCCACACCGGCGATGATGCGCAAGGACCGCAGCCCGGCGTGCTCGTCTTCGTCTTCCACGCCGAAAGCGCGCAGCGGGCGGTCAGCGCGACCGCCGAAGGAACGCCCGAATGGCTGCCCGTCGACGCGCTGGCGAACTATCCCCTGGTCGACGACCTGCCGGAAATCATCCCGCGCGCGATGGGCGCGGGGCCAATCTTTTTCGGCCATTACGCCCCCCAGCCGGATGGTTCGCTCGAATATCGGTTTAGCGATTGAAAAGAAGACCTTCCAGGAGGCTCGTCTCCTGGAAGGTCTTGTGTCAATGAGGGAACCGCTCAGCGCACGACGGGGCCGGCAGCCTTCACCTGTGCGGTGACGCTGTCCTCGAACTGGACGAAGTTGTTGGCGAACATCTCCGCCAGCCGTTGCGCCTGCTCATCATAGGCCGCCGGGTCCGCCCAAGTGTCGCGTGGGCGCAGTTCCTCGCTCGGCACGCCTGGGCAGCTCTTTGGAACTTCCACCCCGAACACGGAATCCCTCACGAACTCCGCATCATCCAGCGCGCCGGTTAGCGCAGCCGTCACCATCGCACGCGTATGCGCAATGCTGATGCGGCTGCCCGTGCCATACGGCCCGCCGGTCCAGCCCGTGTTGATCAGCCAGCAGTTCACGTCGTGCTGCTTGATCCGCTTGCCCAGCAGTTGGGCATAGACGCGCGGGTGCTGCGCCATAAAGGGCGCGCCAAAGCAGGCGCTAAAGGTAGCCTGCGGCTCGGTGATGCCGCGCTCTGTGCCCGCCACCTTAGCCGTATAGCCGGAGAGGAAGTGGTACTGGGTCTGCTCCGGCGTCAGCCGGGCGATCGGCGGCAGCACGCCGAAGGCATCCGCCGTCAGGAAGATAATGTTCTTTGGATGGTCGCCGCGGCCGCTGCGCGTGGCGTTGGCGATGTGCGAAATGGGGTAGGCCGCCCGCGTGTTCTGCGTCAGCGAGGCGTCGTCCAGGTTCACGCGCCGCGTGCTGGAGTTGATGCCGACGTTCTCCAGAATCGTGCCGAAGCGCCGCGTCGTCTCGTAGATCTCCGGCTCGGCTTCCCGCGACAGACGGATCACCTTGGCGTAACAGCCGCCCTCAAAATTGAAAATGCCGCTGTCGCTCCAGCCGTGCTCGTCATCGCCGATCAGCGTGCGGTTCGTGTCCGCCGACAGCGTCGTCTTGCCCGTGCCGCTCAACCCGAAGAAGAGCGCGACGTCGCCCTCTTTGCCATAGTTGGCGGAACAGTGCATGGGCAGCACATCGGCAAACGGCAGGCGATAATTCATCGCCGTAAAGACCGACTTCTTGATCTCGCCGGCATATTCCGTGCCGCCGATCAGCACCAAGCCCTTGGCGAAATCCACCAGAATAAACACATCCGTATTCGTGCCGTCGATATCCGGGAAAGCGTGGAAGCCGGGACAGTCGATGACGACCAGTTCAGGCTTATGCACGGCCAACTCGTCCGGCGTCGCCTGGATAAACATATTGCGCGCAAAGAGGCTGTGCCAGGCATATTGTGTGATGATGCGCACCGGCATGCGGTAATCCGGATCAGCGCCGCACCAGCAGTCCTGAACGAACACGTCCTTGCCCTGCAAATACGAAGCCATGCGACGCTGAATCTCGCTGAAGCGATCGCGCGGGTAGGGCCGGTTCACATTCCCCCACCAGATGGTGTCGTGCGTGCTCGGCTCGTCCACAATAAACTTGTCGTTGGGCGAACGCCCCGTGAATTGGCCGGTGCGGACGACCAGCGGCCCCAGGTGGGCCATGATGCCCTCGCCGCTTTTGAGCGCCTCTTCGTACAGCGCGGGCGTCGGCAAATTCCAATAAACCGTTTTCAGGTTGCTCAACCCGTGCGCATCTAGACCGATATGGCTGTGGGGATAAGCGCTGTATATTTGCATGTTGAAAGCTCCTCGCAGTGCCTAGCGCAATAAGACCTGTCCCCTGGCTTAGGGATTGCACAAGCATAATGAAGAACGCCCTATCGCACAAGTTCCCATACGAGATGCCGGATCTCAGGCAGCACCAGCTTATCCATCGCCAATCGCACGGCATTGGTCGAGCCCGGCATGCTGATCACCACCTTGCCGCGATAGATGCCCGCCGTCGCCCGGCTGAGCATGGCGGCCGCGCCTACCTCCTGATAGCTGAGCATGCGGAAAATCTCGCCGAAGCCGCTCAGTTCCTTTTCCAGGGCGCGGCTGATCACGTCGTAGGTGCGGTCGCGGCGGCTGATGCCGGTTCCGCCGTTGAACAGGATCGCCTGCGCCGGCCCCGCCGCGAAATCCTCCAGCGCCTGAGCCACTTCGCCCGGCTCGTCTTTGACAATGCGATAGCCGGCCACGGAGTGACCGTCCGCCTCCGCCAACTCGCGGATCAGTTTGCCGCTGCCATCCGTCTCCGGCGTGCGCGTGTCGCTCACCGTGACAATCGCCAGCGTCACGCTTCCCTGGTCTTCGGCTTGCTTGCGGTGTTCCTCAGCGCCCATCAGAACAGATCCCCCTCTGCGAAAAGCATGGATTGGTAGGCGCGCGGCACGCTGCCGATCTCGGTGGAAGAAGTCACGCACGCCAGCTGGTTGAAGTAGCGTCCGTCCTGCGTCTGAATGCCCGCCGTCACCCGCGGCGGCGCGCCGTCCGGAACGTGCAAGTAGTTTAACCCAATCCGCCCGTCTGCGTACAGCACGATTTGAAAGCTGACCGTATAGGCGGGTTGGCCCGTCGCGCTGGGCACGTCCAGGTATTCCACCACAAAACGATCCGGCCCGGCCCGAAAGCTCGACACGCGCGCGCCCGCCATCCCCGGATTGAGGTCCGCCCACCAGCCGAAGACGACCGGCCCTGACGCAATCGGCAGCGGCAGGCATTCGGCGCCGGGCCGGGCAATACGCGCCGCCTCGGGCAGCGCCACATACCCGTCGGAATAGAGGCGTGCGTCGACATACGCCGCGCCGCCCGTGGTAATGGTCAGAGGCAACGTGATGGCGATGCTGCTGTTGTCCGTCAGGAAATGCACGCTCCGCCCCCCGACGTCGGGCCATTCCCACGCAAAATCGACCACAGGCCAACTCGATCCTTGCTGCGCGGCGTTGGCGATCGAGGGCAGATACACGTCGTTGCCCGCCGCCGGCGCGTAGACCGCCAGACGCGCATCCACCGGAATCAAAACATGGCTGCCGTCCAGCCGCTCGCCTTCCACCCAGAGCGAACTGGCATATGTCCCGCTCGCCAGATGCGTAGGCGAAATGGTCAACCCGGCGCGCACAGGCTGACCGTAGCGCACCGTTCCCGAACTCGGCTCGCCGGGAGACAGCCACTCGATCTGCTGCGTGCGCGTGATGCTCCACCCGATCGGCTCCAGGCTGGGGTTGGTCAACACCAGCTCTTGCGTAAACGGGGCCGAACCCGCAAGGGAACGGTAACTGAGCGCAGCGGGCGACACGACCAGGCGACTGCGCTGCGCATAGCGCAACGCCCGTTCGACGTCAAGCAGGCCGCGCCCCACCTCCGCCGCAGAGCCGGGGATCGGCCGCGCCGACTCCTCCAGGATGTAGCGCACCTGCGCCGCGGTTAAGTCCGGCCGCGCCGACCAGACCAACGCGGCTGCGCCGGTCGCCACGCCCGCCGCCATGCTCGTGCCGGACGCTTCACAGTAGAGACCGCCGCCGCCGTCGGAACGGTTGCCGGCGCACCGCGGCGCGGCCCAGTCGGACCACGTGCTGACCAGCCAATGAACGCCGTCCCCGCCCGGCGCGGCCAGGTCGATCTCCGGCCCGACCGCGCTGTAGTAGGCGCGCGTGTCGTAATAGCCTGTGGCCGCGATCGCCATTACCGCCGGGTAGGCCGCCGGGTATCTAACGGGCGATGGGCAGATTTCACCCGGTTGGCAGTTGCCCGCCGCGGCGATCAACAGCGCGCCCCTGCTTTGGGCGTAGTTGACCGCCGCTTCCAATGTAGGCGACGGAGATGCCAACTCCAGGCTGAGGTTGATGATGTCGTAGCCGGCGCCGGCCGCGTCGTAAACCGCCTGGGTTACGTCGAGGGTATCACCGACGCACCCCCACTGATCCGGGGCGTATTCGTGCCAGCGCAGCGTCTTGAGCGGAACCGTCGTCGCGTTCAGCGCCGTGCCGGCGACGCCCCTGCCGTTGTTGGTCGTCGCCGCGATCAGGCCAATGACGTGCGTACCGTGACCGCAACTGTCATCCAGCGTCGGGCTGTCTTCCACATAGCTCTTGCCGGCGTAGATGTCGACGTTCTTCGCCAAGTCCGGGTGGTTCGTGTCCACGCCGCTGTCGATCACCGCCACGCGGATGGCGGCCGCGGCGTCCTCCTGCGCAAAGACCGCGCCGCTCAACGCCCAGCCGCGGCTGGCGTGGATGCGCGGCAAGTGCCATTGCCACGTGCGGTAGAGCGGGTCGTTAACGCGGACGGGAATCTCCGCCGCGACGGCATCGGTGGCGGCATCGGCGGCGGCATCGACCTCTGCGTCCGCCGCGCGCACGATCCAATTCGGCTCAGCATAGGCCACCGCCGGATGCTGCGCCAGCGCCGCCGCGGTCGCCAACTCTGCGCCCAGCTCCACGCGCAGCACGTAGCCCGCCACGCCGGCATCCGCCGCGCCGAACGTGGAAATTGTCTCAGCGTCGAACTGCTCCAGAACCGCGGCCGCGCCCAGCGCATCCCCGCGCAGTCCCACAAGAATTTCGCCCGGCACGAACGCCGCGCCCGCCTCCGCGCTAGCCGCCTCGCTTTGCGCCAGCACGACCGGCAGACGCAGGCTGTCATCCGGCTCGACGCTCTGCGCCCGCCCGCTTGTCGTCGCCCACAGGCTCAACGCCAACGCCGCTACGACAGCGAAAAGAATCCGGCTCGTGCGCAGACGCCGGATTGTTCGCCCTATCCCCGATCTATATTGATGGTTCCATCCACCGAGCATTGTCATGCAGACCGCCCTCGCTTGCCCTTCTAGGCCAGCCCCAACATCTCCGCATCCAGCCGGGCGTAGAACCGCTCCATGAAGGCATGCCGATCGCGCCCGATCTCACGCGCCGTCTCCGTGTGCAGCGTCTCCAGCACGCGGCGCAGTTTATAGATATATTCATGCACGGGCGTATAGTCCGCGCCTTCCGGCGCCTGCACAGCGGCGGCGGCCTGTTCGCTCGTCTCGCGCCACAAGCGGCTGCCGTGGCTGCCCGCATAGGCGAAAGCGCGCCCGACGCCGATAGCGCCGATGCTGTCCAGCTTATCCGCGTCATAGAGACATTTTGCCTCCAGCGTTTGCGGCTGGATCGAACGGTCGCGAAAGCGGTGCGCCTCGATAGAGTGAACGACATTGGCCGTCCGTTCAGTTCCCAGGCCGCGCACCGCCAGCAACTCGCCGGCAAAGCGCGCCGCGGCCAGGTGATGGCCGGCGCGGCCCTGGTCCTTCACGGGCGCATCGTGCAGCAGCGCCGCCAGCCGCACTACCGTAACGTCGGCGCTCTCCGCCTCGGCAATGCGCACCGCCAGCCGCATGACGCGCAGCACATGGTCAAAATCGTGCGCCGCATCGCCCTCGTCATACAGGCGGCGGGCCGCTTCTTCACTTAAGAACTCATCCATTCCCACTGGCCTTTGCTTTCTCCAGGTTTATTCAGCGTTCGCCTGGCAACAAAAAAGGCGAGTTCGCCGACTCGCCTTCCCAAGTTTCCCTCTCTTGCCGTCTGCGATCAACCGTCGCTCACAGGAGCCTGGGCAGGCGCAACCTTCTTGTCGCCGCGCATCCACAGAATGCCGCCGGGCACGCTCACCAGGTAACCGATGAACTGCTGCAGCAGCCCCACGGCAAAGCCAAGCTCCGTCCCCGACCCCATGAGCAGGAAAGTCGCCGCAAACGCCCCCTGGCGCACGCCCAGCCCGCCCGGCGACAGCGGCAGCGCCAGCGAGACAAAGACGATGATCGGGTTGATGGCGAACACCTCCAGCAGCGAGATGCCGCCGGGCTGGATCGCCCGTGCGATCAGCCAGATGTTGACGCTGGTCAGCGCCACGATCACCGCGCTGCCCGCCGCGGTCCACAGCAGCGCGCTGTAGGAGCGCCGATAGACGTTGAAAGCGTCGCCCATCCTATGCCAGATCGGCACCGTGCGCTGCGCCAGCGGCAGGCGCGCCAAAATGCGCTCCACCAGCCGCTTGAGCCGCCGGCTGAGCAACGCCAACAGCGCCCCGCCCAAGCCCAACGTCACGACGCCGCTGCCCAGGGCGATCACCCGCACCGTCACCAACTGCTCCGGCGGAAAGGCCGTGCCGTCCGGTCTGCCGTACAGAAGCATGGCCCCGGAAGCCAGCGCCGCGCCGAGCATAAAGACCAGCAGCCCGATGAAACGGTCGATCAGTACGCTTGCCGCCGCGTCCGCGGTGCGCCGCGTATCGGTCGCCAGCCGGTAGCCGCGCATCACATCGCCGCCCACCTGCGCCGGCAAGAAATTATTGAAGAACTCCGCCACCCACTGATAGGCCATCAGCCGCGCGAAGGTGACGCGAATGCCTGCGGCGCGCAGCAACACGCCCCACTTGACCCCGTTCAGGGCCACCGCCGCGGCATACAGACAAGCGCCGGTCAGTAACAGCAGCTTGTCGGCATTCACCATCTGCCGCCACAGCTCCTGCGGGTCTTCGAGCCGGGTGTAGAGGAAATAGAGCAGGCCGATGCCGGCGGCCAGCTTGGCGAGGTTGAGCAGCGTTTGCCTGTTCATGGGCGGGTTGCCGGCCATTCTGCCGCAGGCCGGACTCTGCGGGCGCTCATGCGCCGGCGGATGGCCGACCCTTGTCGGCCATTTTGGAGCCCACGCGCACTTCAGTTCCCGCGCGCGAGGCTGAGGAGACGGCGTAGGATGTGCGCTTGCTCCCGTTCGAGGCGGCGGTTTGCTGCGCCTCATGGCGCACGTGCTGCACGTCCTGCTTCTGCGTCCAGGCCATGTCCCAGACTACGTGCCGGTCGCGCTTGACGGCAAAATCATACCAGCCCAGCAGCCGGCTGTAGCCCTCGATCGCCGCCAGCAGGAAGAGCACCCACAGCAGCTTGATCACGCCGATGACTTCCTTGAACGCCACGCGCATCACGCGCTGGTTCTGGATGCTGCTCACCGCATAGCCGTACTTGTGCTTGAGGTAAAGATGGCCGGCATGGTTGCGCCGACGCTGGCGCACAAAGTCGGGGATGGTCGTCGGCCCGGTGTTATAGACAATCGCATCCGGCGCATAGCGCACCTGCATGCCGTGCTTCACGACGATAGCCTCGACGAACGCCTCGTCCATGGCGACGTCTGCCGGAATCTGGTCGAAAACCTTGCGAAACGCGATCATCTCGCCCAGCCGCGGGATCTCCAGACACAGCTCGTGCTCCATGCGCAGACGCAGATGGCTCAACAGCCCCACGATGTGATCGGGCGTATCCACCGCGATCTTCTGCGCGCCGACCATGCCCACGGTCGGGTCCGCAAACATGCGCACCAGGTGTTCGACCGCATATTCATGCGGCAGCGTATCGCCGCTCTCTAGCACGCAGATATCGGCCTGCGCCGCAGCGAGAAACAGGTTGACTGCGCTGGTTTTGCCTTGACGCTCTTCCTGCTCGATCAGCCTGACGCGCGGGTCGCGCGCCATATACTCGCGCACGATGGACACGGTGCGGTCCGTACACGCACTGGCGACGACGATGATCTCCGCGATCTCCGTGTCGTGGAGGTGCTGGTCTGTCAGCGCCTCCAGCAGATGGCCGATATTCTCTTCTTCGTTGTACGCCGTTACGCCGACGCTGCAAACGATCTTCTCGTCGCTCGTGCTTACCATGCGCTCTCTATCCCTAAAATCACGGCCCTTAGCCGTTGCCGACCAGCTTGGCGACGGTGACGCCGTCGCCGCCTTCCCCCGCATCCCCGGCGCGGAACTCGCTCACCGCCGGGTGATGGCGCAGCAGGTCGCGCACGGCATCGCGCAGCGCGCCCGTCCCCTTGCCGTGAATGATGCGCACCCACGGCAGCCGGGCTAAATAGGCATTATCAAGATACCGCTCCAGCTTTTGCAGCCCTTCTTCCACCCGCTCCCCGCGCATGTCCAATTCGATGCCGGGGCTTTCATGCACCGGGCGGGCGAGGACGCGCACCGCCCCGGGCTGCTCCTCGCGCACGGCTTTCTGACGCAGTTCCAGCCGCTTCAACGGCAGCTTCAGGCGGAAATTGCCGATCTGCACATCCGCATCCTGCCCACGCTCATTCAGCGCCAACACCTCGCCGGACGCCTGCAGGTTCGCCACCCACACGCGGTCACCGACCTCGATGGGGCCGGCCAAGCGTTTCTCGCTGTCGCCCGGCACGACTACGTCCAGGTTGACTTCCTCGGCATCTTGCTGACGCCGCGACACATCTTGTTCGGCGCGGGCCAGAAAGTCCTCATGCGCGCCGGCGCCGGCGCCAAACTGGGTCGCCTGCGCGATCTGTCGCCGCGCCTGTTCGATCTCGCGGCGCGCCGCCTCCAGCTCGGACTGCATCAGGCTGCGCGTCTCCGCGATCACCGTGCGGCGCGCCTCTTCGATATTGGCGAGCCGGTAGCGCAGATCGGTTTCGATCAATTGGGACTGGCGCTCGCGCTCCTTGGCCTGCTCCAGCGTGTGCAACGCCTCCTGCTTGGCGCGCCGGATGTCGTCGAGCATGGCGTCGACCTGCAGCGAGCCGGGGCGGACAATGCTCTCCGCCTGCTCCACAATGACGGGGTTCAGCCCCAGCCGCTTAGCGATGACCAGCGCGTTGGAGCGTCCCGGCAGGCCAATGCTCAGCTCAAACGTGGGGCTGAGCGTCTCCACGTCGAACTCGACGGACGCATTGCGCACGCCCGGCGTATTGTGCGCATACAGCTTGAGGTCGCTAAAATGCGTCGTCGCGAACACGGTGACGCCCCGATCGCGCAAATTGTCCAACAGCGCCATCGCCAGCGCCGAGCCCTCGTCCGGGTCGGTGCCTGCGCCCAGTTCGTCCAACAGCACCAGGCTGGCCGGGTCCGCCTCCTCCAGAATCTCGATAATATGCGTCATGTGGCTGCTGAACGTGCTGAGATTCTGCTCGATGCTCTGCTCGTCGCCGATGTCGGCGTAGATGCCGTCGAACACGCACAGCCGGCTGTTCGGCTCAGCGGGGATCATCAAGCCGGACTGCGCCATCAGCGTGAGCAAGCCCACGGTCTTGAGCGTCACCGTCTTGCCGCCGGTGTTTGGCCCCGTGATCACGATAATGTACGTGTCTTCGTCCAGGTACACGTCCACCGGCACTACGCTATCGGGGTCCAACAGCGGATGCCGTGCCCGCCGCAGATCCAGCACGGAACCGGGATGCAGCACGACGTTCTCGCCATCCCCATTGGACGCTGCGCTCGCCTGGCCGATGGGCCGCGCTTTCTCAAAAGGAACGGCTTCAGGAATCGTCCCCTCCAACGCATAGCCATACTTGGCTTTGGCGAAGGTGAAATCCAGCTCCGCCAAAATCTGGGTGTTTTGGGCAATGTAGACCGCTTCCTCGCCTACAAGTTGGCTCAACTCGGTGAGAATGCGGCGAATCTCGCGCTCTTCCTGAAGCTCCAGTTCGCGCACGGCGTTGTTTTGCTGCACGACCTTGAGCGGTTCCACAAACAGCGTTGCGCCGCTGGCCGATTGGTCATGGATAATGCCGTCCACCTGGCCCTTGGCGTCGGCGCGGATCGGGATGACATAGCGTCCCTGGCGCTGCGTCACCAGCGCCTCTTGCAGATGGGGCTTGATGTCGGCGCTGTGGACGATGCGGTCAAGCGTGCTGAGCAGACGTTCCTGCGCCACGCGCAGTTCCTGGCGCACGCGCCCCAACGCATCGCTCGCCCCGTCCGTCACCTCGGCACGATCGTTGATGCAGCGCCCGATCTCGTCGATGATGTGGCTGCACGGCTGGATATTGACCGCGATGCCCGCCAGCCGTGGGAAGGACTGCTCCAGCCGAAGGAACATGTTCTGCAAAGTGCGCGCCCGCATCAGCGTGCCGCGGATTTCCAGCAAATCCTGGGCGAACAACATCGCGCCGCGCTCGGCCTTTTCCAAAAACGGACGCACGTCGCGCACGCCGCCGAAGCTGACTTCCGTGCGCTGTTCCAGCAACTTAGACGCTTCCGCGGTCTCGGCCAACCGGTCGCGCACCGTCTCCAGGTCGTCGCTGGGCAACAAGGCGCGCGCCAATTCCTCGCCGCCGCTAAACGAGCAGTACGCGGCCACGCGCTCCAAAACCTTAGCGTATTCCAATACCCTCAGCGTGCGCGGGTTCATCGCCTATAAGCGCGACCATCTAAGCAAATGGCTCCTTGACCGCCAATTTGTCATGCTGAACGTAGTGAAGCATCCCGGTGGAGCCCCCCCGAGATTCCTCGCTGTCGCTCGGAATGACAGTTATCAGGCAAGCATTTACTCAGCCGCGCCGTTTTCGCCTTTCTCCTGTGCCGGGCCGCACCCTCGTCTCACCGGCCAATCACCGGGCCGCCTGATCTTATCATACGCCGCAACGATGCCCCAAGGTTGACGCCGCCTCAGCCCGTGGCATAGCCCAGCCGCCGCAACAGCCCCTCGCGGCGGCGCCATTTCTCGTACACCTTCACCCACAACTCCAGATAGACGCGCGTCCCCGCCAGTTCCTCGATCTCAGGACGCGCCGCCTGGCCGATCCGCTTGATCATGCGGCCGCCCTGGCCTAACACGATGCCCTTCTGGCTCTGGCGCTCCACATAGATCACCGCCGAGATGTAGGTCATATTCTCGCTGCGCGGGATGAACTCGTCCACCGCCACGGCCAAGCTGTGCGGCACTTCCTGCTCCAGCAGCATGAGCGCCTTTTCGCGGATCAATTCGGCCACGATGAAGCGCGTTTGCACGTCGGTGACCTGATCCGCCGGATAGTAGCGCGGCCCGACCGGCAGCAGTTCGCGCAGCAGTTCGACCAGTTCCTCCGTCCCTGCGCCGCGCAGCGCGCTGAAGACGGCCGTATGGCAGCCGCCCTCCAGCCACGACAACAGCGCCAAGTATTCCTGGCGGCGCACCTCCAGCACGTCCTCGTCCATCTGCGCCGCGTCCGCCTTGTTCATGCCCAACACAAGCCGGCCCGGCAGTTTCTTGCGCTGCGCCAGCGAGCGCAGCAAGTCGGCGATGCGGCGGTCTTCCTCGGTCGGCGGCGTGTTCACGTCTACCAGCCACAGCGCCATATCCGCATCGTCGATCGTCTCTTCGGCCACCGCCACCATATACTCGCCCAGCTTGTGCTTCGGCTGGTGGATGCCCGGCGTATCCAAAAAGAGCAACTGCGCGTCCTCGCGCGTGAGGATGCCCAGCAGTTGGTCGCGCGTCGTCTGCGGCTTGGGGCTGGTGATGGCGATCTTCTGTCCGAGCAGCCGGTTAAGCAGCGTCGACTTGCCCACGTTGGGCCGCCCGATCACCGCGATAAAGCCGCTGCGGTGGTCCGGGGGCAGTTCTTCGGGTTGTAATGTGTCGAACGGTTCAAGTTCTTGCAAGCTTCACCTCGCTAGCGATAGGGCGAAGGCGGCTTGGGCAGCGTCAGACTGACCGTGCCCGTGGCTTCCGTATCGGTCTGCATGCGCCAGCCGAACGTGGCGCTCAGCGTGCGCAGATAGGGGTCCGGGTTGAGCGCCTGCTCGATCATATACGTCGAGCCGGTCAGCAGCACCACGTCGTCGCCGCTGCGCATGCTCTTGGCGACCTGCAACGCCTGGCGCGCCTCGTAGATCACCAACACCGGCGTATCGCCGGTCAGCGCGTTCAATTCATCGCGCACCGCGCTGGGGTCCTGGCCCTTATACGACGACCCCGTGACAATAATGGCCTTCGCCACCCGCGCCAGATCGCGAAACACCTCGGCGGGGGCGCGCTTGCCCGAAATGCCCAGGATCAGAATCTTGCCGCGGTTGCCGAAGCGCGCATCCACCTCGCCGGCCAACGCGCGCATCTTCTCCACATTATGGGCGATGTCGGCGTAAACGCCTTCCTCCACCCGCCAGAACCGACCGGGCAGCTTGGCGTGGGCCAGCACCCGCACCAACCGCTCCGGCTCCAGCTCCGGCAGAAAGCGCTGCACCACCGCCATGCTCAAGGCCGCGTTCCACTTCTGGTAGGGCGCGCCCAATAGCGCATCTTCGTCCGGCGGCAGTTCGTCCACGCCGCTCAACAGTCCTTCCAGACGCCGAACGTCCGCCTCGCCGACCACCGTCAGCGGTGCGCCGGCGTCGCCGCAGACAGCCTCAATGATGGCGAGCGTATCCGGGTCCGTTTCGCTGGTGAAGAACGGCGTATCGCGCCGCGCAATGCCCGCTTTATCCAGCGCACGCTGCCATTGCTCGCGGCCCAAAAGATGGGCGTGATCGCCGCCGACATTGGTTAGCGCCGTCGCAACCACATCCAGCGCACGCGTCTGGTCGTAGCGCCCGCCTACGCCCGTCTCCATCGCCGCCCACTCCACCTCGTGCCGCTCGAAGAGGGCCAAAGCCAGCAGAATCGAGACCTCGTGGAAGGTATGCACATACTGGCTGCCGCGCAACGCACGGCGCACGCAGAACGGCTGGATGCGCCGGCTCCACATCTCGTTGACATCGGCGCGCGAGACGAACTCCGCGCCGATGCTGAAGCGCTCGCGATAATCGAACAGGTGCGGGCTCATGAACGAGCCGGCCTTGCCCGCGCAGCCGAACCCGACCTCCAAGAAGCGGCAGGTGGACCCCTTGCCGCCGGTCCCCGCCACATGGATCAGACGCGTGGGATGCCCGTTCGGCCACAGAGCGGCGATAGACTCGCGCAGCAACTCCAGGCGCGCCAGCTTAGCCGTCGACCATTCGGCGTGGTAAATCTGATCGACGGTGTTGTAGTATGGAAAATCCGGTTGTTCCACGAGCCTAACTCACCGCCTCCGGCTTCAACGTCGCCCGGATCAACGCGGTCTCGGCGTCGATGATGCCTTGCACCTCATCCGCCAAGCGCCCCAGGGGCAGTTCGCCCGACTCGCCGTTGCGGCGCAATTTCATCTCGGCTGCGCCCGCGGCCAAACCCTTGGCGCCCAGCGTCAGACGGATCGGAATCCCCAACAGGTCGGCGTCGTTGAACTTGACGCCGGCGCGCTCGTTGCGGTCGTCGTACAGCACCTCAATGCCGGCCTGCGTCAACTCCGCATAGATGCGCTCGGCGGCCTCCGCCACCTCCGGGGTGCGCTCCGTCGCCAAGCTCACCAGCAGCACCGTATAGGGCGCAATCGTGATCGGCCACTTAATGCCCAGGTCGTCATGATGATGCTCAATGACGCTGGCGAGCAGCCGCCCCGTGCCGATGCCATACGACCCCATCACAATCGGGCGCGTGGCGCCTTCCTCGTCCAAATAAGTCGCGCCCATCGACGCGCTGTATTTCGTGCCGAGCTTGAAGATGTTGCCCACCTCCACGCCGCGCACCGCACGCAGCGCCGCGCCGCAGCGCGGGCAGGCATGCCTCTCAGCCGCGGCCACAATATCGGTCACAATGTCAGCCGTGTAGTCGCGCCCATAATTGACATTGCGGAAATGGTAGTCCGGACGATTGGCCCCGGCTACCAAGTTGCGGCTGCGCGTCACCAGGTCATCCGCCACCAGCACCGCTTTGCTGCGGTCGATGCCGATGGGCGAGCCGAAGCCGGCCTCCGCGCCGATGGCCCGGATCTCCTCTGCCGTCGCAGGGCGCAGCCGCCGCGCCTTGATGGCGTTTGTCAGCTTGGTCTCGTTCAGTTCCATGTCCCCGCGCACCACCGCAAAGACAAACTGCTCGCGCAACTCGCCCGTCTCCTTGTCCTGCACCTCGGCCACCATAAAGACAGCCTTGGCCGTGGCGGATTCAGGGATGCCCAAGAACGCGGCCAGCCCGGCGATCGTGTTCACACCCGGCGTGTGGACCTCCTCGCGCGGCAGCGCCGCCACATCCTCCGGCTCCGGCTTGCGAAACAGCGCGATCTGGCGGTTGGCGCTGTAGCCGCAGCCGTCGCACAACAGCAAGGTGTCCTCGCCCACGGGCGTCAGCGCCATGAACTCGTGCGCCATCGTGCCGCCCATCATGCCCGTGTCGCTCTCCACCGCGATCACATCCAGCCCGCAGCGACGGAAAATGTTGAAATACGCCTGATAGATGCGCGGGTAGAAGGCGTCCAGCCCATCAAAGTCCCGGTCGAAGGAATAGGCGTCCTTCATCGTAAACTCGCGCACGCGGATCATGCCGCCGCGCGGGCGCGGCTCATCGCGAAACTTGGTCTGAATCTGGTAGAGCACAAACGGCAGTTGGCGGTAACTGCTCACCACCGCCTTCGCCAGGTCGGTCATCACCTCTTCGTGCGTCATCGCCAAACAGTAGTCGCGGTTGTTCCGGTCCTTCAGCCGCGCCATATCGTCGCCGATGTCGTACCAGCGCCCGGTCTGCTGCCACAGATCCGCGGGATGCACCACCGGCAGCGTCACCTCCTGCCCGTCGATGGCGTCCATCTCCTCGCGCATGATGTCTTCGATCTTGGTCTTGACGCGCTGCCCAAGCGGCAAATAGTCAAAAATGCCCGCGGCGATGGGCAAGACCAGGCCGGCGCGCAGCAACAACTGATGGCTGGCTATCTCTGCGTCCGCCGGCGCCTCGCGCAGAGTCTGAAAGAACAACTTCGACATTCTCATAGCGCTTCGCTCCGAACTGCTGCTGATGAAATGCGAATGAATGGCTGATAATGGCTGAATACTCAAAGGGACGGCGGCGCGGCAAGCAACTGCTCGACCTTGCGACGCAGTTCGTCGTATTCGAGCAGGCCCGCGTACCGCTCCGCCTCGGCGCCGTCTCGGAAGAAGATCAGCGTAGGCAACCCCATGACCTGATAGCGCGCCGGAATCTCCGGGTTCTCGTCGACATCCAGCGCGGCAACCAGCAGATCGCCGCCGAACTCCTCGCACAGAAAGCCCATATAGGCCGCCGCTATCGTACATGGCTGGCACCATTCGGCCCAAAAGTCGACCACGACGGGCTTGTCCGCCCGCAACACCAGCGCGTCGAAATCGGCGTCGGTCACGTCGACCGGCTCGTTGGCCGCCGGCGACTGCGGCCGATCTTCCGGCGGGAGAACGGGCTGCTCTGCCGACAGACCCGCCCACTTGCGAATGCGCTTCAGCATCGCCTACTCCGCCTCTTGCGCCGTTTCTTGCGCGGCGCTCTCGCGGATCTCGTAATCGTGGCGAATATCCGCTACGCCGGAGAGCGTGCCGTGGACGCCGCAGTACTTCTCCAGGCTCAGGTTAATGGCCCGCGCCACCTTGGCGTCTTCCAGACCCTCGCCCGTCACCACATAGTGCAAGTCAACCGTCTCCCACGGGCGCGGCAGCTCGGCGCCGCGCACCCCGCGCACCTCGACCTCCACATCGACCACGCGCTGGCGCTGCTTCTGCAAGATCAACAAAACGTCCACCAACGAACAGCCGCCCAGCCCCAGTAGCAGCATCTGCATGGGGCTGACGCCCGGCCCGTCTCCGCTAGACATCAACGCGGCGCGCCCGTTGTCGTCCACGCCTAAAAAGGTCCTGCCCTCAACCCACTTCACTCTTGCCATGTATGCCTTGACCCATTCGGAATATTATTGGCGTGCGCGCCGCCCCGTCTCACTCTGCATGAGCGGCTCTGCGTGAGTATATGATGCCGCCGAACAGATGTCAAAAGGAGAGCGCATCTCCTGCGCTTCTGCGGTGTTATTACAGTTATGGAGACGCCATGTCGTCGCCATGTCATTGTCTGCCGGGCAGCCTTGCGCTGATGGATTGCGCAGAGCCGCAAGCCCAGCACGAGCCAACAAAAAGGAGAGAACGTGCTCACTGACGCCCCCTGGCTGAAGTTCTACGAGAAGGAAGTGCCGGCTGTGATCGATATCCCGGACATTCCTCTCTACCAAATTCTGGTCGACGCTGCGGCTCGCCTGCCAAACCGTCCGGCCGTGCGCATGATTGTCAAATACCTGCCGCTGGGCATGAAGATCCAGTCTAGGCTTACCTATCGTCAGTTGGACAAAGCCAGCAGCCGCTTTGCCGCGGCGCTGCACGCGCTGGGCATCCGCCAGGGGGACCGCGTGGCGATCATGCTGCCCAACATCCTGCAGCAAGTCATCGCCTTCTATGGGATTCTCAAAGCCGGCGCGGTACTCGTCAACACCAACCCGACCTACACGGCACGCGAGTTGCAGCACCAACTTGGCGACTCGGGCGCACGCGCCATCGTCATGCTCAGCGGACTGTACAGCCGGCTGGCCGAAATTCGCGAGCAGATTGCAATCGAGCATGTGATCATCGCCGACCTGCACGAAACCCTGGCCTGGCCCTTTTCCAGCCTGGTGGCTCGGCAGTTGCGCGCCAAAGGCCTTGTCGCAGACTTGCCCGACGCGCCCGACATCCACCGCTTCGGCAAGCTGCTCAAGCAGCATCCGCCGCGCCCGCCCCAGATCGACTACAAGCCCGAGGACGTGGCGCTGCTGCAATATACCGGCGGCACGACCGGCTCCCCTAGAGGGGCCATGCTGACGCAGCGCAATCTTGTCGCCAATGCCTATCAATGCAAGGCGTGGGTTCCGCAGATGGTCTATGGACAAGAAAGGCTGCTGGCTGCACTGCCGGCCTTCCATGTGTACGGCATGACCACGGGCACGCTGTTCACCCACGTAAATGGCGCCGAACAAGTGCTCGTGCCCGACCCGCGCGATGTGGATCACATCCTGAAAGTCATACACAACGAAAAGATCAGCGTATATCCGGCAGTGCCCGCCATGTACGCGGCCATCAACAACCACCCCCATGTAGACGAGTACGATCTGCGGTCGATCAAGATCTGTCTCAGCGGCGGCTCCGCCCTGCCCGTCGAGGTCAGCAACCAGTTTGAAAAACTAACCGGCGGGCGTCTGGTCGAAGGGTATGGACTGACCGAATCGTCGCCGCTAGCCTGCGGCAACCCGATTCGCGGCGAACGGCGCGTGGGGTCAATCGGCCTGCCGTTCCCCAGCACGCACGTCGCCATCGTCTCTTTGGAACCGGATGAGGACGGCAACTACACGGAACTTCCCCTAAACGCCGAGGGCGAGTTGGTTGTCTATGGGCCGCAAGTGATGGCCGGCTACTGGAACGCGACGGCGGACGCCGAGCCCGCCATCGACAAGACCGGCGGCCTCCACACCGGCGACATCGCCCGCATGAACGAAGACGGCTTCATCTACATCGTCGACCGCAAAAAGGACCTGATCGTTGCCAGCGGCTTCAACATCGTGCCGCGCGAGGTCGAGGAAGTGCTCTTCATGTACGACAAAGTGATGGAAGCCGCGGTGGCGGGCGTGGCTCACCCCAAGCGAGGCGAGACGGTCAAAGCCTTTGTCGTGCTGAAACCCGGCCAAACCGCTACGGAAGAAGAAATTCGCAACTTCTGCCGAAAAAACCTGGCCCCCTACAAGGTGCCGACCGCAGTGGAGTTCCGTACCGAACTGCCCAAAACCCAAGTGGGCAAAGTCTTGCGTCGCCTGCTGGCTGCCGAGGAAGCGATGGCCGCCTAGACGGCTCACCCGCCGGCACGACGCCCAAAAGGGAGCGCGTTCCCCGCCGCCCCTGTGCTATAATTCGGGCAACTTGGCCGTCCCGATCAGCAACGCCTATTCCTCGGCAAGCGGCGGCATGTCGTATACCCTAGAACCGCATCGGTCACAAGGAGCGAATATGTCAACCGAAAAGCCCTGGCTCAGATTCTACGAAGAGGAAGTGCCCGCTATTATCGACATTCCGGATATCCCTCTCCACCAGGTGCTGGTCGACGCCGCCATGCGCGTTCCGGACAATACGGCCGTCCACATGGTCATCAAGTACCTCCCCTTCGGCTGGAAGATCCAGTCGCAGCTCACCTATCGCCAGTTGGATGAAGCGAGCAACCGTTTCGCCGCCGCACTCCACGCCCTCGGCATCCGCAAAGGCGACCGCGTGGCGATCATGCTGCCCAACATCGTGCAGCAGGTCATCGCCTACTTCGGCATCCTCAAGGCGGGCGGCGTAATCGTCAACACCAACCCCACCTATACCCCGCGCGAGTTGCAGTATCAACTGGCCGATTCGGGCGCACGCGCCATCATCATGATGAGCGGCCTGTACAGCCGCCTAGCCCAGGTGCGGGCCCAAACCGCCATCGAGTTCGTCATCTTGGCCGACCTGCAGGACACGCTCAAATGGCCTTTCCGCAGCCTAGTTGCCAAGCAGCTGCGCGCCAAGGGCTTCGTCGCCCGCGTGCCTTCTGCGCCCGACATCCACCGTTTCGGCAACTTGCTCAAAAAGCACCCGCCGCGCCCGCCCAAGATCGACTACAGCCCTGAGGACATGATCCTGCTCCAATACACCGGCGGCACGACCGGCGTGCCCAGGGCGGCCATGCTGACACAGCACAACCTTGTCGCCAACGCCAATCAATGCAAGGTCTGGTTTACCGGCTCCATATACGGTCAAGAAAAAGTCCTGGCTGCGCTCCCGCTTTTTCATGTCTATGGCATGACAGTAGGCACCCTCCTTGCCGTCATCCTTGGCTCGGAGCTGGTGCTCGTGCCCGACCCGCGCGATGTGAATCACATTCTGAAAGTGATCCACAACGAAAAGATCAGCATGTATCCGGCGGTGCCGGCCATGTACGCCGCCATCAACAACCACCCCAAGGTCAGTCAATATGACCTGCACTCCGTCAAGGCCTGCGTCAGCGGCGGATCCTCGCTGCCGGTCGAAGTTGCCACTCAGTTCGAGAAGATCACGGGCGGGCGTCTGGTCGAAGGCTACGGGCTGAGCGAATGCTCTCCGCTGGCGTGCGGCAACCCCGTCCACGGCGAGCGGCGGGTAGGCTCAATCGGCGTGCCGGTCCCCAATACGCGTGCCGTCATCGTCTCGCTCGAACCGGACGACGACGGCAACTACAAAGAACTCCCCCCCGGCGAAGAAGGCGAACTGGTCATCTACGGGCCGCAAGTCATGACCGGCTATTGGAACGCCGGCCGCGACACGGAAGCCGCCATCGACAAGACCGGCGGCCTCCACTCCGGCGACATCGCCCGCATGGATGAAGACGGCTACTTCTACATTGTAGACCGCAAGAAGGATCTGATCGTGGCGAGCGGCTACAACATCGTGCCGCGCGAGGTTGAAGAAGTGCTCTTCATGTACGACAAGGTGATGGAAGCCGCGGTAGCGGGCGTGCCGCACCCCAAGCGCGGGGAAACCGTCAAAGCCTACGTTGTGCTAAAACCCGGCCAGACGGCGACCGAGGAGGAAATTCGCGCCTTCTGCCGGCAGAATCTGGCCCCCTACAAAGTGCCCACCGCCGTCGAATTTCGCGACGAAATCCCCAAGACCCAAGTCGGCAAAGTCCTCCGGCGTCTGTTGATCGCCGAGGAAAAAGCCAAGATGGCTGCCCAGGCTGCGGCAGAGGCGAAAACGGACAATTAGCGTCCTGCGTTAAGCAAAGCCCCATAAACAAACGCCTTCCGGGAGGTTACAGGCTTCCCGGAAGGTCGTCGCAATGCTCTGTGAATGATCGGCTGCTGTCCCGCATAGCGGTTTATTCGCCAGATACGCGCTATGTCATGCTTCGCTCAGCATCCCGACCGCTGGTACGACAAGATTCTACAAATCGTAGAGGCGGCATCCTTGCCGCCGGACGTGCCGCTCGTGCGCCAAGGATGGCGCACCTACGAACCGACGCTCGCTTCAGAATGACAGACACTGGGCGAACACACCGTTTAGGCTGCCGCCCCTGCGGGGCAGCTTAGCTCTATCCGCTCTGGTCAATCGCCACGCGCAGGTTATACTCCTCCGCCATCAGCCGTTCTAACTGGTTCTCCAGCGTCCGTAAGCGCCGGCGATTCGCCCGTTCGCCGAGGTCGCGCTCGTGCTCCAACTGGCGGCGCAACCGTTCGATGCGGCTGCGCACATCCTGTTTGCGCGCCATGAGATGAAAGCGTTCCCCCATTGCGCCCTCCCGCCCCGGCTAGGAGCTACTCATCGTCCTTGACAAACGGCTCTTCCGAGAAATCACGCGGCACACGCGGCCGGTATACCATGTAGGCGATCCCGACGCTCAAAAAATACAGGCCGATCAGCGGCCCCATTACAATCGTCATGTTCACCGGGTCGATGGTCGGCGTGATGATGGCCGCAGCAATGGAGATAATCACGATGGAGTGCCGCCAATAGCGCAGCAGAGACGGCCCGCTTACGATGCCGGCGCGCGCCAAAAAGGCGATCACCAGCGGCGTTTGGAAAGCCGCCCCAATCCAAAACGTCACACGCGTGACAAAGCCGATGTACAGGGGCGCGGTCCAGTCGGTGCGCAGTTGTTCGCCGCCAAAGCGCTGCAGGAAGCCAATCGCCGGAGGCAGCATGATAAAGTAGGCGAACACAATGCCCGTCACAAACAGGACCATGATGCCCGGCAGGATGATGAGCAGGTTGCGCCGTTCATGCGGATAGAGGCCTGGCGCCACAAACGCAATCAGCTGGTACATGATTACCGGCATCGCTAGCGCCGCGCCCGTCGCCAGCGCCACCTTGAAGAAGACAGAGATGGCGTCTGTCGGGCCGATCACCTGCGGAACCGCGCCGCCCAGCGGCCGGTTGATGATTTCGACCACCTGCCATGTAAAGATCATCGCCACCAACGTGCCGACGATCAGCGCGCCGCTCATCCACATCAGACGCAGCCGGAGCTCCTTCAGGTGCTCCATCAACGTCATGCTGCTGGATTCAACCGGGTCGTATGGGGGTTCAGCCGTAGAGGCTTGTTGGCTCATCCTTCACCTTCAGGATCGGCGCCCTTGCCGTTCACGCTGAGGGCCGCGCGCTTAACCGCCGGCGCCGGCTCCAAATCCGCGACGGCGTTATCATCCGTCGCACCCTCCGCTACGGCAGACGGCTCCGCAGCAGACGCCGCCTCCGCTTTGGGAGATTGTGCGCCGTCCAAGTCGCCGGCGGCTTCGCCTAACTCCGCCGTGGGCGGAGACGCTTCATCTGTTTTGGTCTGCGGCGGCAGGATCGTATTTTCAGGTTGCGCCTCGCCATCGCCCATAGCGGCAGTCTCTTTGGGCGGCGCAGGCTTCGATGCGGCGACGGACGTGTCCGGCTCCTGCGTTGTGAGCGTCGTCTGTTCTGCGGGCGCCGCGGCGCCGTCCGCAGTCTCATCCGTCTTTACATCGCTCGTCTTTACGTCGCTCGTCTTTACGTCGCTCGACTTGACATCGTCCGCCTTTGTATCGGCGGCCTCGGTCACAGCAGGTTTGTTCTCAGCGGGCTTATTCTCAGCCGGCTTCTTATCGGCAATCTTGCCTTCAGCCGCTTTCGCCGGCGGCTTGACCGCAGTTGCGGGCTTGGCGGCCGGTTTAGCCGCAGCAGGCTTCACCCCGGCAGGCTTCGCCGCAGTTTTAGCCGCCAGCGGCTTGGCCGCGGCAGCCTTCTTGGGCGCATCTTCCTCGTCCAAATCCCCGGCAATATCCTTCATGATCTTCTGCGGGCTCAAATCTTCGAGGTCCTTGAACTCCTCGCTAAACTGAGAAGTCAATTCGTTCGACAGGTTGCGCACATAGCGGATCGTCTTCATCACCTCGCGGATCGCGCCGGGCATGCGTTCCGGCCCCAATACGATCAGCGCGATCAGGGCGATGAAAAACAACTCCATCATGCCGATGCCAAAGAAGCTATCCATCACTCACTCAGAAGGTTTTTCTGCCTGCCTCTTCGAGAGCAGAGCCTAAAACGCCATTGATGAAGCGCGGGCTGCTGTCGCTGCCGAACAGCTTGGCGAGTTCAACGGCCTCGTTGATCACGACCTTAGGCGGGGTATCCGACTCATGGCTGCCGATCTCGAAGAGGGCTAGGCGCAGTATGTTGCGATCGATGATCGCCAATTGATCCACCGGCCATTCGGGGGCGTACTTGGCGATCAGAGCGTCCAGCCGGCTTCGGTTGCGGACCACGCCGCTGACAAGCCAACGCAGATGCTGCGCCCCTTGTTCCCCCGGGTTGGTGTAGGCCAACCGCTCGTCGACCACAAAACCGGGCGCATGACCCGCGCTGTCTATCTCAAACAACGCCTGGATCGCAAGACGGCGTGCACGCCGCCGCTGGTGAATTATGCTTTGGCGATCGGCGTCTGCCGCTCTATCCCCCTTCGCCTTGGGGAGTTCGGAACCGGCGCCGCCATTGGTCATCTCACAATCTGGCTGTCTTGGCATTACAGAGGATTCTAATTAGAGATGGCTAAAGGCCGGCGCCCATGTACAACAAGCGCAAGTGCAACAAGTGCAACCGGCATCCTACATCATTACCAATCCGCCGTCAACCGTCACGACTTGGCCGGTGATGAAGCTCGAACGCTCCGCCGCCAAAAAAGCCACGGCCCACGCCACTTCTTCCGGCTTGCCCATGCGGCCCATCGGCGTGCTGCGGATGATCTCGTCGCGCTGCTCATCGTTGAGCAGGCCGGTCAGCGCCGTCGGGATAAAACCGGGGGCGACCGCGTTCACCGTGATGTTGCGGCTGGCGACTTCACGCGCCAAGCTCTTGGTAAAGCCCACGATGCCGGCCTTGCTGGCCGCATAGTTGGCCTGGCCCGCCTGCCCCGTCAAGCCGACCACGCTGGTGATGTTGATGATGCGGCCCCAGCGCTTGCGCACCATGCCGCGCAGCGCCGCACGCGTGACGGCATAGACGCTCTTCAAATTCGTGGCGATAACCGTGTCCCACGCTTCTTCGGACATGGTCATCAACAACGTATCGCGCGTCGTGCCCGCGTTGTTCACCAGGATGTCCAGCCCGCCCAGGCCCTCTTGCACCCGCTTGACCAACTCCGCCGCCTGGGCCACGTCGCTGACGTCCGCCTGAAACAAGGCGCATGTTCCGCCGGCGTTGCGGATGGCGTCCGCCACTTCCTGCGCGCCCGCTTCGTTGCCCCGGTAATGCACGGCCACAGCAGCGCCCGCGCCCGCCAACTCCTTGGCAATCGCCGCGCCGATGCCGCTGCTGCTGCCGGTAACTAACGCTATTTTGCCCGAAAAATCCATACAGGTTCCCCTTGCTAGATGCGCACATTATACCGGCTTGCCGGCCAAATAGCGAATAGCGCGCCCTTTTCGCAAACGTCCGCCTGGGCTTCAGGGCGGGACTTGCCCGGTCAGCCGGTCTAGTCCTGGCGAGCCGCCAGCCAGATCGCGCACTCGCGCACAGAGTCTACATCCTTCACGCTGCGACGTCCGGCCTGACGGTCTATGCGCTTCATCAACCCGGCCAACACCTCGCCGGAACCGATCTCGACGAAATCCGTCACGCCTTGCGCCAACGCATGCTGCATCGAAGCCGTCCACTTGACGCCCCCGGTCAACTGCGCGACCAATTCGGCCCGGATCGCCTCCGCCGAGGTGACCGGCTCAGCCGTGGTATTGGCAAGGATGGGAACCCGCGGCGCGGCAATGGGCGTCGCGGCAATCGCCGCCGCCAGTTCTTCGGCGGCGGGCTGCATCAACGGGCTGTGCGCCGCAATGCTCACCGCCAACGGGGCGACCTTACGCGCGCCGGCCTGCTGCAACGCCGCCATCGCCGCCTCCATGCCCTGCTTGTCGCCCGATATGACGATCTGCCCAGGGCAATTATCGTTGGCCACCTGCACCAGGCCGCCCTGCGCCGACACGTCAGCGCACACGGCGCTCACCTGCGCCTCGTCCAAGCCGAGGATCGCGGCCATCATGCCTGGGGCCTTCTCGCCGGCCTCTTTCATCAGCCGCCCGCGCTCGCGCACCAGCCGCAGCCCGTCCGCATAGGTCAACGCGCCCGCCGCCACCAACGCGGTGTACTCGCCCATGCTGTGGCCGGCGGCATACACGTGCTCGGCCGGCTCCTGCGACTGCACGCCCGCCGCGTCCAGCGCCGCGTCCAGCGCCGCCTCCAGCGCCCGCAGCGCGGCGATGCTCACGGCCATCAAAGCGGGCTGCGTGTTGATCGTGTCGGTCAGCGCCTCTTCCGGCCCCTCAAAGCAGAGCCGGCTCAGGCTAAAGCCGAGCGCATCATCCGCCTCCTCAAACGCCGCGCGCGCCGCCGGATATTCATCCGCCAGATCGCGCCCCATCCCCACGGCCTGGCTCCCCTGTCCGGGGAACAAGTAAGCCGTCCTCGAAGCAAATTCCATCAGATTCGGTCTAGCCATAGCAATATCGTTGTGCGGCCTCCGCTCCGCCTACGCGCAGCCGGACGCCCAATCAGATGCGGACAATGAACAAAACCCAGGCCGCTCAACCAGGCCGCCTACAACGCCCGACCGGCGTCACTCGTTCGGTTGCGTCAATTTGGGCGTAAACCGGGCGCAAGCAAAAAGGGGATTTGGCTCTAGGCTCCAAATCCCCTTGCTCGCCTTCCCCCAGAAGCTCACGCTTCCTCTGCTACTGTCACAATCTGTCGCCCCTTGTAATAGCCGCAGTGCGGGCATACGCGATGAGGCAACATCTTTTCCCGGCAATTCGGGCACTCGACCAGCTTCGGCGTCCCAATCGCATCATGGGCGCGGCGCCGGTCTCTCCGTCCCTTGCTCACTTTTCGCTTCGGTAATGGACCCATTTTGACTCCTCAAGTTTTCCTGGCGACCTATCAGTCTACCGCCTAGTTGAACCTGCGCATATCGCGCCCCAAATTCCACGATCCGGTTTTCGCCCGCACAAGGGATCACCCCTGCTCAGGCCTGCCCCGGACTCTCCAGCCTGTCCTTCAAATTGAGCAGCGCCGCCCAGCGCGGGTCGACTGCATCCTCTGCATCCGCTTCCGGCGCGTTTTCCGCCGCCACATCCTGGCCCCGGGCGGCAATCTCCTCGCCCGCCTTCGAGCTGCGGATCCCTTGCAGATAGGCGGTCAGGTTGGGGCACTCGCCCGCGCCCGTCCAATTGCATCCCGGATACATGGGCATCGCCAACCAAATATTCTGGCGCACCACCTCCGAAATATCGAGAATGTGGCGCTCGTCGATCAGCAACGCCTCATCTTCCAACTCGTCGGTCGAACCTTCGAACTCGTCTGGGGCAATATAGCGCCCCGTATTCACCTCGACCAGCGGGCGAAAGCTCTCTTCTATCGTGAAGCGCACCGGCATGGCAATCGGTTCCAGACACCGGTTACACGTCACCCGCACAGCGGTGCTGAGTGAAGCCGTCACCAGAATGCCGCTGTGAATCCGCAACAACTGAACGCTGCCGACCAGCGGACCGAGCATCTCCAGGTCCGGGTCCAGGTTGCTAAGATCTTCCTGCAACTCAAACCGGCGCACAGAGCCGGTTGCATCTTTCAGCAACCCCGCTACGTTGAACTGCATGGCCTCGCTCCCGCCAAGCTCACAAATGTCAATGTGCTGCGTCCGCCCAAATCTATCTGAGGCGCAAGGCTTGGCTTGCAGCGCCCGACAGAACCGCAGCCGCGGCACAGAAGGCCCTTCCCGGCTGCGTGACAAACAGACAAGCAGTATAGCCCTTAGGCCCTGCTCTGTCAAAAAAACGGCGACTTCACCAGAGCGATCTAGGCACGATCTAAGCACAATGCCTATGCACAGTGCGCTTCGTCGCCGATGCCGTCGCCGGCCTTTCGGATGTCTTTATCGCTGCTATTTTCGCGCCCGACCGCCCTCCGCCTGCCCGCCCTCCGCCATCACCTCGATGCCGTTCTCGACTTGGCGCATCACCAATTCAAGCTGCTCTTGCAAGGCGCGCAAAGTCTGCACCGCGTACTGGTCGGCCTCTTCGGCGCGGCGATGGGCCATCGCCTTGCCTTCCTCCACGATGCGCTCCGCCTCGGCGCGCGCCGTGTCCAGCAAGGAGCGCTCGCTCACCATCTCCATCGCCCGCGCCCGCGCCTCCTCCAGGATGCGCTCCGCCTCGGCCTCGGCATTCGCAATGATGCGGTCGCGCTCGGCCAGCGTTCGCTCGCTCTCGCGGATCGAACTCGGCACATTGATGCGCATGCGCTCGATCAACTGCGCAATCTCGCGCGCCCGAACGGCGCGATAGGGCGTAAAAGGAATCTGCCGGCCCTCTTGCACCAGAGCCGCCAGTTGATCCACCAACTGAAGGATAGCGATGGCGCACCTCCTGTCCTGTGCGGGATGCTCGGCGATGGCGTTGCGGATCGGCCCGCACACTGAACCTAGCCGCGATGGGTTAGCTTGCTCTGGCTTTTGGACATGACGCTCGCCGCCTCGCCGTCATGCGCATATTTCTCGCGCAAGGCGCGCTGCACATGCTCCGGCGCCCAGCGCGAATATTCGCCATCCAAACTGGCGACTTCCTTCAAAATCGTAGCGCTAAGGAAGGCATAACTGTCATTACAAAACAGGCAACAAAGTTCGACATCCGGCGCCATCTCGCGATTGACCCAGCCGATCTGCTGCTCGAACTCAAAGTCGGCCACATTGCGCAGCCCGCGCACGATGACGTTGGCCCCCACCTCGCGAGCGCAGGCAATGGTCAAACCGCTATATCGCACCACCGACACGTTGGGCAGCCCCGCCAGCGCACGCCGCGCCAGGTCCAGACGTTCTTCCGTATTGAACAGCAGTTTCTTGGGCGGCGCGTCATAGATCGCCAACACCACCTCGTCAAACATGGCGCTGGCGCGGCTGGCAATGTCAATATGCCCATTGTGAATCGGGTCAAACGTACCTGGATACAGCGCCCTGGTCATGGACTGTCGTCCCTTCCTCATCATGTCGGCCGCAAAGCAGGCCCGGAATTGTTCAGCGATGCCCGTCTTCGAGCGCGTCCGGTTCATCCGGCTCATCCGGCAAAAACAGGGCGGCCGTCCGGTTGCCCATCAGCAACCCATGACGGGTCGTGCGCACGCGCGATGCGTCCGTCTCTATCATACCCCATGCCCGCAGATCGCGTAGTTGCGACGCAAAGACTTCTTCCATATCGCAGCGGTGCAGCGCGCGAAAGCGCTCGTGCGCTACGCCTTCGCGCACCAGGCGCAGCCCCAACATCATCGTCTCCCCCATCGACAGGCGCGGCCCCACCTCCTCGGCGAAATCCTCGACCGGCTCCGCCTGCTGCACGCGCCGCACGTATCCCGGCACGGACTTGTGGTTGCTCCAGCGCTGTGAAACCGCCCTTCCCTGCTCATCGCGGCGGCGCAGATGGCTGTGCGCCCCCGGCCCAATGCCCAGGTATTCTTGGTTGCGCCAGTAGACCAAATTGTGCCGGCAGGCGTAGGCCGGCGTCAGAGCCTCATTTGCCGGCCGCGTCGATCCCGGCTTAGCCCAGTTCGACACCTCGTAATGGACGTATCCGGCAGCCGCCAGCCGGTCGATGGTCGCCTCGTACAGCTCGCCAGCCATGTCCTCGTCGGGCGCATCCGCCTTGCCCGTCGCAACCCAATGGTACAAAGGCGTATTCGGCTCCACGATCAGGCTGTACAGGCTGAGATGCTCCGGCCCTAGCGCCAATGCCCGGCCAAGCGTATCCTGCCACTGCGCCATCTCCTGGTGCGGCAGACCAAAGATAAAGTCGAGGTTGATATTGTCGAACCCAGCCGTGCGCGCGGCGTCGAACGCACGGTAGACGTCCTCCACGTCGTGGATGCGCCCCAAAAAGCGCAGTTCCTCCGGCTGAAAGCTCTGCACGCCGATGCTCAGGCGGTCCACGCCCAACGCTCGCAAGCGCGTAAACTTGTGGCGGTCCACCGTGCCGGGGTTGGCCTCGAACGTAATCTCGCAGCCCGCGGCCAAGCTAAACGACGCGCGCACTGCAGCCATCAATTGCGCGAGTTGCGCATCCGCCAACACCGTCGGCGTACCGCCGCCCACAAAGACGGATGTCACCGGCCTATCGCCAAGCCGGGATCGCCAACCGGCCATCTCCGCGCACAGCGCATCGACTGTGCGCCCAAACAGATCGCCCAGCCCGGCATAGGTGTTAAAGTCACAATACGGGCATTTGCGCTCGCAAAAGGGGATGTGGATGTACAGCCCAAACGGGTCTACAGGCGACGGGACGTTGTTCAAGGCGCGTTCGGCCGCCTTAGCGGTTTTCGAGCCGGAACCCGTGGCCGCGCACCGTGATGATATAGCGAAATTCCTCGTCGGTCTCGGCCACGCGCTCGCGCAGACGGCGCACCAGCGCGTCGATGGCCTGCTCGCTGACGCCCTCGCTGCTCGCCTCCGGCCAGACCGCCTCGATCACCTGGTCGCGCGTGATCACGCTGCCGCCCGCGTCCCAGAGCGCTTCGAGCAGACGGAACTGGTGCAAGCTCAACGGCGGGTCGATCTGCGTGTTGTTCACCCATACCTGCCGCGTCTCTTTGTCCAGTCGCAGCCCCTCGTCGCCCCCCTCCAAGGACAGCGGCGCCGTCGCCCCCGCGTCGACAAACGCCAGCTTAAAACGCAGCGCGATCTGCACCTCGTCCCCGTCGCGCAGGGCAATCGGCTCGGCCGCCTCTTGGCCGTTGACGTGCGTCCCGTTCTTGCTGCCTAAATCCTCGACTACAAAGTGATCCCCATTCCAGTTAATGCGGGCATGGTAACGGCTCACCTGCCGGTCCGGCAAAACGATGTCACAATCCTCGTTGCGCCCAATCGAGATCGGGCGCGTGCGATCCAACGGCCATACCCGCCCCGACTCCGCGCCGCGTTGCAAGACCAACATCGCGCTCTCCCGCGGCCGGACCGCCGGCTCTGCCGGACGTTGCGTCTCTTCCTGGTTAGTCGACTCTGCACTCATAGTGAACTCAACCGTCAAACTCCCTTGGCCTGCTTGGCCGAAAATCCCCGCCGCCGACCACTGAATTGACACCGGAACGAGCCAAGCGCATAATTCACGAAGCAGGCTGTTGCCGCGACGCGCGGTCAGAATTTCTGTGCCGCCATTATACCAGAAAAGCGCGGCGACAAAAATGCATAGGCGAAAGCCGGGTGCATTTCATAATGGGGGGCGCTTGTCATGCTGAGCAAGGCGAAGCATCTGTTGCTCGACGAGACCCTTCGCAGCGCTCAGGGTGACAGGTAAGCGCCCCAACCAGAAATGCACCCGCGATAGGCCCAGGGAGAGCGCGGTGCAACACATCCTAGAACCCGGCGCACTCTTGCGCAGGCGCTACGAGATCCTCGAACTAGTTGGGCAAGGCGGCATGGGCGCGGTCTATAAGGCCAGCGACCGGCGGCTCGAAGGTCGCATTTGCGCCATCAAGGAAGTGCTGCCCACCCTCTCCACCAGCGCCATGTCCGAGTTGGAACTGGAGCAGATGTCGGAGCAGTTCCGCGTCGAGGCCAGCATCCTTTCGCGGCTGGACCACCCCAACCTGCCCAAAGTCTCCGATTACTTTTCGACCAACGACCGCGAGTACTTGGTGATGGATTTCGTGGAGGGGCGCAACCTCCAGGAGATTTTGCGCGAGCGGCAGCAAAGCGGGGAATGCCTCAAGGAGCAGCAGGTATTGGCCTGGGCCGGCCAGTTGCTCGACGCGCTGGAATACCTGCACGAGCAAGATCCGCCCGTGCTGCACCGCGATGTCAAGCCAAGCAACATCAAAGTCACCCCGCGCGGCACGGTCAAGCTGGTCGACTTCGGCCTGGTCAAGGTGATGCAGCCGGACGACACGCGCACCGTCACCGTCGTCCAGGGGCGCGGCACCGTTGCCTACACGCCCCTAGAACAGTACGGCGGCGACGCCGGCTATACCGACGTGCGCAGCGACATCTACAGCCTCGGCGCCACCCTCTACCACCTGCTCGCCGGCTCGCCGCCCGCCGACGCCAAACAGCGCTTCCTCCAGCCCGGCAGCTTGACCTCGCTGCGCCAACTCAACCCCACAGTCACGACTCGCTGCGAGCGGGCGATCTTCCAGGCGCTCGCCATGCACCCCAGCGAACGCCCGCCGACGGTGCGCGCTTTCCGCGAACTGCTCTTGGGCACGGCGATGCCGCCCGGCCAACTTCAAGTTCACGTGCCGCCTCCGATAGAGGCAAGCTGGGGAGAGTTGTTCCGGCAGAACGGCGCGCTCGTCGTCTCGGCGATGGTCCTGCTGGCGATCGCCGTCTTTCTCAGCCTGTAGCCGGCCGATCGTCCGTCTCCGGCCGGCGGGCCGTGATCTCGCTGCTCACGAAGCGGCTCGCCAATTCGGCAACCACGTCCGCCGGCAATTCCCTGCCCGCGCTTTCCCAGCCCTGGCCTACATCCGCCAACGTGAGGCGATGCCGGATCGTGATCCGGATGTCCTCGAAGCCGGCATCCGCCAGCAGCCGTCTGTACTCGTCCAGGCTGAGCGCGCCGGCGATGCAGCCGGCCCAACTCAACGCCGTCCGGACCTGCTCCTCCGCCACGGGCAGATCGCTCAGGTCCCCGTCGATGGCGATGTCGGACACGGCCAAGCGCCCACCCGGACGCAACACGCGAAACGCTTCGCGCAGCGTCCGCTCCTTTTCCGGCGACAGGTTGATCACGCAGTTCGAGAGGATCACATCTACGCTCGCATCGGGCAGAGGAAGCTGCTCGATATGGCCCTTGCGAAGCTCGACGTTGGTTACGCCGGCTTTGGCTGCGTTGCGCCGAGCCAGGTCCAGCATGTCATCGGTCATGTCGACGCCGTAGACGAAGCCGGTCGGCCCCACCTGGCGCGCAGCCAGCAGAGCGTCCAACCCGCCGCCCGAACCGAGATCGACCGCCACATCGCCGGGTCGTAATGACGCCAGTGCAGTCGGGTTGCCGCAACCGAGCGAGGCAGTCGCGGCCTCCTCCGGAGCCAAGACAAGCTCCTCGGCGCTGTAGAGTGTGATCTGCTCCGCCTGTGCGCCGCAACAGCCGTCGCCGTTCGAAGGCCCGCAGCAGGAGGAACCGGCGCTCCTTGCCCGTGCGCCATAGTAGGCGCGCACTTCTTCACGAATGTCGGCTGCTTCTCTTTGTTGGCTTGCCATCTGATCCTCCTAAGCAAATCATCGAAAGACTGTGGCGGCTTACTTCGCCGCCCTCCGCAACACATCGACTGAATCGATAAACATCAATATAACGGACCCTAAAAAACCGGTCGCTTAGGGCCGGCTTTTAACCGGCGCGTTCCCGCGCCAAGTGCAACTCAGTAGTGCGTCAACATGATGGGTGCAGTTGTCATTCTGAGTCGAAGGCGAAGAATCCCTGTGCGGCGGACGAACAGATTCTTCCTCCTTGCGGTCGTCAGAATGACCGAAATATCGTTGCCGGAGCGCTCAGTCATCCGACGCGTCCTGATGCGCCAGCGCGGACAGATAGCGACGCAGCCGCGCCAACCCCTCCGGCGCAGTCACGTAATAGACCCACAGCCCGCGCTGCTCGGCCTCCACTAGGCCCGCCTGGCGCAACACGCGCAGATGATGCGAAATAGTCGGCTGCGACAGCGCAAAGTGCGCTTCAATGTCGCACACGCACACCTGCCCGCCGAACCGGCTCAACAGGTCTACAATCTGCACCCGCACCGGATGCCCCATCGCCTTGAACATCTCCGCCAAGCCCGCCGCCTCACTCTGCGGCAAGCGCAGGCTCGTCTGGAACGTGCAGCAGCGTGCGCTCGGCGTAAGCGTCAACTCATCCGACGGCTTGCTGTCCATGATGTCCATGATGTCCATGATGTCTCTCCGCACTCGACCTGCGCACAATCGTTCCGCATCATGTTGCGACTATAACACCTATATAGACACTTGTCAATATAAAATCGCCAAATCACAAAAAGGCAACTTCTCCACGCCTCGCACGCGCCTAAGCCGGCCCGATCAGTTCCTCCGCAATCTTGGCCGAAGCCAACACGCCCGGCAGCCCCGCGCCGGGGTGCGTACCCGCGCCCACGAAGTACAAATTGGGAATGTCCTCCGATTGGTTGTGCGGGCGGAACCAGGCCGACTGGGTTAGGATCGGCTGGACCGCAAAGCCGGAGCCGAGGTAGCTGTTCAGCGTGTTTTGGAAGTAGCGCGGGTCAACCATGTGCTCGGTCACGATGTTCGCCTGCAGGTCGGGCAGATAGTTGTCCTCCAGAAACTGCATGATCGCATCGCGGTAAGGCTTGGCCTGCTCCGCCCAATCAATGCCCGCGCCCAGGTGCGGCACAGGCGACAATACATAGAACGCCTCATGTCCCGGCGGCGCCAGCGAGGGATCGTCCTTGGTCGGCATGTGCAGGTATAGCGAGAAGTCCTCGGGCAAGCCCTTGTTGGCGAAGATATCGCGCAACAGTTTCTTGTAATCTTCGCTGAGGATGATGTTGTGGTGGGATAGCTTGGTGTCTGTGTAGCGGCGCTTCGTGCCGAAGTAGATCACCACCAACGACATGCTGTGCTTCAGCCGCTTGATGCGCCCGTCGCTGTTCTTCTTGCGGTGCTGCGGCGCAATAAGATTCAGATACGTCCAGGAGAGGTCCGCATTGGAAACGACCGCGTCGGCCTTGTGCAGCGTGCCGTCGGTCAGCCGCACGCCCGTCGCCTTGCCGTTCTCGATCACGATCTCCTGCACCTCCGCGTTGAGATGGATGCGCCCCCCCAACTCCTCGAAGAGGCGGGCAAACGCCTTAATGATCTCGCCTGTTCCGCCCACGGCATAGTGCACGCCCCACTCGCGCTCCAGATAGTGAATGAGCGCATAGATGGCCGAAGCGTCGAGCGGATTGCCCCCAATCAGGAGCGGGTGAAAGGAGAAGCAGCGGCGCAGGAAGTCGTCCTTCACGTATTGCGAGACATAGCCGTAGACGCTGCGGTAGGACTGAAGACGGATCAAGTCCGGCGCCACGCGCAACATGTCGGTCATGTGCAGGAAAGGCGAGTCGATCAGCGCCATGCCGGAGTCGAAGATAGCCTTGGTCGAGTCGATGAAGCGGGTGTAGCCCTCGGCGTCGTCCGGATTAAACTTGCGGATCTCTTCGAGAATGTATTCGTGGTCGCCGTTATAGCCAAAGGGGCGGCCCTCGTGGTCGAAAATGAGGTAGAACGGATCACACGGCTCTAGGGTGAAGTAGTCCTCGCGCTTGCGCCCCGCCAACGCCCAGATATCGTCGAACAAAAACGGCGCGGTGATCACCGTCGGCCCGGCGTCGAACGTGAAGCCGTCCTGCTCGAACACATAGGCGCGCCCGCCCGGCTTATCCAGTTTCTCGAACACCTCGACGTCATGCCCTCGCGCAGCCAGCCGCACCGCAGCGCCCAACCCGCCGAATCCGCTGCCGACAATCACGATCTTCTTTTTCATCGGTTTGCCCCTCACAGGCTTTGTAGTGTTTTTGCACAATGTTTATCGACCATACAACCGCTTCACCCGCCCGTCGGTGAGAATGCTCCCGTTGCGCCGTCTTTCTAACGCGCCGGCTTCGATCAACCAATCAAAACGGCGCCCGGCAACCTGCGCCGCGCACCGTTTGTGCACATCGTTTGCTTGCAGTCCATCCCCTGGCTGAACCGCTGCGCCCCCATCGAAGCCTATCCATTTGCTAGCCGCAACTTCCAAGACATACCGGCCGCGCAGCGCACAACCCTTGCCCCCTAGGCGATCCGCTCCAGGAAGCGCACGTCGTTGTCGTAGAAGTAGCGAATGTCGTCGATGCTGCGCTTGAGAATGGCCTGACGCTCGATGCCCATGCCGAAGGCAAAGCCGCTGAACTCGGCCGGGTCGTAGCCGCCGTTGCGCAGCACAACCGGATGCACCATGCCTGCGCCTGTGATCTCCAGCCAGCCCGAATACTTGCACATGCGGCAGCCCTTAGCCCCGCACAGAATACAGTCTACGTCCATCTCCACGCTTGGCTCGGTGAAGGGGAAGTAGGACTTGCGGAAGCGAATCTTGCGCCCCTCGCCGTACATCTGGTTGGCGAAGTTCAGCAGCACGCCCTTCAGATCGCTGAACGTGATCGACCGCCCCACCACCAGCCCTTCCACCTGATAGAACATCATCTCCGAGCGCGCCGTCACATCTTCGTTGCGGTAGCATTTGCCCGGCATGATCAGCCGGACCGGCTCCGGCGCATACTCGCGCATAGCGCGGATCTGCCCCGGACTGGTATGCGTGCGCAAGATCACGTCCGGGTTGGTCGTGAAGAAAGTGTCCTGCATCTCGCGCGCCGGGTGCCCAGGCGGGAAGTTGAGCAGGCCGAAGTTCATGTCGTCGGTCTCCACCTCGCGCGAGTCGTAGACCTGGAAGCCCATCTGCACCAGGATATCGACGATCTCGCGCAGCGCGGTCGTCGTCGGATGATAGGCGCCGATCTGCGGGCGGCGGCCCGGCAAGGTGACGTCGACGTGCTCGGCGCTCAGCGCCTGCGTCATTTCCTCCAGGGCAATCGCAGCCTGGCGCTCTTGCAGCGCGGCCTCGAGTTCCGCCTTGATCTCGTTGGCAAGCTTGCCGACAGCGGGACGCTCTTCCTTGGACAGTTGCATCATCCCGCTCAGCAAAGCGGTCAGTTCGCCCTTGCGGCCCAGTACCTTGCCGTACCATGCCCGCGTCTCGTCGGTGGTCGCCAACGCGCCCAGTTCTGCCAGCGCCTTCTCCTTAAGCTGCGCCAGTTGCTCCAACATGCTGCTCATGGATTGCCTCACGTCTTCCTGATTCGTAGATGGTTCCCAACATGGTCCCTAACAAGGTGTCGCCGTGCAGTTCGTCCAGGCGCACGAGCGTTAGCCGGTTTTCTAACTGGGCGTGAGCCGGCGCGCGCGCGGTCACGCGCAAATAGTTGTCGGTCAGCCCCGCCCACCAAGCGCTTGTCCCATCCGCGCTCTTCTCCGTCGGCCCTTCCCACAGCGCCGGACGTTTCGTACCCAAGAAGCGCCGGCGTTCCCGCCGCCCCGTCTGTGCGACCACGGCGCGCAGGCGACGGCCGCGTTCCTTCTTCACGGCGGGGTCGATCTGCGGCCCAAAGCTCGCCGCCGCGGTCCCCGGCCGGGCGCTGAACGGGAAGACATGCGCATGAGCAAACCGCATCTCGCGCACAAATGCCAACCCTTCCTCGAAATCGGCGTCGGTCTCGCCGGGAAAGCCCGCGATCAAATCCGTCGTCACAGTCAGATCGGGAATGGCCGCCCGCGCCTCCGCCACAAGCCGGCGAAAGCTCTCCGTTGTACAGCGCCGGGCCATACGCCGCAGCAACCTGTCCGTGCCCGCCTGCAGCGGCAAATGCAGGTGCGGGCACAGGCGTTGCGGCCAGTGCGGCCACAAGTCAAAAAAGCCGTCCGCCAACTCCCACGGCTCCAAGCTGCTCAGGCGCAACCGCGCCAAGTCTGTGTCCGCGAGGATGGCGTCGACGAGTTGTTTCAGGTCGCTTCGCTGCCCGCCCGCCAGGTCGCGTCCGTAGCTGCCCAGGTGCACGCCCGTAAGGACGGCCTCTTGTACGCCCTCGCTGACCAGCTCCTGCACCTCGGCGACGACATCGGCAACAGTGCGGCTGCGGCTGTGGCCGCGCGCCAGCGTCACCACGCAAAACGTGCAGCGGTTGTTGCAGCCGTCCTGCACCTTGATAAAAGCGCGCGTGCGAGTCCTGCGTACCGAGTACTCGCCGGCGGCGTCGCTGAACGGGCTGCCGTCCGGCTCCAAACGCGCCAGGTCCGCCGGATCATCCAGTTCCGCGCTCCACGGCTCCAACAGCAGCGGCAGCAAGTCCTTGCGCTCGTTACCCGCCACCAGGGCCACGCCGGGCAGGCTGCGGGCCTTGTCCGGCGTCAACGTCGCCCAACAGCCGGTGACAGCCAGGCGCGCCGCAGGGTTAGCCCGGTGCAGTTGGCGGATGCGTTGGCGGCTGGTGCGGACAGCGTCTCTGGTCACGGCGCAGGAGTTGAACACCATCACCTGCGCCAGTTCCGGCTCGTCGACGATCTGATGGCCGGCTGCCCCCAACTGCCGCGCCAGCGTCTCCATCTCGCTGTAGTTCAGCCGGCAGCCGATCTGGTCAAGATATACCCGCATAAAGACCGAAAACCCCGTTCTCCAAACGACCATCCAAACGACCAATCGTCACCGCGCCAGTATAGCATACCCCGCCCCGCCGCCACAGACCAACCCAACCCGTTTCCGGCATTTTCGCGCGCCTATGATACACTGACGCCGGTCGGCCCATTACCATACGTTACAACACGCTTGACTACACGCTTGCCGGGCGAGCGCTTCGCCCGACCGGATTTATGCCTAGACCTGATTCTCGTTTGCGCCTGCATCTGGCCGTACTTGGCCTTTATACGCTGCTCGCCCTTGTCCTCTCGTGGCCGTTGGCGGCGCGCATGGCTGTGGCCGTGCCCGGCGTGGCGCAGTGGGCCTTCGACGAATCGACCTTCCTCTGGAATACCTGGCATCTCAAACACGCCCTGGTCGATTCGCTCAGCAGCCCGCTGCACACCAACCTGATCTGGCACCCGCTGGGCATCGACCTAATTCTCTACACCTACAACTTCTTCCACGCCCTCTTCGCGCAGCCGCTGATGCTGGCGGTGAACCTGCCCTTCGGCAGCAACGTCGCCCTGTTGGCCGGCACGGTCCTCAGCGCCTACGGCGTATTCCTGCTCGCCCTCTATCTGCTGCAAGGGCAGCGCGCCCAGCCTGGCGCCGTCACCTTCGCCGCCGTCTCCGCCGGCCTGCTCTACGCCTTCGCCAGCAACCGCGCCATCTACGCCACCCTGGGCCACTACGACATGGCGACGACGCAGTGGATCCCCTTCTACGCGCTGGCGCTCTTGCGCAGCCTAGACGTGCGCCTTAGCCGAAAGAGCCGCCTCCAGGCCGCGGGGCTAGCCGGCTTCTTCCTGGCCCTCAACGGGCTGGCAGAGATGATCACTGCGCTCTTTCTCGGCATCTTCACGGTCATCGTCGCGCTTGTCCTGCTGGCGGACAGCCTGCGCCGCGACGACCCCGGCAGACCGGCGTTTCGCCCGCTTCTGGGTGTGCTGCTCACCTCCGGCATCGTCTTGGGCCTTGTCGCCTTCGTCGTCTGGTCGCCGGTGCTCGTCCCCATCCTCACGCAGTTCCTCACCGACGACTTCTCGCTGCAAGGCTGGGGCGAGGCCATCCCCCTCAGCACGGACCTGCTCGGCTGGTTCACGCCCACGGTGCTGCACCCCGTCTTTGGCGGCGACCTCGTGGCCGAATTGCGCCGCGTGCAACTGCGCGCCCTGGAGCAAGGCGTCACCGGCTTCCGCGACGTCAACACCGTCTTCCTCGGCTGGGTGAGCCTGGCTCTCGCCCTGATCGGCGCAGCGGTTTACCGCCGCCGCGTGCGCATCTGGACGTGGACCGCCCTCGTCTTCGGCGTCTTCACGCTCGGCCCGTTCCTGCAGATCAACGGGCGCTATCGCTTCGACCTGGACGGCATCGAGGCGACCTTCCCGCTGCCCTACGCGCTTCTGCACTACCTGCCCATCATCAAAGCCAACCGCGCGCCCAATCGCAACAGCGTGCTGCTCATGCTGGCACTAGCCGTGCTCGCCGCCTATGCCCTCGTCTGGCTGCAGGAACAACTGCGCCGCCGCTCCATCCCGCGCGCCGTGCAGACAGCCGTCCCCGTCGCACTCTCGGCCCTGATCCTGCTGGAGCACCTCGCCCTGCCGCTGCCCCTGTCGGACGCGACTGTGCCCAGCCTCTACAAAACCATTGCCGCCGACCCGCGCCCCGTCAGCGTGATGCACGCGCCGCTCGGCTGGCGCAACAGCTTCGGCGTCTTCGGGCCGGAGCGCACCCAGCTTCAGTACTACCAGACCGTCCACGGCAAGCCCATGCTCGGCGGCAACATCAGCCGCGCGCCCGATTTCAAGATGGGGTACTTCCGGCGCATTCCCTTCTTCGCCGCCTTCGCCGATATCCAGTTCGGCAACGACGTCCCCGAAGAGACGCTCGCCGCCGCACGCGACCAGGCCGCGGAGCTGATGTACCTATACAATACCGGCTACGTCATCCTCATGCCGCCCATTCCCCAACGCTTTCCCTACGCCGACCACTGGCAGGAAGCCTGGGCCTTTGCCAAAGAGACGCTGCCCCTCGAAGCGGAGCCGTTCTACGCCGCAGAAGGCATCGAGGCCTATCGCGTCCGCCAACCCGCGGGCGAAGACCGCTTCACCGTGGACCTGGGCGCGCCGGGGACCTACCCCTATCGCGGCGAAGGCTGGGACGAGGCGGAAGTCGACTCGCCCTACGACACGCCCGCCGTCTGGGCCACGGCGCAGGCCAGCCGCCTGTTCATCCCGCTGCGCAACCTTGACCCTGCCGCATCCTACACGGTTGCCGTGCGCCTGCACCCCTTCGCCTACGCCGGCAGCCCGTCTCAGACGGTCGCGCTCCGGGTCAACGGCGCACCCCTGGAGACGAAGCCCCTCAGCGCCGAATGGCAGACGGTCGAGTGGCAAGTCCCCGGCGCAAGCCTGATCGACGGGCTAAATCGTCTCGAATTAGCGTGGGGCTACGCCGCCGCGCCGCGTGCCGTGCTTGGCGGCGACCGCGCCATCGGTGCAACCGGCGTCGAACTGCCCGTCGACGCCGACCTCAAGGCTTTCGCCGATGGCGGCTTTATCGCCCTCTTCGACGAGGACGGCGATCAGACCGACGCTTCGGCAGGACGGCGCGGCGTCAACATCGCCGTGCTTGACCCCGCCTCCGGCAAGGTGACGGACAGCGCCGGCTTCGACACCGCGGCCAACGCCTACGAGAGCGAGGCGCTCGTCGCCTTTCTCGCCCAGGCGGAGGCGGGCGCGCCCGTGCTCATCGCCAGCAGCGGCGACGCCGGCGCACACCTGACGGAAGCCGCAATCGAGGCGCTGCGCAGCCTGGGCGCAGACGTGCAGTTGGACGAGTTGCGCAACGCCTATTTCGCCATCGTGGGCGTGCAAGGGGCAGTTCCAGGCAGCGCGCTTGCGGCGGTCGATCCGAACGAGGCCTTCTTGCGCGTCAGCCTCAACCGCGACCGGCGCACCCTGGCCGCGGCCGTGGACTGGGTAGAAGTTCGCCCTGCACCATAAGTGGTTTGATCGCCAAGTGTCTGTCATTCTGACGACCGGAGGGAGGAAGAATCTGTTCGTCCGCCGCACAGGGATTCTTCGCCTTCGGCTCAGAATGACAACTGCGCATATTATGTTAACACACCGCTGAGGCGGCTGGATTGAGAAGGAGTGTGCGACTATTTGCCTGCCGGCAGCTTACGCTCAGCGCGCCGCCGCCACAGGCCGATCATGCGATCCCAGGGCAAGGAGCGTGTGCGCAAACGCAGCAACGTATAGAAGGCCTTGTAGATCTCGACCTTGCTGATCTTGCTGGCTCCCTGCGTGCGGTTGACGAAGGTGATGGGCGTTTCGGCGATGCGAAAGCCCGCCTGTTGGCACAGGAAGGCCATCTCGATCAGGAAGCTGTAGCCCGTGCTGAAGATGCCGTCCAAATCGATGGTCTCCAGTACGCGTCGCCGGTAGCAGCGGAAACCGGCCGTGCAGTCGTGGGTGGCGACGCCGAGAAATACGTGGGCGGCCCAATTGGCGCTGTGGCTGATCAGCTTGCGCAGGCGCGGCCAGCCCACCACCTCGCCGCCGGGCACATAGCGACTGCCCACCGCCAGGTCCGCGCCGGCTGCCGCCAGGTTGAGCAGCGCCGGCAGGCTGCTTGGGCTGTGGCTAAAGTCGGCGTCCATCGTGCAAATATAGGCGTACTCGCGCGCCAGCCCGAAGCCGAAGCCCGCCTTGTACGCCGTGCCCAGCCCCAGCTTGCCGGGGCGATGCAGCACGAAGACGCCGGCGTCGTTCTGCGCCAACACGTCAGCCAGCGCGCCGGTGCCGTCCGTCGAGTTGTCGTCCACCACCAAGACATGGACTTCGCCCGGCAGCGCGCGCAGTTCAGTCACCAAGCGGACGATGTTCTCGCGTTCGTTATACGTCGGCACAATGACCAGTGCCTGCCCGGCCCATGCCGGGGCGGATTCACGGCTCACAGTCTAGCGCTCCAATGCCTGAGACGGCGACTTCAACCTTTCGATTATGCGTGAAGCAAACGCGTCGGTCAAATCTACCCCCTCTGGCCGCATGGACCGGTTGACGCCGGCGCTGCTGGCCGCCACAACCCTGGCCGTATACCTGCGCACCCTGGCCTACGACGTGCTGCCCGGCGACGCGGGCGAGTTTCAGTTCGCCGCCTGGCGTCTCGGCCTGACGCACCCCACCGGATACCCGCTCTACATGCTCCTGGGCGGCCTTTGGCAGCGCGGGCTGGCGCTGCTGGGCGTGAATCCAGCCGCGGCCCTCAACGCGCTCAGCGCCGTCTTCGCCACACTCGCCGTCCTCGCCCTCTACGCGCTCATGCGCCGGCCGCCTCTAGCCAACCTGACCCAAAGCCGCGCCGTCGCCGTGTTTACGGCCCTGCTCCTCGCCGCCAACCACACCTTCTGGAGCCAGGCCCTCATCGCCGAGGTCTACACGCTGCATGCCCTGCTGCTCTTGGCGCTTCTCCTGGCGCTGGACAACCTCATGCGCGACGACTCATCCGACTCCGCCGCGCCCCGGCCATTAACCGGCATAGCGTTCATAGTTGGCATCTCCCTGGCGCACCACGCCATGACCCTGCTTGCCGCGCCTGCCGTGCTGCTCTATCTCTGGTCCACGCGCTACCCCTGGCGCACAATTACCATTCGCGGCTGGCTGACGCTCGCGGCGGCGTTTACGCTTCCCCTGCTGCTCTACGCCTACATCCCGCTGCGCGCCGGGCCGCAGGCGTCGCCGTGGCTGCATCAGCGCCTGGGCGAAGCGACGCTCACGCTCTACCACAACGACTGGCCCTCGTTCATCCACTTCATCACAGGCCGCTCGATCTCCGTCGGCTTTTATGGCGTCGAGCAGGCGCTGGGCAACATCCCCCAGGCCGCCCGCCTGTGGCATGCCCACTTCGGCTGGCCCGGCCTGATCCTTATAGCGCTCGGCCTCTATGTCATGGCCCGCTATCATCGCCCGCTCCTGCTGTTCACCGTCGCCTTCGCCGTCACGCAGCAGGTCTTCAACTTGTTCTACGCCATCGGCGACATCCTGGTCTACTACATCCCGCTCTACGTGGCCGGCGCGCTGTGGGCGGGCTATGGCGCGGCCGCCCTGGTCGATGGCGCATGGCTCGCCGTTCAGCACAGACGCCCGCAGGTCGCGCTGTCGCTCAGCGCGCTGATCGCCATGCTGCTCTTTCTGTTGCCCCTCTCCGCCTTGTCGTCAGGCAGCAGCCGGCTCGACCTCTCCGCCAATCGCGCCGCCCGCGCCATGTGGGAAGGCATCCTAGCCGCCGCGCCTGCAGACAACGCCATCCTGATCAGCAATGACCGCGACGAGCTCGTGCCGCTCTTCTATTTCCAATACGTCGAAGGCCGCGCCCCCGGCCTGACCGGCCTTCACCCGCTGATGGCTCCGGATGAACGCTTCAGCGACATCGGCGCTACTATCGACACAGCCCTGCGCGAAGAAAGCGGGCAGCCGGTCTACCTGATCAAGGAGATGCCCGGCCTGGAGATAAAGTATCGCCTGCAGCCAGCCGCGCCGCCGCTGGTGCGCGTGCTGGGGACGGTCGAGGCGACGCCAGGCCATCCCGTGAACCAGCCGCTCGGCGGGCTGACCCTGACCGGCTACGATTGGGAACCGCTTGCGGACGGCGTGCGCGTGCGCCTCTATTGGCGGGTGGACGAGCGGCTGCGCCAGGACTACACGGCGACGGTGCAACTCCTCGCCGCAGACGAACGCATGCTCGCCCAGGATGACCGCCCGCCTGGCGGCGCGTACTACCCGACCTCCCTGTGGAAGCCCGGCGAGCAGTTGATCGACGAACGCCTGCTAAGCCTGGACGATGGCCTGCCCGCCAAGGGCGTTACGCTCCTCGCCGGCATGTACGCCGGCCCCCTGTTGGAGCATCTTGCCCCGCCGCTGCGCATCGCCATCCCCGCGCACCAGTAGCCCTGCACACAAACCAAGCGACGATCCCGTCTTTTGCCCCCTCGCATTGTCCGCCGATCATGTTTTGTGTAAGTTTTGTATAAAGATTACAGAACTTTTCCGCACCCTGGCATAGGATTGCAACTGTCAAATCAATCAGCGTATGGCGGAAAGCAGGACGGCAACGGGCCGACTGCAAGACGCCGGCAATCCTACCTATAGGGGGAGAAAACAATGCAAATGCACAAAGCGCTATCGTTGGCCCTAGCCGTCGCCCTCTTCTTCGTCATGGCGCCGGTCGTCGCGGCCCAGGACGCGCCGACAATGGACATCGTTGACATTGCGGCCTCAAACGAGGACTTCAGCACCTTGGTCACAGCCGTGCAGGCCGCCGATCTGGTCGACGCCCTGAAGGGCGAAGGCCCGTTCACCGTCTTTGCGCCCACCAACGCCGCCTTCGAAGCCCTGCCCGACGGCACGCTTGAGGCGCTGGTCGCAGACCCGAGCGGCGATCTCACCGACATCCTGCTCTACCATGTGTTGAGCGGCAAGGTGATGGCCGCTGACGTGACCGACGGCCTCGAAGCCCCCACCCTCCTGGGCGACGCGGTCAAGTTCAGCGTCACGGCTGACGGCGTGAAGATCAACGACGCCAACATCATCGTGACTGACATCGAAGCCAGCAACGGCGTGATCCACGTCATCGACGCGGTCATCCTGCCGCCCGCCGGCCCCGAAGCGGCCCCGGCGCAACTGCCCGTCACGGGCGGCGGCCAGGCTTCTCTGCCGCTGGCGTTGGCAGTCGCCGCAGGCTTGATGGCCGTCCTGTTTGCCGGCGCAGCGCTGACCCGCAAGGGCGCCGAAGTTCGCAACGACAGCTAATATGCTCGTCAAGCATCTGTCATTCTGAAACGAGCGTTAGCGAGTTGAAGAATCTCGTTGGACCAGAGATAGAGATGCCTCGCTACACACAGCATGACAGGATGCATTTGTAGCGAACAAACCGGTAAGACAACAACGTCTATCGCCATCCAGGGGGTTGTGCGCTCCCTGGATGGCTTTCTCTTGATGATCAAGTTATCGATCCCATTCCCTGTTAATCTGCGTTCCAATCGGTTGCCTACCCCCTAGCGACCTCGCCGCCGGCCATCGCGTTCTTACAACTAAAAACCGATCCCCGCGTGCGGCTTCGCGCGGTAAAATAGGGTATGATAGTGCGCGACGGATCACCGTGGCGCTCAGCCGGCCTGATTGAACAGGGCGAATGGCTGTTGTCGAAATCCTAACCCAATTCCACCCCTTCACGATCGGAGGAACCATGCGAACACCTAGAACCTGGACCGTCCTCGCGATACTGGTTATCGCCTCCATGCTCTTTGCGGCATGCGCAGCGCCGGCCACAGCCCCGGCTCCAGCCGAAGGCGAACCGGCCGCCGAGGCGCCCGCCGCCGAAGCCGCCCCTGCCGCCCCTGCCGCCGGCGGCATTCAGATCCCGGAACCCGTTGAGGGCAAATTCAACGTCGCCTTCGTCTACGTCGGCCCCATCGGCGACGGCGGCTGGACCTACAGCCACAATGAAGGCCGCCTCTATCTCGAAGAACACATGGGCGACCAAGTCCACACTGCCTATCTGGAGAGCGTGCCCGAAGGCGCAGACGCCGAACGCGTGGTGCGCAGCCTGGCCCGCGCCGGCTTCGACGCCGTCTTTACCACCTCCTTCGGTTTCATGGACTCGACCGAGACCGTCGCCCAGGAATTCCCGGACACTTACTTCGTCCATGTGTCCGGCTTCAAGAAGGCCGACCCCAACTTCTCCAACCTCTTCGGCGCCATGGAGAGCATGAAGTACTTGGTCGGCATGATCGCCGGCGCCCGCGCCGTGGCCGACGGCTCCACGCAGATCGGCTACATCGCCCCCTTCCCGATCCCGGAAGTGGTCCGCCATATCAACGCCGCAGCCCTAGGCATGCGCCAGACCTGCCCCGAATGCGTGCTGGACATCCGCTGGATCTTCACCTGGTTCGACCCGGACATTGAGCGGCAGGCTGCCGAGTCGCTGCTCGAGGCCGGCGCTGCGGTCGTGATTACCGGCGCCGACACCACCGGCCCGGTACAGGTCGCCGGCGAACAGGGCAAGTACGGCGTCGCCTACGACAGCCGCAACTCCTGCGACGTCGATCCGGAACACTGCCTGACCGTCCCCTACTGGGAATGGGGTCCTGAGTATGTCAAGCTGGTAACCAGCATGATGGAAGGCGCATTTGTCGCCGAGGACATCTACTTCGACGTCGACAGCGGCAGCCTGGGGCTGCTCGGTTTCATGGAAGGGCAAGAACCTGCGGCCGGCGTGCCCGAAGAGGTCATTCCCCAGGTGCGCGAGGTTCTCGACGCCATGCTCGCCGGTGAGATGACACGCTTCGACGTGTTCACCGGCCCCATCAACGACAATAAGGGCAACGAGATCATCCCCGCCGGCGTGTCGCTGACGCAGTCCGACCTGGAAGGCATCGACGAGGCCACCGCCGCCGCCACCGGCCGCGAGCCTTGCACCATCTGCATGAACTGGCTAGCCGAAGGCGTCTCGCCCGAGGCATCGCTGGAGCAGTAAGTCTGTACGCGGGGAGGCGGCAAGACGCCTCCCCGCACGTCTTATTGCGACAATCATGCCGGCCCGCGCCACGCCTTTCTTTTTGCGGGCATTCGGCTTAATGGTATGTTCGCCAAGCATCTGTCATTCTGAAGCGAGCGTTAGCGAGCTGAAGAATCTCGTTGTACCAGATGTACAGATGCTTCGCCACGCTCAGCATGACATAATGCGTATTTGGCGATCAAACCACTTAATGCGGCTTCAGGGCGCGCTTGCGTTCTTTTACCCCTTCTGGCATTCTTTGTGCCAAAGATAAAAACCGGCGATAGTAGTCGCACAGCCTCTGGAACTCCACACGCATGACAGACGCAGCCAACGCCCTTGAGATGCGCAACATCACCAAGACCTTTCCAGGTGTGCTGGCGAATGATGCGGTCACCTTCACGGCGCGCAAAGGCGAGGTTCATGCGCTCCTCGGCGAGAACGGCGCAGGCAAATCCACCCTGATGAACATCCTGTCCGGCCTTTACCGTCCGGACCAGGGCGAGATTCTGATCAACGGCGCACCCGTCGTATTCCACTCCCCGCGCGACGCCATCCAAGCCGGCGTGGGCATGGTGCACCAGCACTTCATGCTCGTCTCTTCGCAGACCGTAGCCGAAAACATCATCCTCGGCCTGCGCCACGTCAGCTACATCCTCAACACCGACGAGATCGAGCGCGACGTCCGCCGCATCGGCGCGCAGTACGGCCTGCCGGTCGACCCGAACGCCAAGGTGTGGCAGCTCTCCGTCGGAGAACAGCAGCGCGTCGAGATCATCAAGCTGCTCTACCGCGGCGCACAGATTCTGATCCTGGACGAGCCGACCGCCGTACTTACGCCGCAGGAGACTGAAGGCCTCTTTCAGACGCTGCGCGAGATGACCGCCGCCGGCAAGACCATCATTTTCATCAGCCACAAGCTCGACGAAGTGCTGTCGATCGCAGACCGCATCACCGTGCTGCGTGACGGGCGCAGCGTCGCTACAGTCGATGCAGCAGGAATGACGAAACGCGACCTCGCCAGCCTGATGGTGGGCCGCGAAGTCTTGTTCCAACTGGAAAAGCCCCCTGCACAACTGGGCGAAGAACGACTGATCCTGAACGACGTAGAAGCGCTGGACGACAAGGGGCTGCACGCCCTGCGCCAGCTCTCTCTCACCGTGCGCTCCGGCGAAATCGTGGGCATTGCCGGCGTAGCGGGCAACGGCCAACGCGAATTGGCCGAAACGATCTGCGGCCTGCGCCCCACCACCGGCGGCGTCATCCGCGTGGCGGCCAACCCCGTCACCAATGCGCCGCCCATCATCATGATCGAGGCGGGCGTCGCCTACGTGCCAGAAGACCGCAGCGCCACCGGCAGCGCGCCCAACCTATCCGTAGCCGAAAACCTGGCGCTTAAGAGCTACCGCAAACCCGGCATCGGCGGGCGGCTGTTCATGAACCGCCGCGCCATGCGCGAGCAGGCGCTGCGCCTCATCGAGCAGTTCGACATCGCCACCCCCACGACCGATACCCCTACCCGCCTTTTGAGCGGCGGCAACTTGCAAAAAGTCATCCTGGCGCGAGAGATTGCGCAACAGCCGCAGGTCACCATCGCCGCCTACCCGACGCGCGGCCTCGACGTAGGCGCCACCGAGAATGTGCGAAACATTCTCTTGCAAGAACGCAACGAGGGCGCAGCCATCGTCCTCATCTCCGAAGACCTGGACGAGATCTTTGCCCTGTCCGACCGCATCGCCGTGCTCTACGAAGGCCGCATCACCGGCATCATGCCCATCGAAGACGCCAACTTGGAAGAGATCGGGCTGATGATGGCCGGCGAAACCGTCGTGCCACCGGCCCAAGGGGAGCAGACCATCTCATGACCACGCCACAGACGGCGAACGTCAAGCCGCGCGGCCTCCGCCTCCAAGTCACCCGCGTGCAGACGCAGCCCCGCTGGCTCAGCCTGATTTCGCCCATCATCCTGGTCATCCTCGCCCTGATCGTCGGGGCCGGCCTGCTCAGCTTGACCGGCGCTAACCCCTGGTTCGTCTACCGGCGCATGGGCGAGTTGGCCTTCGGTTCGCTCTACGGCTGGTCCGACACCACCATCAAGGCGACGCCGCTGATTCTGGCGGGCCTGGGCGTTTCCGTCGCCTTTCGCATGCGCCTGTGGAACATCGGCGCCGAAGGCCAGCTTTTTATCGGCGCGTTCGCCGCTACGGGCGTCGCCCTCTTCCTGCTGCCGGCGAACACGCCCCAGGCGCTCATGCTGGCGGCCATGGCGATCGCCGGCTTCATCGGCGGCGCAATCTGGGGCTTCATCCCCGGCGTGCTCAAGGCCAAGCTCAACGTCAATGAAATCATCACCAGCCTGATGCTGACCTATGTCGCCGCCCTGTGGAACAACTACTTCGTCTACGGCCCCTGGAGCGAGCGCGGCTTCGGTCTGACGCCCCAATTCCCGCGCAGCGCATGGCTGCCGCGCTTCACCGACTTCGGCGACGCCTTCCCCGTCCTGCGCGGCCTGACGGCCCACTTCGGCATCTTCATGGCCGTGGGCCTCGCCGTCGTGCTGCTCATCGTCTGGTCGCGCACCAAATGGGGCTTCGAGGTCAGCGTCATCGGCGACAACCCGCGCGCCGCGCGCTACGCCGGCATCAACCTGACGCGCAATATCATCCTCGTCATGGCGCTCAGCGGCGGCTTGGCCGGCCTGGCAGGCATGAGCGAAGTGGCGGGCGTGGTGCATCGCCTGCAAGAGCGCTTCTCGCCGGGCTACGGCTTCACCGCCATCATCATCGCCTGGCTCGCCAAACTCAACCCGCTGGGCATCGTGCTCGTCTCCTATCTGTTCGGCGGCCTCCTGGTCGGCGGCGACGCCATCCAGCCCGCGGGCATCGCCCAACTATTACAGGGCGTCATTCTCTTCGTCGTGGTGGGCGGCGAAATGCTGCTGCGCTACCGGGTGCGCATCGCACCCGCTGCATAGGCGACGGCTTCGCAACCGGCAAACGTCCGGCACAAATCCGGCACAGGTGGGGAATCCGGCATGGAACTTGTCTTTTTCGTGAACTTATTCGCCGCCGGCATCCGTTCGGGCACGGCTATCCTTTTCGCCAGCGTCGGCGAGATCTTCGCCGAACGCGCCGGCGTGCTCAACCTTGGCGTCGAGGGCATGATGCTGATGGGCGCGATGACCGCCTTCGGCACGGCCCACGCCACCGGCAACCCCTGGCTCGGCCTGCTCGTCGCCGCGGTGATGGGCGGGCTGCTGGCTCTGCTCCATGCCTTCGTCACCATCACCCTGCGCGCCGATCAGGTCGTCAGCGGCCTGGCGCTCACCTTCGTCGGCACAGGCCTCAGCGCCGTCTTGGGCGCCGGGCTGGTCGAGGTCAAGTCAGCCCCGCGCCTGCCCGCCTTCCACATCCCGCTGCTGGCCGACATCCCCATTCTGGGGCCGATATTCTTCCAGCACAATATCATCGTCTACTTGGGCTTCCTGCTCGCGCCCCTGGCCTGGTTCTACATCTATCGCACGCGGCCCGGCCTCGAATTGCGCGCCATCGGCGAATACCCCGCCGCCGCCGACGTGCAGGGCATCAACGTCAACGCCCTGCGTTACCTGTACGTGATCGCCGGCGGCGTCTTGGCGGGCATGGGCGGCGCAGCCCTCAGCCTCGCCATCACCCCCCTCTGGCTCGAAGGCATGACCGCAGGCCAGGGCTGGATCGCCATCGGCCTCGTCATCTTCGCCGGCTGGAATCCGCTGCGCGCCGCGCTCGGCTCCTACCTCTTCGGAGCCATCCGCCGCCTGCCGCTCGACCTGCAAATCCTGCCCATCTTCCTGCGCAACCCCACCTGGGGCTACTTCACCAACATGCTGCCATACCTTTTCACCATCATCGTGCTCGTCATCGGCTCGCGCGAGGCCATGCGCCGGCGCATGGGTTCCCCGGCTGCGCTCGGCCAGCCCTACGTGCGCGAAGAACGCGGCGCCTAACCCGCAGCCTATGCTTCCTCAATCACACGTCGCCTATACGTGGCTGGCCCTCAGCCTCGCCCAAGACAAGTTGGACGTAGCCCCCGACGCCGATTACCGTCTGGTCGCGCTGGCGGCAATGGGCCCCGACCTGATCGACAAGCCGCTTGCCTGGGCGCACTTCTACAAGAAATACAGGTCCGCCGTCCTCTTCGCGCACACGCTGCTCGCCCACCTCGCCGTGGCTATCCTGACCGTGACCCGCTTCCCGCGCCTCGGCCTCTATGCCGTCGCCTTCATCGGCCATATCGTCCTCGACCGCATCTGGTTCTATCCCGCCACCTTCTATTGGCCCCTGCGCGGCTGGCGCTTTCACGTCTGGGGCAAGCGCGGCTCCGAACAAGAGGAGATCGGCAAAGCCTACTGGATCGCCTTCACCCGCCGCCCGGAGTTGTGGACCTGGGAATTGGGCGGCCTGCTCGCCCTAACCTGGTTTGTCTGGCGTCATCGCCTCTACCGGCCGCGCCGCCTGCTTAACTTCCTGCTCACCGGCAAGCCGCTGCGCTAACCGGCCATCGGTTCCGCTGCCGGGCGCAGACGTGCTACAATCGCGCCATGAGCCATCCAACCAGCCGTCGCTCACAGACTCGACGCCCGGCGTGACAGAGCCATCCTCCGCCCCGCCGCCCGCAGCCCAAGCCGCCGGACGCCGCGTCCTGGCGAACGTCGCTGCGCTGGGCGGGTCGAACCTGTGGCGCATCGGCGTCAGCTTCGCGCTGCAACTGCTCATCGCGCGGCTGCTCGGCATCCAAGCCCTCGCCGCCTACACCGTGGCGCTGGCCTACCTCAACGTCAGCCAGGTCCTGAGCGAGTTAGGCTTGCCCGCTCTGCTCGTGCGCGATCTCGCCCCTGCGCCGCAGCATCGCCGCGCCTACTTTTGGGTGGCGCTCGGCCTCCAACTGGCGGCTTCGCTCCTCGTGTGGGCGGGGTTGGCCGGCCTGGCCTACGCGCTCCCCTATGCCGCGGCCACGCGCACGGCCATCTGGCTGATCGGCGCTTCGCTGCCCTTCTACGCCGTCACCTCCGCCTGCCAAACCCTGTTCCGCGCCGCCGAACGCATGGAACTGCTCATGGCCGTCGAGACCGCTATCAACCTGCTCATCCTCGCGCTCAGCGTGGCGGCCTTGCTCTCCGGCGCAACGGTCGCCCATCTCGTCGCCATCCTCGTCATCACGCAGGCCATCTCCGCGCTGGTCTGCGCTGCGGTCGTGATGCGTACCGGCCTGCTCTCGCCGCCGCAGGAGCCGGTCGCCGTGCGCCTGGCCGCGCTAGGCCGCGACGCCGCGCCGTTCCTCGGCCTGTCCATCGCCGATGTGCTCCTGCAGCGCGTCGACATCCTTCTGCTCAGCGTCGTCGGCGGCGAGACCATCACCGGCCTCTACAGCGCGGCCTACAATCTAGTACGCGTCCTCGTCAAGCTGGTACAGAGCTTCTGGCAGGCCGCCTACCCCACCCTGAGCCGCCTGCGCCGCCAAGCAAGCAGCCGCTATGCGCTGCTCAGCGCGCTCAGCCTGCGCTATGGGCTGCTGCTGCTCCTGCCCGCCGCAGCGCTGTGTACGGGCGTCGCCGCCGAGGTCATGGGTTGGCTCTATGCGACGGACTACGCAACCGCCGCGCCCGCTCTGCAGCGCCTAGTCTGGGTTGCGCCCCTCTTTTTCGTCGAGATGTACGCGGTCACGCTGCTCATGATCGAAGGGCGACCGCAGCGCGGCCTGACCGTCATGGCGCTGAACCTGGTCGCCCTTGTCCTGCTTCTGCCGCCGTTCGCCCGCTTCGGCGGCGCAAGCGGCGCGGCCTGGGCTGCGCTTCTGGCCGCTTGCGCCGCCGCGCTCGCCGGGCTTGTCGTCCTGCACCGGCAGCGCATCCGCACGCCTTTCGCCAAAGTCGGGCTTGCCGTCATAGCCGCCGCTCTCGCCGGCCTGCCGGCGACGCTGCTCCCAGTTATCTGGACGCTGCGCCTGGCCGCGGGCGCCGCCGCCTACCTGGCGCTGGTCTGGGCAACCGGCGCGTTTACGCCGGCGGACGTCCGGCTCTTTCACCAGACGTTGCGCGGCAGGGCGCATTCAGTTTGGCCGGAGCAAACGCGTCCGTTACAATAATCGGCTGTGACCGGCGTAACCGGTCTGTTTTTGTCTGCCCAAGTTCGGCGGCCAGGACGACTGGCCGCAGCAGGCAAAAGCAACGGCGACCGTTGCGCCGTCCCGATTCAGCCGGATCATCATGAGCAGAAGCGATAGTGCGCAGCCACAACTCAACCCACCCTCTGCCGCCAGCGGCGAAAATGCCGGAGAACCCTCTCGCCCGCTGAGCGTCTTGATGATCGCCCCCACCAGTTTCTTTGCAGACTACGGCTGCCACGTGCGCATCCTCGAAGAGGCGCGCATCCTGCAGAAGCTGGGCCATGAGGTCGCCATTGCCGCCTATCACAACGGCCGCGATCTGCCCGACATCAACATTCGCCGCACCTTGCCCATTCCCTGGCGGCGCAATTACGAGGTAGGCTCCAGTCGCCACAAGATCGCCTTTGACGCGCTGCTCGGCCTCAAGACGCTCTCGCTCCTGGCCCGCAAGCGCTACGACGTGATCCACGCCCACCTGCACGAAGGCGCGCTCATCGGCTTGGTTCTGGGCCGTCTGGCCCGCACTCCCGTCGTCTTCGACTTTCAGGGCAGCCTGACCGAGGAGATGATCGACCACAAATTCCTGCGTCGCGACAGCGCCGTCTACAAGCCGCTGCGCCGGCTCGAAACATGGATCGACCGCACCGCGCCCGTGGTTTTTACCAGCTCGACGCACGCCGCAGAGCTCCTCATGGGCGAGTTCGGCTGTAAGCCGCAACAGATCACCGCCTTGCCCGATTGCGTCAACACAGACGTCTTCCGGCCCGCCGCCGACTTCCCGCCCGGCGAGCTAGACGCGCTGCGCACTCGCCTCGGCATCCCGCCCAATGCCAAAGTCATTGTCTATCTCGGCCTGCTGGCCCAATACCAGGGCACCGACCTCCTGCTGAAGGCGCTCAAGAGTATCCTGGCCCGGCATGACAACGTATATCTTTTGTTAATGGGCTTCCCCGGCGAGCTGTACTACGCCGGCCTGGCCGAGGAGTTGGGGGTCCGGCACGCCGTCATCCTAACCGGGCGCATTCCCTATGAACAGGCGCCTCAACACCTGGCGCTGGGCGATGTCGCCGTCGCGCCTAAGCTCAGCCTGACGGAAAGCTCAGGCAAACTGCTCAACTATATGGCGGCTGCGCTGCCCACGGTGGCGTTCAACACGCCCGTAGCGCGTGAGTACCTGGGCGCGGACGGGCTGCTCGCCGCACCGGGGGATGCCGCTGACCTGGCGGAGAAGCTCGAGGCGGCGCTCTTCCCCCCGGCGGACGCGGCGGAAGCCCCCGCGGAAATGGGTCGCCGCTTGCGCCAGAGGGCAATTCGTCATTTCGATTGGCGGCAAGCAGGTCACGTGATCGTAGACGCCTATACCCGGCTCGTCGCCAAGCCGGGCAGCCGTTCACCCGACCGTTCAGTTGCGCTGTCACGACAAACTCGGAGGTAGGACAATGAAGAAACTCTGGCTGGGGGAGTCTGTCCTGCGCTACGTCACACGGGGCGCACTGGCATTGGCATTTGCAGGGTTGTTGCTTGGCGCAAGCTGGACCGCCGGCGCGCCGACCGCATCCGCAGAAACGCTCGAAAACCACGCGCTGCGAACAGGTCTGAAGATTGAATACTCTGTCCCGAACAGCCCGGCCAACGTCGCGCCGCAGGCGCCCGGCAAAAGCTGGTTCACCTCGCCCGCAGACGACGCCGTCGGCCTCATCACCCTGCGCTCCGCCGCCGACGCGTCGATCCTCGCCTACACCATCGACTACGTGCGGCTGGAAACGGGCAGCAAACCGTATGACATTGTCTACGCCGATGATACCGTCTGGTTCACCATGTACGGGGCCAACAAGATCGGCCGCATCGACCTCGCCGGCGGCGCGCTGCCCGACGACGGGCTGACCGCGCAATACGCCATCCCCACAGCCGACAGCCGGCCCGCAGGCATCGCCGTTGCGCCGGACGGCGGCGTCTGGTTCGTCGAGGAGAAGGCCAAAAAGCTGGGCCGCTTTGACCCGGCGACGGAGACCTTCGCCGAATACCCCTTCGGCCGCTTCCTGCCCACAAAAAACATCATGCCTACGGACTTGGTCCTCGCCGACATCGCCGTCCAGGCCGGCGGCAAGATGAAGATCCATTTCACCATGCCCGACTTCCACACGGTGCTGCAATTCGACGTCGAAGGCGAGCAGTTCGGCCGCGCCGTCACCTATAACGAGGAGACCGGCGTCGGCAAATGGCCCGCCGACATTGCCGTCGACCCGGACGGCAATGTCTGGATTACGGCCTTCGGATCGGGCCACATCGGGCGGCAAAATACGGGTACGCTGACTAACTGGGCTTGGTATCCGACCCCAAGCGCCGGAAGCGGTCCCAAGGGCATCGCAATTCAGCCGGACGGCGACAACGTCCATCTTTGGTTCACCCAACAGAATGCAGACAAACTAGGGCGCTTCATCGTCGCCCCCGACGGTGAATTGCTTGCTAAGATCGAAGTCGGCCAGCCTGGCGGCAGCGGACTGGCCGGCATTGCTATCGGCCCCGATGACCACATTTGGTTTGCGGAGTACGGCCGGGGCATCGTCTCTGAGTTGCCTCCCCCCTACTTCTACGCGATGCACCTGCCGTCAGTTCACGTCAGGGAATAACTGCTCATGCGTTTTCGATTTCCGTTGCGGCTACATGCCGCCATGTCCAAGATTGTTTCCGTCCTGCTTGCCGGCGCGCTGCTGATCATCGCAAGCCCTGCATCCCCGCCCGCGCTGGCCGACGACGGCCAAACCGCGAACGCACACACGCTCTATTTGCCCACGCTGAGCAAGCGCTGCAACTTCTCCGCCGCGTCCGCCGGCATCTTCGGCGTGCAGATGTACGGGGAGACCGGCGCCGGCACGAACTACTACAGCGCGTTACTCGACAGCGGCGCGGAATGGGTGCGCGTCCCCATCGATTGGCGCAGCGTCGAGCCGACCAATCGAGCGCCGGCCAACTTCCGTTGGGCCGCGGCCGATGCAGCCGTCGCCGCCGCAGCCGACAGTTGCAAAAACCTGATCGTCACCCTGCGTTCCGCGCCGGACTGGGCCGCGACCTACCCCAACTCTCGCCTTAAAAGCGGCCAGCTGGGCGAATTCGCCGAGTTCGTCAAGGCGACGGTCGAGCGCTACGACGGCAATGGCATCGACGACGCGCCCGGCTCGCCCATCGTCACCTACTGGGAGCTGTACAACGAGCCCGACGCCAGCGAGTCCGTGCTGGGCGACGATTGGCACAAGGGTTGGGGCGAGTATGGCGCTGAATACGCCGCCATGCTGGCCGTCGCTCATGAGGCGATCAAACAAGCCAACCCCAACGCCCAAGTCCTCTTCGGCGGCATCGCCTACGACAACTTCTGGGATGACGGCGGTAACTTCATCGAATCCTTCCTCGACGATGTGCTGGCGGCCGGCGGCGGCAAACACTTCGACATCATGAACATCCATTCCTACCCGGCCTTCGGCAGCTACTGGGTAACGAAGCTAAACCCCGATTGCAAAAAGAACAACTCTTGTTTCGGCCCCGGCTTGCTGGAAAAAGTCGCCTATGTTGAGGCGCTACTGGCCCAGGAAAAGTACGGCTTGACCAAGCCCATCATGATCACCGAGTCCGGCTGGCACAGCGACAATCCCCCCGACCAGCCCAGTTCGCCTGAAATGCAGGCGCGCTACGTGATGGAGATCTTCACCCAGAGCAAGGCCGCCGGCGTCCTCAACACAATCTACTTTGCACTGACCGATCCGGGCGGCGGCTACCCGCACGAAAACGGCCTGGTAACCAACAGTACGCCCCCGCAGCGCAAGCCCGCCTTCAAGGCTTACCGGGCGGCCGAAACTTGGCTGCGATCCGCCCTGTTCGTTCGTCGCCTGCCCGTCGAGGAACTAAAGGCCAAGGAGATGGACGCCTACGAATTTCGCCAACCCGGCGGCCATACCTTCTACATCGCCTGGCTCAACCCGGCCAAGATGGGTCTCGATCTGGACGGCAACGGCGTGATCGAAGAGATCAAGGGCGAAGTGAAGGAAAACTTGGAGACGCTCCGCGTACCGGGGACGACCGCCAAAGTATATAATGTTTACGGTGACCAACTGGATCCCGTCAACGGCAACGACGGATACGTCAAAGTCCTGATCGGCGGCCAGCCGAGAATCATCGAGATCGTCAAATGACAGGTCAGGAGACCAGGCAAATGACTCTGCCATATCGCATTGCTCGTCGCATGATTGCTCGCCGCATGTGGAGGCGGGCGCTGACGCCGCTCCTCGTCGCCGTCCTCGCCCTGCTCATCTCCAGTTACGTCGCCCAGGCCCAAGATGCGCAAGACGCGGACGAGGCGCTCTTCCTGCCCCTGCTCGACGCCGAGTCATCGGCTCTCTGCCGGCTGGGCGTCAACGGCGACATCCGCAACATCGACCCTGCTCTTCTCCGCCTGGGCTGGTATGTGGACTACGGGGCCACCCTCAACGCGGTCAAGCCCGCCAACGTGCGCTACATGCCCATGATCCGGCTGGTGCAGACCAAAAACGGCCCCAAGCCCTATCGCTACTCGCTTTTCGCAAATCACGCCGTGACCACAGAGCAGCAGCTCCTGGACGTCATCGCCGCCAACCCCGGCGCCGAGTGGTTCATCGGCAACGAGCCGGACCGCCGCCTGTTGCAAGACGACATCGAGCCGCACGTCTACGCCATCGCCTATCACGACCTCTATAAGCTGATCAAGCAACAGGACCCCACAGCGACCATCATCGCCGGCTCCATCGTCCAGGCGACGGAACTTCGCCTCCAATATTTGGACATGGTGCTGAACGCCTACCGCACGCGCTACGGAGAATCGATGCCCGTGGATGTGTGGGCGATACACAACTTCATTCTCAACGAGGCCAGTTGCGCCTATTACCCGGAGAGCGAATGCTGGGGCGCGGGCATCCCGCCCGGCATCGACGCAAAAGAGGGCATGCGCGTCCTGGTGCGCGAGAACGACAGCTTCGACCTCTTCAAGCAACAGATCCTGCGCTTCCGCCAATGGCTGGCAGACCACGGCTACGGCGGATCGCCCGTCTATCTGTCCGAATACGGCGTACTCATGCCCGACATTTTCGAGCCGCCGGACGACTATCCGCCGGAGCGCGTGAACGCCTTCATGACGCGCACCTTCGACTACATCCTCAACGAGGCGGTCGACCCCAAGCTGGGCGACCCGAACGACGGCTACCGGCTGATCCAGCGGCTATCCTGGTATAGCGTGCAGGACCAGGCGTTCAACGGCTATCTGTTCCAGCGCGATTCCGTCAGCGGCAAGCTGGTGCTGTCGCAAATGGGTCAGAACTACTCGACCTACGCTGCGGGCATCGCCAAGCAGATAGACTTCTACCCGGCGCGCGTCTCTATCGAAGCGCCGCCCGTGCCCGATGGCGAAAACACGGTCGACATCATCCTCCGCGCCGTCATCGCCAACAGCGGCAACAATGCCGCCGCCCAGACCGCCCGCGTCCGCTTCTATAACGGCAACCCCGCCGGCAGCGGCGTCCAGATCGGCGCCGACCAGATCGTCTCGCTGGCGGGCTGCGGAGCCAACCAAGCGGTCTCCGTCGTATGGCAAGACGCGCCCCTGGGTGCGCACAACCTGTTCGTCGTCGTCGAGCCGCAGTCCGGGCCGGACAATAACGAAGCGAACAACACGCTGCGCCAACCGCTGTACATCGGCAAAGAACGGCTCTATCTGCCCGCAGTCGGCCGTTAAGCGCTTCGTTCGCCAAATGTCTGTCATTCTGAAGCGAGCGTTAGCGAGATGAAGAATCTAGTTGGTCCAGAAGTAGAGATGTTTCGCTACGCTCAACATGACAGGGTTGCGTAGTTAGCGATCAAACCACTAAGCTTTTTCTGACGCATCACTCGTGACGCATGAATCGTGGCTTATGACGCATGACAGTTGATCTCTCATCAGCCCAACAGCCCAGACGGTCGCCTTCACCCATAGCGGTTGTGGCGCACCGTCTGGCTGAGCTATTTCGCTACCGCGACCTGGTGCGCAACCTGGTGGTCAGCGAGCTAAAGGCGCGCTACAAAAACAGCGTGCTCGGCTTCGTCTGGAGCCTGCTCAACCCGCTGGGCATGATGGTCGTCTTCACCCTCGTCTTCGGCGTCCTTTGGCCCAACAACCAGATTGAGAAATACCCGCTCTTTCTGCTCTGCGGCCTGCTGCCCTGGAACTACTTTTCCGCCGGCGTGGTCAGCAGCATGAATAGCATCGTCGGCAACGGCAGCCTGATCAAAAAAGTCTACTTCCCGCGCGAAGTCTTGCCCATCGCCGCGGTGCTGGCCCAGCTCGCCAACTTCCTGCTGGCCTTCATCGTCCTCTTCGCCGTCCTGCTCATCTTCCGCTCCAACCTCAGCCCGTGGCTGTGGCTGCTGCCGGTGATCATCCTGATCCAGACGGCTTTTGCGCTCGGCATCGCCCTGATCCTGAGCACGCTCAACGTTTTCTATCGCGACACGGCCATCGTCATGGAAGTGCTGATGCTGGCCTGGTTTTTCCTCACGCCCATCTTCTACTCGATCAAGCAACTTCCCACCCACTACCCCTTCCTGGGCATGAACCTGGATGTCCACCGAATTGCCTACATCGTCAACCCCATGGCATCCTTGGTGAATATGTATCGTGACATGCTCTACTACGGCTACCGCACCGATCCCGACTTCTTCTTGCGCACCGCAGTGACGGCGCTGGCCGTATTGGCGTTCGGCTACTGGTTCTTCATCCGCTACAGCAGCCGCTTCGGTGAGGAAGTATGATCGTCGAGCGCAGCCACGCGCCGCTGCCCGCCACGCCCCTGGTCGAACTGCGTGCGGTCTCACGCTGCTTCGTCAAACGAGCGGAGCGCCATCGCTCCTTCCAGGACCTCTTCATCCGCCTCTTGCGCGGCCGTAAGCCGCCCCAGGATGTGTTCTGGCCGCTGCGCCATGTGTCACTCGCCGTACACCCCGGCGACAGCGTCGGCGTCATCGGCCCCAACGGCTCCGGCAAGAGCACCTTGCTCAAGCTCATCACCGGCATCCTCGAGCCGACCGGCGGCGAGCTCTACGTGCACGGGCGCATCTCGTCCCTGCTGGAGCTGGGCGCAGGTTTCCAGCCGGACCTGACCGGCCGTGAGAACATCTACCTCAACGGCTCCATCTACGGGCTAACCCGCGCCGAGATCGACGCGCGGCTGGAAGACATCATCGCCTATGCCGAACTGGGCGACTTCATCGACACGCCGGTCAAGCACTACTCCTCCGGCATGCATGTGCGCCTCGGCTTTGCCATCGCCATCTATACCGAGCCGGACCTGCTGCTCGTGGACGAAGTGCTGGCCGTAGGCGATGCCGCCTTCCAGCGCAAATGCCTGCACAGCATCCAGCAATACCGCGATCGCGGCGGCACGCTCTTCCTCGTCTCGCACGACCTGGACGCGGTGCAGAGCATCTGCAAGCGCGTCATCTGGATCGAAGACGGCGAAGTTCAAGCCGACGGCGCACCGACCGACGTCGTGATGGCCTACCTCAACCATGTGGCGCAGACGGAGCAGGAAAAGGCCCGCCGCGCCGGAAGCCCGTCCGCCACGGAGATCGAAAGTCGCCGCTGGGGCACGGGCAAGGTGCGCATCACCGCCGTGGAGTTGCTGGACGCAGACGGGCAGCCGTCCGACATCTTCTACTCCGGCGCGCCGCTCAGCGTTCGGCTCCGCTATGAGGCCGCCGAGCCGGTCGCCAACCCGGTCTTCGGCCTCGCCATCCACCACGACAGCGGCGCACACATCGCCGGTCCCAACACCCGCTTCGGCGGGCTGGAGATCCCGCGACTGGAGCCTGTGGGCAGCCTCACCTATACCATTCCCGCACTGCCGCTGCTGGAAGGCCAGTACGTCATTTCCGTGGCCGCCGTCGACAGCGTAGACAGCGAAACCTACGATTACCACGACCGCCGCTACCCGTTCCAGGTTTTCCCCGGCCAGGCAAACGAGCGCTACGGGCTGATCTCCCTGGGCGGCGAATGGCGCCTGGACCCCGCCGCGGAGCCGAATCTAGCGAACCTTGCGCTCGAAGGCCGCCCCGACGCCGTAGCGCAATCCCGCGGCTAGCCCGCCATGCAGCCGCACGCATGCCCGACAGAGAACGCATGACAGACCAGACCAGCCTCGACTACGCCTTCCTCCAGCATATCGGCGTCTCCGTAGACGGTGAAGCCGCGCTGCACAGTTGGTATCTGCCCCTGCTCGCCGGCAAAAAGCGCGTGGTCGACCTCGGCTGCGGCATGGGCGGCTTTGTCGCCCTGCTGCGCTCGGCCGGCATCGACGCCCTGGGCGTTGACTCGGACTCGGACTGCATCGCCGAAGCCCGCCGCCACGGGCTGCCCGTGATCGAGGCGGACGTCATCCGCTACCTGCGTGAGGCCCAGCCCGAAAGCTGTGACGCCATCGTCGCCGCCCACCTGGTCGAGCACCTGCCCTACGCGGTCGTGCTGGAGCTTGTCGAACTGGCGCATCGCGCCTTGACGCCCGGCGGGCGGCTGTTGCTGATCACGCCCAACCCGCGCGCCCTCGTCAGCCACCTCGAGCTCTACCCGATGCACTTTGGCCACGTCGCCATGTATCACCCGACGCTCTTGGCCTTTTTCATGCATCACGCCGGCTTTGTCGCCACGCAGATGGGCGAAAATCCGGCCACCGCTGCGGAACAGGTGGCCGCCTCCGCGCCCGTCTCCGAGTTGCGCAGGCTGGCCCAATCCGCCGCAACGCTAGGCGGCCCCGCGCCGCTCCAAGAGGCGCTGCCCAAGCCGCCCGGCCTGCTGCGCGGCCTCATCTGGCAGGCGAAGCTGCGCCTTGCCCGCTGGCTGGTGCAGCCCTATTTCGACTTCGCCTTGGCCGAGGTGCGCCGCTCCGGACAAACCCTGTCCGACGCCATCCAACTCGTGGATCGTCCCTTCGAGTGCTACGTAGCCGGAGACAAGGCATGAACGTCCTTTTTGTCAGCGGCATGGACGGCGACACGCGACGCTATCGCTGCGTCCACCACCAAGAGCAGTTGGCCCTAGCCGGCGCCGAGAGCAGCCTGCTCGTCGACGACGACCTCGAGATCTACGCCGCGGCTGCAACCTGCGATGTCGCCATCCTCCACCGCGTCCCCTGGTCCGATCTGATCGCAGACCTGGTGACGCTCATGCACCAGCGCAACAAGCCCGTCCTCTTCGAGACGGACGACCTCGTCTTTGAGCCGGGGCTGCACGACCGCATCGGGCTGCTGGATATGCTGGACCCCGCCGAGGCGCAGCGGCTGCGCGCTTCCCTTGCCGGTCAGGCGGAGACTTTCCGCCGCACCGACTTTGCCCTGGTCACGACCGAGTATCTGGCGCAGGCCGCGGAAAAAGCCGGTGTGCCTGCGCGCGTACACCGCAACGCATGCAGCGCCGAAATGCTGGCGATCGCCGAACAGGCCTACGCAACCCAACTCGAACGTCGCCACGACCCGGACACGGTCATCGCCGCCTACTTCAGCGGCACCGGTTCGCACAACCGCGACTTCGCCTCCATCACGCCCGCGCTGCTGGAGGCGATGGCCGCCTACCCGCAACTGCGCCTCCACCTCAGCGGCCATCTCCTGATCGACCCGGCCTTCGACGCCTACGCCGACCGCATCCGCCGCGCGCCCTATGTCTCCTGGCGCGAACTGCCCTACCTCATCGCCCAGGTCGATATCAACCTCGCCCCGCTCGAACTGGACAACCCCTTCTGCCAGGCCAAAAGCGAGATCAAATACACCGAGGCCGCCTTAGTCGGCGTGCCGACCGTCGCCTCCGCCACCGACGCCTTCCGCTACGCCATCACGCCCGGCGAGACCGGCCTGCTGGCGGAAAGCCCGGACGACTGGACCGCCGCGCTCGCCCGCCTGATCGACGACCCTGACGCCAGGCACGCCATCGGCGACCGGGCGCGGGCGCAGACGCTTCGCCGCTACTCGCCGCAAGAGCGCAGCACGCAGTTGATCGCCCTGCTCGAAGACGTGCTCGACGGCTTCTCATCGCCCGACGCTGCGCCGCAGCGCGTGCCGGAGACGATGGCTCGCTCTTTGCTGCGCCGCCTTCGCGCCCTGCAAGAGAAGCGCGCGCAGCAGGATCAGCAGCTTGTCCAACTGCGCCGGACGCTTGCCGGCTGGGAACAGAGCGACCAAACCCTTTTCTGGCGCAGAGAACAGCAGTTGGCCGAGCAGATATTGGCCGACGACCTGCGCCAGATATTGGCGCGGCTGCAAGCGAGGCGCTAAGCCATGCCCCGCGCCCTGATCGCCAGCGGCTGCCCCATCGCCACCACGACGCTCTACCGCTGCACTCACCTGCAAGAGCAGTTCGCCGCCAACGGCATCGACGCCGACGTGCGCCAGTGGGCCGACCCGCAACATATCGACCCCGCCGCAGCCGAGGGCTACGACCTGATCGTCCTCTACCGCCTGCCCATGACCGCGGCCCTGCGCCTGCTCATCGACCAGACCCGCAGCCGGGGCGCGCCGGTGATCTTTGATACCGACGATCTCATCTTCGAGCCGCGCATGACCGGCTGGCACCGCGGCGTGGAGCGGCTTTCGCCCATAGAACAGGAGCTATACGCCGACGGCGTGCAGCGCTACCTGGCGGCGCTGGAGGCAAGCGACTACGTGACCGTGGCGACGCCCTTCCTGGCCGGCCTGGTGCAGCGCCGCGGCAAGCCCGTCTTCGTCCACCGCAATGCGCTCGGCCGCGAGATGTCCGCGCTGGCCGACGCGCTCTACGCCGAACGCGGCAGCCGCCCGCCAAGCGACCGCGTGGTCATCGGCTACGGCAGCGGCACGCCCACCCACGACTACGACTTCGCCGAGGCCGCGCCCGCGCTGGCCGAGATTCTCGCCCGACACCCGGCAGTCGAACTCTGGCTGGCCGGTCCGCTTGAGCTTCCGCCCCTGCTCAACGCCTTTGTGCAGCGCATTCGTCGCCATCCGCTGATGGACTGGCAGGGCTGGTTTCGCCTGGCCGCGCACTTCGACATCAACCTCGCCCCGCTGGAAGCCGGCAACCTTTTCTGCCGAGCCAAGAGCGAGATCAAGTTCGTCGAGGCCGGCGCGCTGGGCATCCCTACCATCGCCTCGCCCGCCGACGCCTTCGTCGACGCCATCCGCTCCGGCGAGAACGGCCTGCTCGCCTCCGGGCCGCAGGCGTGGTACGATGCACTGGAAGAACTGATGCAGGACCGCGCCCGCCGCATCGCTCTCGGCGAGGAAGCGCGCCGTTCCGTGCTCGCACGCTACAGCCCGGCGGCCCGCGCCCGCGATCTGCAACCGATCGTCGATGCTATTCTACACGCCGCGCCCAACACAGCGCCCAATACTGTGTCGAATACTGTGCCAAGACAACCCGACGTCATGGATCGCCCAATGCCCGAACTGACAACGGATGCGCCGGCAACACAGCCCGCCCGCGCCGCAGACGAGGAAGTCTCCACGCCGCTCGTCCTCAACTGGCTGGTCTCTGAGCCGATGCGCGGCTCCGGCGGCCACACCGGCATCTTCCGCCTGATCCGCTATCTGACCGAATTCGGCCACGAGTGCCACATCTACATCCTGCCCGTCATCCACATGCACGACTACTCCGCGCAGGAGTTGCGGCAGTTCGTCGACGCCCATTTCATGGTCACCGGCGCACACTTCCACCGCTGGACGGGCAAGGTGCAAGAAGCCGACGCCACCTTCGCCACCTACTGGAAAACCGTGAGCGCGTTGGACAACCTGCCCAACGCCGGGCGGCGCTATTATTTCGTCCAGGATTTCGAGCCGTTCTTCTACCCGATGGGGACGGAATACCTTCAAGCCGAGAACACCTACCGCCGCGGGCTGCACTGTCTCACGCTTGGCCCGTGGCTGGCCGGCCTGCTGCGCACTCGCTACCGCGCCCAGGCCGACCATTTCGACTTCGCCGTCAACACCGACATCTATTACCCCAGGGAACGCGAGCGCAGCGGGCGGCAACGCGTCGCCTTCTATGCCCGGCCCAGCACCCCGCGCCGCGCCTACGAGATCGGCATCGACGCGCTGCGCATCGTCAAATCGCAACTGCCCAACGTCGAGATCGTCATGTACGGCGCGGATTCGCTCGACCCGCCGCCGCCCTTCGCCCATACCAACGCCGGCATCCTCAACGACTACGAACTGGCCGCCCTCTACTCTAGCTGCGACGCCGGGCTCTCCCTCTCCACCACCAACCCGTCGCTAGTCCCCTTCGAGATGATGGCCTGCCGCTGTCCCGTGGTCGACCTGCGCAACGAGCAGATGCAAACCCTGGTGACGGACGGCGAAACCGCGCTGCTCGCCGACCCGGCGCCCGAAGCCCTGGCCCAAGCCCTCATGCGCCTGCTGCAAGACCCGGTCCTGCGCGCCAAGATCGTCGAACAGGGCTATGCCGATGTGGCGCGGCGTTCGTGGCGCGACTCCGCGCGGCAGGTGGAAGCGGTCCTCTTGCAGCACGCGCCGCCGCCCGCAGAACGCGTCCTCGCCAAACGCCGCAGCACAGGCGAGATCCCCGACTTGCTCTGGCAGATCAACCGGCTGCTCGACGCCGAAGAGCAGAATCGCGACCAACTCGACCAACTGCGCGCCATGCTCTACCGCGCCCTAGCCGAGAAAGCGCAGATGGTCGCCCAACTGCGCCGCGCCGAGACGCTGCTCAGCGCGCCGGCGCCAAGCCGCTCCGCCTCGCCTGCAATGCTCCCGGATGCCGTCATTCGCCGGTCTGCGCCTGCCTGGGCCATCGGCCGCGAGCCGGCTTCGGTCCTGCCGCTGCCCGCCGCGCCGGTCCGCCAGAGCTTCCGCGCCGACCGCTCTCACCTCTGCCGCCTGGAGTTGATGTTCACCGAATTGGGCGAACTCCACGCCGGGACGGTGCGCATCCGTCTCTACGCCGGCCCGGCCACAGGCAAGCCGCTGCTGGACCGTACCGTCACCGCCGCCGAGCTGCCTTTCGACGCGCCCTACGCGCTCACCTTTGCGCCGCAGACCGAATCCTACCGCCAGATGTACACCCTGGAGATCACAGCCGGCGGCGATGCCGCGATCCACGGCTGCGGCTTGTGGCGGCTGTGGCGGCGCAGACACGAAGCCGCCGCCCTCTGGGCCGGCGACGAACCGCTGCGCGGCCAGCTTGCCTTCCAGACGCTGTACGGACAGCCCAACCAGGAGCCGCAGCCCGGCCGTTCCGGCCCGCGAGACTGGGGCGGCGCGCCCCGTTCAGCCGTCGCGCTCGCCTGGTCCGCGGCCCGCCGTGCCGTGTCAGCCTCTCGCGAAGCGCTGCGCCTCGCCCAGCGCGCCCAGAACATCATCCGCGCCCAGGGACCCGCCGCGCTGCTGGCCGAAGCCGTGAGCTACCTGCGCTGGCGCGGGCTGTAGAGCCGGACGCATGACCCAGTTCGAGAAAGCCGCTTCACCCATGCCCCGCCGCGTCATGCTCGTCAGCCACGACATCGTTGGCCCGCTCATGGCCGGGCCGGGCATCCGCTATGTCCATCTGGCCCGCGTCCTCGCCGCCCATGCCGCCGTCACCCTCGCCATCCCCCACGAATCGTCCGGCAAGCCGGCAGGCGAGCCGTTCCGCATCGTACGCTATGACCGCGCGGCGTGGTCGTCGCTGGCGCCGCACGTAGAGGCGTGCGACATCTGCATCTTCCCCAGCGATATCGCTGGGGCCTTCCCTCAACTGGCGCAGTCCGCGGCCTATCTCGTCGTAGACGGCTACGACCCGCTGCTCGCCGAGTGGCTGGCGATCCACGGACGCGGCGACCCCAATGCGCTGGCCGCGGACTGGCGCGACCGCCTGGCTCAACTGCAACGCCAATACACGCTCGGCGACTTCTACATCTGCGCCGGCGAACGCCAGCGCGACTGGTGGCTCGGCCTGCTCGAAGCCAATGGCCGCGTCAACCCCGCCGCCTACGCCGCCGACCCCTCCCTGCGCAAGCTGATCGACGTCGTACCCTACGGCCTGCCCGACACGCCCCCGCAGCGCACCCGGCCCGTGGTCAAAGGCATATGGCCGGGCATCGGCCCGCATGACAAGCTGCTCTTGTGGGGCGGCGGGCTGTGGTCCTGGCTCGACCCCGTCACCGCCATACAGGCTGTGCGCCGCGTCGCCGCCCAACGCCCGGACGTGCGTCTGATCTTCCCCGGCACGCGCCACCCCAACCCCGAACTGAGCAACCTGCCCAGCCAACTGCGCAACGCCCGCGCCGCCGCGCAGGAAGCGGGCCTGCTCGACAAGTTCGTCTTCTTCGGGGACTGGGTTCCCTACGCGGACTGGGCCAACCTGCTGCTGGAATGCGACGTCGCGCTCTCGCTGCACTTCGACACGCTGGAGACGCGCCTCGCCTTTCGCAGCCGCGTCCTCGAATACATCTGGGCCGGGCTGCCCATCGTAGCCACCGAGGGCGACGCCGCCGCCGAGATGGTGACGCGCTATGCGCTAGGCCGCGTGGTGCGCTACAATGACGCCGGCGACGCAGCCGAGGCCATTCTTGCCCTGCTCGACGCCAAACAGGACGACCGGCCGGGTTTCGCCGCCGCCGTCGAAGAGCTAAACTGGACGCGCGCCGCCGCGCCGTTGATCGCCTACTGCCGTTCGCCCTGGCGCGCAGCCGACAAAGGCGCATCCAACGTGTACAGCCCAAGCCTCATGGCGCAGTTGGAGCAGGAGCGAGCCCACTATGAGGCGCTGATCCGGGGCTACGAGAGCGGCCGCTTCATGCGCCTGATGCGCTGGATCGAACGCCGGCGTCGCCGCTTCCGGCGCTCGCCCAAGTCGTAGCGGCGGCGCATCTGCCGCAATGTGAACCGGCGGCGCACCAGCCGCCAATGCAAACCGGAGGAACAACCTTGCCGCAGTCTCCCGCCATCGCCGTCATCCTGCCCGTTTGGAATGGCATGCGCGACCTGCCGGCCTGTCTGGCCGCGCTGGAGCGTCAACAGGGCGTCGCCTTCGACACCTACGTCGTAGACAACGCGTCCGACGACGGCTCCGCCGGCTTCGTGGAAAGCAACTACCCGGCCGTCCGCCTGATCCGCAACGAAACCAACCTCGGCTTTGCCGCCGGCTGCAATCGCGGCTTGCGCGCCGCCCAGGGCTATGCCGTCCTCGTCCTGCTCAACCAAGATACGGAAGTGCGCCCCGACTGGCTGGCCCGCCTGGTCGCCCCGCTGGAGCACGACGCTTCCATCGGCATCGCCGGCAGCAAGGCGCTTTTCCCGGACGGAACCATCCAACACGCCGGCGGCGAGATCAACCGGCACGGCGTCACGCGCCACATCGGCTACCGCCAGCCCGACCGCGGCCAGTTCGCCTACCTGCGCGAGGTCGATTTCGTGACCGGCTCCGCCCTGGCGATCACGCGCGCGGCCTACCAAGCGATCGGCGACCTGGACGAGGGCTTCACGCCCGCCTACTACGAGGATGTCGACTGGTGCCGGCGCGCCCGTCAGGCCGGTTTCCGCGTCGTTTATGTGCCCGATTCGGTCCTGGTGCACAAGGAAGCCAGCGTACTGCTCGACAAGAGCTATGACGCCGAGTTGCTGGCGCACCGCAACCGGCTGCGTTTTGTGCTCAAGCACTGGTCGCTGGACCAGCTCGTCGACGAGTTCATGCCCGCGGAGCAACGCTGGCTCAACAGCCTCGGCTGGCAAGGGGAACGCATCATCGCGGCCATGCACCGCGCCTATCTCCACCAACTCATGCACCTAGGCGACATCGTGGCGGCGCGCGAGCAGGTCTTCCCGCACAGCGCCGGTGAGATCGACGGTCTGGCCGCGGTGCTGTTGGGCTTGCGCGCCGTCTATCCCTTGCGCCCCGCCAATCTGGACAACGCCGCCCAGCCATCCGGCGGCGCAGCGCAAGCCGCGTCTGCCGCCGGCCTGGCAAACGGTCTGCGCCGGCGCTTTCCCCGGCTCTCGCTGGCCGGGTTGCTGGCGCCGCTCACCAGGCCGCTCGCCCGCCTCAACAACCAGCAGCAGTTAGCCCAAGTGCTGGTCGAATACATCCGCGAGAACAACCGCGAGATCGCAGACCTTGCCCGCGAACTGGATGCGCTCAAGCGGCGCCTTCCCCCAGACACCGAAACGGACGGCTGAATTGGCCGGAAAGCCTGCCCGCCGACCATGATGCGCCTGCTCTTTGTCACCAACACATTCCCGCCCGACTACACGGGCGGCGCCGAGGTTTCCCTCTACCACACCTGCCGCGGGCTGATGGCTGCGGGCGTCGCCTGTCGCGTGCTGCACGTCAACAACCGCCGCCAGGCCGCGGGCGACGACCGCTACAGCGTGGACGGCATCCCCGTACGCCGCGTGCAGTTCGACTCGCACCGCATCTGGCAGGACATACTTGACCGCCGCATCGTCGCCGCCGTGCGCCAGGAGATTCGCCGCTTCCGCCCCGACCTGGTGCATGTGCACAACGTCTCCGGCTCCTCGCTCGCCCCCTTCGTCGCCTGCCGCGCCGAGCATACGCCGGTCGTCAGCACGCTGCACGACTACTGGCTGCTCTGCCCCAACAACATGCTCTACCGCCGGGACGGCTCTACCTGCGACCCCGCCGCCCACCCGAACGGCTGCGGGCAGTGCTTTCGCCGCTACGACTATTGGGCGCCCGTGCCCTACCGTCGCCGTCTATTCGACCGGCTCACCGCCAATGTGCGCTTCTTCATCTCGCCCAGCCAAGCCCTGATCGCACAGCACGTCGCCGCCGGCTATGCGCCGGGCCGCTTTCGCTGCGTGCGCCACGGCATCGAAGACCAGCCCATCCCCGCCGCGGATCAGCTTTTCGGCCCCGTCGCCGAGGCGTGCGCCGCGGCGCAGACCCGCCCCACCCTGCTCTTTGCCGGCGGCGGCGTTGAGATCAAAGGTGCGCAGACCGTGCTGGACGCGCTGCCCGCGCTCGCCGCGGCGCTCGACGGTCTGCAGCTCATCGTCGCCGGCGGCGGCGATGACGCCATCCTGCGCCGCTTTCGCCAGCACGCGCCCGCCGCGCAGGTCCTCGGCCCTGTTCCCTTCCAACAAATGCGCGCCCTCTATGCCGCCGCCGATCTCGTGCTCCTCCCGTCCGTTGTGCCCGAATCCTTCTCGATGGTCGTGTACGAAGCGTTCCAGGCGGGCGCGCCGGCTGTGGGCGCGGCCATCGGGGCCGTGCCGGAACTGATCGCACATGACGTGCGCGGCTATCTCTTCCCGCCCGGCGACGCCGGCGCGCTGGTCGCACAGGCGTCGGCCCATTTCGCCAAGCCCGCGCACGAACGCCGGCGCATGCGCCACGCCTGCCGCGAGTTCATCGTAGGCCAACTGTCGCTCGCCAACCACATAACCGCGCTGCAACGCGTCTACCAGGAGGCCCTCGCCTAATGCGCCTCCTGCACGTCAGCCACCAGTACTACCCGGCCATCGGCGGAGCGGAACGCTATATCACCGACCTCTCCGAAGAGCTTGCCGCCCGCGGCCATACGGTGGACGTCTTCACCAGCCGCTCGCAGGACTACGTCACCTGGGCCAACACGCTGCCCCCGCGCGAGACGGTGAACGGCGTGCGCGTGCGCCGTTTCCGCAGCCTGCGCCGCAACCGCCTGGCCTGGCATGCGCTGGCCTTCGGCATGGAGCGTTCGATGGGCGCGGGCAAAGCCTGCTGCGAACCGCTCGTCTTCTTCGGCAACGGCCCGGTTTCGCCGGGCATGGCCGCGGCTTTGCTGCGACAGGCGCCCGCCTATGACCTGGTGCACATCAACAACCTCCACTACGCCCACGCCTGGGTTGCCTTCGCGACCGCCAAACGGCGCAACATGCCCGTCGTCATTACGCCGCACCTGCACATCCGCCAGCCGGAGACCTTCGACGTCGGCTACATGCGGCGCATCCTGCAGGGCTGCGATGCGGTCATCGCCGTCAGCGAGGCGGAGGGCCGCTTCTTGCTCGACCGGGGCCTGGCGCGCGACGTCGTCGTCGCCGGCAACGGGCTACGCCTGGAGCGCTTCCCGCCGCTTGACGCGGCAGACGCCCGCGCCAAGCTCGGCCTGCCCGCCGGCGCTTTCGTCGTGCTCTTCCTGGGCCGCAAGACCGCGTACAAGGGCCTGTCTCTGCTCCTAGACGCGTTCGCCGCGCTGCGCCGCCGCCATCCCGCCGCCGTGTTCCTGGCCATCGGCCCCGAAACCGATTACTCGCGCCGACTCTGGGTCGAGCGCGGGCCGCAGCCGGGTGTAGTTACGCGCGGCGCGGTGACGGATGACGAGCGGCTGGCCGCGCTCGCCGCCTGCGACGTGCTCGCCCTGCCCTCCGTCGGCGAGGCGTTCGGCATCGTCTACCTGGAGGCCTGGGCCTACCGCAAGCCGGTCATCGCCGCCGCCATCGAGTCCGCCGCCTCGCTCATCGACGACGGAGTGAACGGCTTCCTGGTCGATACGGAGCATCCCGGCCACCTCAGCCGCCGCCTGGCCCAGCTTGCCGCGCAGCCGGAATTGGGCCGCGCCTTGGGCGAGCAGGGCTATCGCAAGCTGTGCGCCCGCTACACCGTAGGCGTCGCCGCCGATATCGTGGAGGGGGCCTATTACCGCGTGCGCCGCAAGCACGCCGCCAGCGAAGGGCTATCGCCATGCACATCCGCCTGATCGCCCCCCGCATCGACCCCGGCGCAGCCAAGCCGGTCGCCGCGCTCGCCGCCTTCTTCCTGCGCCGCGGGGACGAAGTGCGCCTCTTTGCCGCGGACGTCGTGGCCGAACTGCCGTCCGCCCTGCCGCAGCTTGAATGCACACGCGTCGCGGATGCCGCCGACCTGGCGCGCAGCCCGGACTTCGCCGGCGCCGACCTGTACATCTTCTGCTCAGCCGCGCCTCACCCTCTGCTGGATGCGATATTTGCGCTGGAACGCGGCGGCGTCATCCTCTACCACGCGCTGTCTCCGGCCCTCGCTGCAGAGCGCCTTCTGTCGCAAAAGTCTGCGGCAAGCCTCGTGCGCCTCGCCAATGCCGCCGACCTCGTCGTCGTGGAGTCGCAGGCCGACGCCTCGCTCCTGCGCGGCGCGGGCGCTGCTCAGCCAGGCCGGCTCCATATCATCCCGCCGCCGGTCTCCCTGGCCGATTTCTCGCCCGCGCCGCCGGATGCGGCGGTGCGGCGCGGCCTCGACCTGCTTGGCCGCTATGTGCTGCTGGCGACGCCGTCGGCGCACGCCGCGCCGCACCTGGACGAACTGGCCGCGTTCATGCGCCGCGTCCAGGCCCATCTGCCCAACGCTGTCCTCGCCCTAGCCGGAGAGGCGCCCTTCGCCGAGGCAGACCTGGGCGACGCTCTCCCCGTCGTGCGTCTGCCGTCCCTCGCCGGCCCGGCCCAGCCCTATCGCCTGGCCGACGCTTTCGTCGCGCTCGACGGCGACCGCGCGTCCATCCAGCGCAGCCTCGAAGCAGCAGCCTGCGGTCTGCCCCTGATCGACCTGCCCGGCGACGCGCTCGCCGCACTTCTTGCCGAGCAGGAAGCCGCCCCCCGCGACGCGACGGATATAGCCGTCCGGCTCTTCTCCGACGACGCCTTCTACGGGACGATGGCGCGCCGCAGCCTTGATCTCGCCGCCCGCCACTCGCAGGAAGCCTACCGCCAGGCGTGGAGCGAAGTCACAAACGCTGCCTGCGGCTGGCTGCCCCTCCACAAGCGCGCCGAGCCTGCGCCGGAACCGTCGCCGGTTGAACGCAGCCGCGCCGCGCCCGCCGAATACGCGGCACAGGCCTGGACGCTGGACGACGACCTCGAACAGCTTAAGGCGATGGCCCGCGTCATGCTCTCAGACTACCAGGTGCGCTCGCCCACCCCCTACGTCGGCCCGCTGATCGCCTGGGTGCGCCGCACCCTCACTTCGCATCTGCGCGAGCCGTACATCGACCCGACGCTGCAACGGCAGGAAGCCTTCAACCTGCGCGCCGTCGCCGGTCTGGAGGAACTTGCCGCACGCCTGGTCGCCCAGCGGCGCAGCCTGGAAGAGACGCGCCAGGCCTCCGCCGCACTCCGCCGCAGCGCCGAGCAGTTAGCCGCCCAGGTTGACGCGCTGCTGGAAGCGCTGCCACGCGGTGACGCCGCCCCGCCACAGCAGCAGATCAACGCACTGCGTCACGCCCTGACCGAACTGCGCCGCTTGCTGGACGCGCAGGCCGGCCGCGCCGGCGACGATGCCGCATGAGCACGCGCCTGCAGACGGCCGCGGTCCCCGTCGCCGCCGGTCTCGCCGGGCTGGGCCTCGTCGCCGCCGGGCTGGCCCCCGGCTGGATGGCGCAGGCCGTCCCCTCGGACATTTCGCCGCAGATCGTGCGTTATGCCCGGCAGATGCTCGCCGCCACAGGCCTACTGCTGCTCTGCGCCGCCTTCTTCTTCGCCGCCGTCGATCCCGCCCGCCATCAACGCTGGTCCGCGGCGATCTCTTCAAGCCGCTGGGCCCCGCGCCTGGCCGCGATCGCCGTGTTGCTCTACATCGCAGTCTACTTCCCCTTCACCGCCCAGCGCTACCGGCACTTCAACGCCGGCGTCTATGACCTGGGCGTACAGGATCAGGTCGTCTGGAACACCGCACATGGCCGCTGGTACGCCAGTTCCATCGAGGTCGGCAACTACATGGGCGACCACTTCAAGCCGCTCGTCGCCCTGCTCGCCCCCTTCTATCTGATCGCGCCCAGCGTCTACTGGCTGCTCGCCTTCCAGACCGTCGTCCTGGCCCTAGGCGCGGCGCCGGTCTATCGGCTGGCGCATCGCAGACTCGGCGCGCCCGGCTTCGGCCTGCTCTTTGCCCTGCTCTACCTGCTCTACCCCTCTGTCGGCTACGTCAATCGCTTCGACTTCCACTGGGAGGCGGCGGCCATCCCCCTGCTGCTCGCCGCCGTCGACGACACGGACGCCAAACGCTGGCGTCGGGCTTCGCTCTGGCTGGCGCTGGCCCTGCTCAGCAAGGAAGACATCGGCCTGACCATCGCCGCCTTTGGCCTGTGGCTGGCGTGGCGGCGGCAAGCGCTCCGCTTCGGGCTGGCCTGGGCCGCGGCGGGCATCGGCTTCGCCCTGTTCGCCATGTTCGTGATCATCCCCGCTTTCCGCGCCGCGCCGTCGGACTCCTTTACCCGCTACCTGTGGCTCGGCGCAGACCCGCCGGAGATGCTGCGCAACCTGCTGCTGCGCCCGGACCTCGTGCTGCCCCGGCTGCTCGGCGTAGACGCGGTGCGCTTTGTCGTCTCGTTCACCGCGCCGCTGCTTTTCCTGCCCTTCGCGAACGCCATCGTGCTCGTGGCGCTGCCCGCCGCCGTCTACAACCTGCTTTCCGCGGAGATGGCCCAACGCGTCGCCTACTTCCACTACGTCGCGCCCATCGTCCCTTTCGTCATCGCCGCCGCGCTGCTGGCGTCCGCCCGCATCTTCGCCTGGGCGCGTCGCGTACAGGCCTACTGGCTGATATGGACCGTCTGCGCCGGCCTGTTGATCTTCACCGGTTGGCATTCGCTCGTCTTCAACAACCCGCTGGCCGACGACGGCGCGGTCCCTCCTGCCTGGACGCGCCTGCCCAACGAAGCTGCGGTGCGCCAAGCCCTCTCCCTCGTCCCACCCGAAGCCGCCGTCCTGACCACCAACTACTACGGCGCGCATCTAGCGCACCGCACCGATCTCTATCTGATGTTCGCCCCGGCGGATACGGAAGGGCTGAAACAGGCTGAACTTGCGCTATTCAACACAATCGATTACCGTTCTCACCATCCCTGGGCCTGCCAAGACTACGCGGCCGCGCTCCAACAGGCGCATGACCAGGGCTTCGGATTGATCTACAACGTCGAGCGCGTCGTCCTCGTCCAACGCGCCGCCGGCGACCGGACGGCGCTGCAAGAGCTGGCGTCCGTCCTCTGCCGGGACGAACCGCACGCATCCGAACACGCACACGAACATGCATACGAACATGAATACGAAGAGGTGCAGCCGTGACCGCATCGCTCGCCATCGGGGTTGACGTCGGCGCCACCAAGATCGCCGCCATCCTGGCCGACCGCAGCGGCCATGTCCTGGCCGAAGAGCGCGCCCTTACCGGCGCGGCGGAGGGCGTCGCCGCGGTCGTGTCGCGCATCGCCGCGGCCGTGCGTGCGCTCCAGCGCGACGCGCCCGCACCCATCGCCGGCGTGGGCGTCGGCATCCCCGGCTACGTCGACGCCGCGCAAGGCATCGTACGCAACGCCGTCAACCTCGGCTGGCAGGAGGTGGACCTAACAGCTCGACTGCGCGAAGAAGTGCGCCTGGACGTATGGGCCGGCAACGACGCCAACGTGCTGGCGCTGGGCGAGTATTACTACGGGGCTGCGCAGGGCTGCGCCAACTTCGCCTACATCAGCATCGGCTCCGGCCTGGGCAGCGGCATCGTCCTCGACGGGAAGCTGGTCATCGGCGCCACCTATGCCGCCGCCGAACTCGGTCACCTCTCGCTGGACCCGTCGGGCCGGCTCTGCGCCTGCGGGCTGCGCGGCTGCGTCGAGACCGTCGTTTCCGGGCCGGGCATCTTGGCGACCGCACGCGAGCGTCTGGCCCGCGGCGAGCCGTCCGCCCTGCGCGACACAGCCGGCCTTACGCCGGAGGACGTGCTCAACGCCGCTCTCGCCCGCGACCCGTTAGCCGTCGCCGTTTTCGACGAGACCGCCGCCTGGCTGGGCATGGTCTTCGCCGTCTGCGCGGTCATGCTCAACCCCGAGCGCATTGTCATCGGCGGCGGGCTGGGCCGCGCCGCCTTCGACCTGCTCGTTCCCGGCGCGCTGGCCGAATTGAGCCGCCGCGTCGTCCCGCAAAGCTGCGCCCGCCTCCAGGTCATCCCCTCGCAGGTGACGGCTGGGGCCGTGGGCGCGTCCTCGCTCGTGTGGCAGGCCGAACGGGGATAAGGCGATGGACGCCGTCTTAGCGCCGAGCGCCCTGACCGAAGAGAATTTCGCCTGCGCCCTGCGCCGCCTGTGGCATCATTACCTAAGCAAGGGCCGGACCGCACCCGGCAAACCGTGAGGAGACCTATGGCACATTGCATCGTCACCGGCGCAGCCGGCTTCGTCGGCTCGCACCTCTGCGAAGAACTCATCGCCCGCGGCCACCGCGTCACCGGCATCGACGCCTTCATCCCCTACTACCCGCGCCCGCTCAAGGAAGGCAATCTCGCCGCCCTGCGCCAGGAGGAACGCTTCACCTTCTACGAAGCCGACCTGCGCAGCGCGGACCTGCGCCCGCTGCTCGACGGCGCCGACGCGGTCTTTCACCTCGCCGCCATGGCCGGGCTGCTGCGCAGTTGGCAGGAGTTCGAGTCCTACATGACGTGCAACGTGCTCGCCACGCAACGCCTGCTCGCTGCTGCGGTCGAAGCCGGCATCCCGCACCTGCTGCACATTTCCACTTCCTCGGTCTATGGGCGTTTCGCCACAGGCGACGAAACCGCGCCGCTGGCCCCCATCTCGCCTTACGGCATCACCAAACTGGCCGCGGAGCATCTTTGCCGCGCCTATGCCGCCAACCACGGCCTGCCCGTCACCATCCTGCGCCTCTTCTCCGTCTACGGCCCGCGCCAACGCCCCGACATGGGCTACAATATCTTCATCCGCTCCATCCTCAACCAGGAGTTGATCACGGTGGACGGCGACGGGACCGACAGCCGCAGCAACACCTATGTGCGCGACTGCGTGCAGGGTCTCATCCTGGCCTTCGAGCAGACCGCTGCCAGCGCCGGCGAGACCTTCAACATCGGCGGCGGCGAGGAGGTCTCCGTCAACGAGGTGCTGCGCATGCTGGAGGAGCTTACCGGGCAGAGCGCGCGCATCGCCCACGGCCCGCCGCGGCCCGGCGACCAACGCCGCACCGCCGCCGACATCGGCAAGGCGCGCCGCCTTCTGGGGTACGCCCCCGCCACCAAGCTCGTCGACGGCCTCGCCGCCCAGATCGCCTGGCAGCGCGCCCAGATGGACCGGCCCGCGCCTTGACTTTTGCCCGACATACGCTAAAGTAAACCCATCGATTCTTAACAACCCGCCCCTGTGAAAGGCATGTTGATGGCCGCTTCCCTGACCGCCCCGCGTACTGCCCTCGCGCCCGCCGATATGCGCCCCGCGCTCGAAGAAACGCAAGACCTCGTGGCCGAACTGCGCCGCGTCGTCAAAGGCGAAGTCCGCTTCGACGGCTATTCGCGCATGCTCTACAGCACCGACGCCAGCCTCTACCAGATCCAGCCGATCGGCGTAGTCATCCCGCGCAATTTGGAAGACGCCCAGGCCACCGTCGAGATCGCGGCGCGGCGCAAGCTGCCCGTCCTCGCCCGCGGCGGCGGCAGTTCGCTGGCCGGCCAGGCCGTAGGCGCCGCCATCGTGCTCGACTTCAGCAAATACATGGACGCCGTCCTCCACATCGATCCCGACGCCCGCACCGCTCGCGTCGAGCCGGGCATCACCGTGAACGCCCTCAACAAGGCCCTGGCTCCCTACAACCTTATGCTGGGGCCGGACCCTGCCAGCGCGGATCGGGCAACCGTCGGCGGCAGCGTCGCCAACAACGCCACCGGCAGCCACAGCATCCTCTACGGCATGCTGGCCGACGTCGTCCTAGAGGCCGGGGCCATCCTCGCCGACGGCTCGACGGCTCGCTTCGGCCCCATCGCGCCCGCCGACCTGCCCGCCCTGGCCCGCCTTGATGGGCTGCAGGGGCGGATCTACGCCCGCGTACCCGCCATCGTCCAGGGCGCGCTCGACGACATCTTGCAGCGCTGGCCCAAGCACTGGCGGCGCACCTCCGGCTACACGCTCGACCGGCTGGCCGCCGCGCTGCTGCCGCCCGACCAGCGACCGCGCCTTAGCTTCGACTCGCGCTTCCGCCCGCCGGCCAGCGACCCCGCCAAGATCGACCGCTTCAACCTCGCCCAACTGCTCACCGGCAGCGAAGGCACCCTGGCCGTGATGACCGACATCACCCTCGGCCTGGAAACCCGCCCCACCCGCACCGCGTTGGGCGTCGTCCACTTCGACGACGTGGTTGAAGCCTGCGCCGCCATCACCGACATTCTCGAAACCGAGCCAAGCGCCTGTGAACTGCTCGACAAGCACCTCATGGACCTGGCCCGCGCTCAGCCCGAATGGGCGCGCCGGCTCCACTTCGTCGACGGCGACCCCGCCGCCGTGCTCTTCACCGAGTACTACGGCGCCGATGAACAGGAGCTTGCTGCCAAGCTCGACCGGCTGCAGAGCCATCTCGCCGCACGCGGCTGGCGCGGCGCGGTGACGCGCGTCATGGACCCTGCCCGCCAACGTGAGGTCTGGTCCGTGCGCAAGGCCGGCCTCAACATCCTCATGAGCCGCCGCGGCGACTACAAACCGATCCCCGCCATCGAAGACGTCAGCGTCCCCCCGGAACGTCTGGCCGACTACATCAGCCAGCTGCTCGACTTCTGTCGCAGCCAGGGCGACATACCCGGCGTGGCCGTCTACGCGCACGCCTCCGCCGGCTGTCTGCATGTGCGCCCCCTGATCAACCCCAAGAGCGTGCGCGGCGTGGAACTAATTCAGGCGGTCAGCGACTATGCCTGCGGGCTGGCCCTCTCCTACGGCGGCGCCATGAGCGGCGAGCACGGCGACGGCCTGGCGCGCAGCGCCTATAACCCCAAACTCTTCGGCCCCGAACTTTACGCCGCCATGCAAGAAGTGAAGGCCGCCTTCGACCCCGACAACCTGATGAACCCGGGCAAGATCGTCAACCCGCCCTCGCCTGCCGAAAGCCTGCGCTTCGGCCCGGACTACGCCACAATTGAGTTAGAGACGGTCTTCGACTGGAACGCCGACGGCGGCTATGCCGGAGCCATCGAAATGTGCAACGGCGCCGGCGTCTGCCGCAAGCTGGACATCGGCACGATGTGCCCCAGCTTCATGGCTACGAAGGACGAGCGCGAGTCCACCCGCGCCCGCGCCAACGCGCTGCGCAACGTCCTCGCCGGGCGCATCCCCGCCGACCAACTCTTTGCGCATGAGATGTATGAGATCATGCACCTCTGCCTGGGCTGCAAGGCGTGCAAAACCGAGTGCCCCTCCTCCGTGGACATGGCGAAAATCAAGTCCGAGTTTCTCGTCCACTACTTCCACGCCAACGGCACGCCGCTCTTCAACCGCATGATGGGCTGGCTGCCCGTGATCGACGAGTGGCTCTTCAAGCTGGCTCCCCCCGCCTTCATGCCCGTCGTCAACTGGGGCATGAGCACGCCCATCGCCAAAGCGCTCATGTCGCAGATCGGCGTCCACCCGGAGCGCACCATGCCGCGCTACGCCGACGAAGCTTTCGAGACCTGGTTCCACCGCCGCGCCAACAACCGCGAGCAGGTCCCCGTCACCAAGCATTGGCCCAACGGCCCGGTCATGATCTTTCACGACACCTGGGTGAACTACAACGAGACCCAGATCGGCAAGGCAATGGTGCGCTTGTTGGAAGCCGCCGGCTACGAGGTCTTCCTCACCGAAGGACGCAAGTGCTGCGGTCGCCCGCTCATCACCGGCGGCCAAGCCGACAAGGCCAAACCGTGGATCGACCACAACGTGGCGCTGCTCGCGCCCTACGCCCAGCGCGGCATCCCTATCCTGGGCGTCGAGCCGAGCTGCATCCTCACCCTGCGCGACGAATATCTGACCCTGGCGGCGGACCCGGACCGCGCCCGCATCGTGGCCGGTCAAGCCTTCACTTTCGACGAATTCGTGGCGCGCGAGGTCGCAGCAGGGCGCTTCCGCCCCGTCTGGAAAAAGGAGCCGGCCAAAGCGCTGCTCCACGGACACTGCCACCACAAGGCGCTGGTCGGCAACGATTCGACCCTCGCCGCGCTCAAGGCCGCCGGCTACGACGTGGACGTGATCGCCAGCGGCTGCTGCGGCATGGCCGGAGACTTCGGCTACGAGAAGGAAAACTTCGAAATGAGCCGCAAGATCGGAGAGGAGCGGCTGTTTACAGCGGTGCGCGCCGCCGCGCCCGACACCGCGGTCATTGCCAGCGGCACGAGCTGCCGCCATCAGATCGAGCAGTTCACCGGGCGTATGCCCCTGCATCTGGCCGAGGCGCTGGCGAATCGCCTGGCCTTCTGATTCGGTCGCTTGACGCCTAAGAGTAACAACGATGGACCGCAAACCACGCGACACGACACAGCCACGCCCACAGGAGCGCGCCATGACCCGCCCAGCCCCCCGTAGAGCGCCCACAGCCGGGACCGAACACCTGATCCAGCGCTACTCCGTGCTCGGCGCCATCCTGCTCTGCACCCTGATCAGCGGTCTGCTGGGCGACTCGCTGATCGGTGTCTGGCGCATCGCACCGGACGCGCCGATCCCCAACGGCTGGCGTTGGCTTTTGGGCAACCCCGTGCAGACCTTTCGCACAGAGACGCTGGCGCTCTTCATCGGCGTGGTGTTGATGGGTTTTGCGCTGGGCGGGGTATGGTTTCTGATTGCCGCGGGCTGGCGCTGGCTGCGCCGCCGGCTGTAGATACGGGACAACCTTCCGGCAAGCCTGCGCAGCAATGTCCTACTTGGCGACAATTTCTAAGATCGCCGGCCCATAGGTCTTTGCCTTCCACGGGCCGATCTCGCGAAGCTCCAACAACTCGTCTTTGGTGCGCGGGTGACGTTTGGCGATCTCCAGCAGAGCGCTGTTCGCCAATACGATCTCCGGCGCTACGTTGCGGGCCTTCGCCGTGCGCGTACGCCACTGGCGCAGGGCATCGTAGCGGTTCAGCACCTGGCGATCCAACATCTGCTCCGGGCGCAACGTCGGTTCGGGCAAGTCGGGCAGCGGACGCTTGCGCCCCTCGGCAAGGACTGCGAGTATCCGGGCGCCATATCGCCGGACATCGCCCCCGCTTAGGCCGGACGTCTGGCTGAGTTCGCTTTCAGTCATAGGCTGCGACTCCGCCAACTCCGCCAATACACGGTTGCGCAGCACCTTAAAAGGCGGCACGTTGCGCCGCTGCGCCTCTGCCTCGCGCCATTCCCACAGCGCCTCTAGCACGCCGGTGCTTTCGCGCGGCACGCCGCGCGTCTCCTTCATCTGCCAAAAACTGCGCTCCGGCGGCTCCTTCTCGCTGTAGTCGGTCTGCACCAAAAGCGCAAAGGCTTCCTGCGCCTCTTCCCAGCGGTCAGCCGCCTTCAGCTCCGCCATTAATTTGCGCCGCAGGGCAAATAAATAATGCGTATCCATCTGCGCATAGGCGATCTGTTCCGGCGTCAGCGGGCGCTTGCTCCAGTTGGTGCGCTGCATGCGCTTATCCGATACCGCCCCGAAGCATGTCTCCAAGATCGCTGCCAAACCCGCATGTTGCCAGCCCAAAATGCGCGCGGCGAGCTGTGTATCAAACACGTTAGCGATCGAGAAATCGAACTCGCGCTGCAAGAGCAGCAGGTCGTTTTCCGCCGCATGCATGATCACTTCCGCCTCGGGCTGCGCGAAAAGGCGACCAAGCGGTTCCAGGGCCGGATAGCGCAACGTATCGACAAGATAGTCGAGCACGTCCATCGCATCGGGCTGTGCGCCGTCTTCGTCGCCGCCCGTCGGCACGGTGATCTGCAGCAGACACACCTTGGGGTAGTAGCTGAACAGGCTGTCGCTCTCCGTATCCACCGCAAAGCGGCGTCGCCTGCCCAAGACGCCCATCATCCGGCGGAAAGCCGTTTCGTTGTCTACCAAAACCGGTTCACGCATGCTATCAACGGGCATTTTGCCTATTGTCAGCCCCCATATGCATCGGATAGAATATCAGATAGAGTAATAGAGTAATAGAGTAATAGAGTATTGGACAAAGCAGCGACATTAGGCCATGTTACCCGCAGCCACACCGGGTGTCAAACACACGGGCCGTCTTGGTCAATTGCACCGCTCCCACACAGCGCAACGCCGTCGGACGCCGCCCGTCCATAATCCGCCCGCAGGTTCGGCATAAGCCGCTCGGCTCGTGCCGGCCCTGCCCATGAATCGATAAGCCTGTCCGCATCACCCAACCTACAAGGAGGAGAACCGGTGCAAGCCAGTTATACGGCGGACAACTACACAGCGGACAACGAACTGAACCGGCTCGAAAGAGTCGCGCACAACCGGCGCGGGCTGTGGTTCGCCGTGATCATCGCCCTAGCCGGCCTGCTGGCGTTCGTAGCCGTTTTCAACCTGGTCTTCCCAAACTTCGGCGCCGGCCTGGACGGCGTCCCCCTGATCGGCCTCGGCTTGCTCTTCGCCCTGGTTCCTGCCGCCCTCTGGCTTTTGCTCTTTTACTATCTCGATCGCCTGGAGCCGGAGCCGAAGCAGATGGTCTTCAACGTCTTCCTGCTCGGCATCTTCGTCACCGCAGCGCTGCACGCGCCCATCCTCGACGGCGTCTTTGCCGTGAACGAATGGCTCTACGCCAACTGGTGGTCGCAACTCCTCGGCAACATCCTGGTCATCGGCTTCGTCGAACAGGTAATCGTCTGGGGCATCGTCCGCTATGCCGTCTTCTCGCATCCAGAATTCGACGAACGGGTGGACGGCGTGATCTACGCCATCGCCGCCGGGCTGGGCGTGGCGACCGTACTCAACTTCCAGTACGTGCTTTCACGCGGCGGCGTCGACCTCAGCATCGGCTCCATCCGCATGGTCGTGACGGCCATGGCGCAGGCCGGCTTCGCCGGCGTCCTCGGCTATTTCATCGGCCAGGCGCGCTTCGAGCGCACTCCCGTCTACTATATGCCCCTGGGGTTGACCGTCGCCGCGACCATCAACGGCCTCTTCGCCTTCCTTCTGGATCGCACCTCGACCGGCGCACTCAACTCCTACCCGTGGACCGATCTCCTGCTTGCCGCCGCCGTCGCCGCCATCAGCATGGCCGTCGTTTTCTGGCTGATCGCCCGCGCCAATGAAGAAACGCTGCGCTTGGCTCAGGCGCAGGGTCCCGCCTACATACCCGAGAGCCCTGTCGCGGCCCCTGCCGCCCCCAGCGCTGAGGAGGGAAACATCTAATGTCAGGTCTGCTCGACGCCATGCGCAAGCCCAGCGTCACCAATCAGCCGCCCGCCTCTCGCGAGATCATGCGCAGCGACCTTGCGACCGTCGCTTGGATCATCCTCGCGCTTCTGCTCGGCCTGGCTGTCCGCAACAGCACGCTCAACGCCGGCAAAAAGGTCGAGTTGGAAGAGCTGCCGCCGCTGGCAATCCCGGCCCAATGGATGCCCGGAACCGCCGATAATCTAAACTTCTACGCCCGCAGCGCCGGCAGCCCCAGCATCTTCGACAGCGAAATGGCCGTCTACACGCGCCCGCTCCGCAACGAAGAAACGCTCATCTCGGCGCGCACCGCCTGGGGCGTCCGGCGCAGCCAAGACCTGGAGCGCTACCGCGAACTCACGGCCGAATCCGTCACCGTGCTCGACGGGCAGCCGGCCGCGCTCGTCACCTATGCCTACGTCGCCGACCCGACCCGCCTGGCCGGGACCGGCTCGCCGCCCGTCGTCGTGCAGGGCCAAGACCTGCTCTTTGTCTACGAGGATAAGCTCGTCGTCGTATCGGTTGCGGCGGACGTCACCGCATGGGACTCGGCCCAGAAGGAGTTTGACATCATATTCAGAAGCCTGCGACTCCAGGAGGCAGAATAATGACGGAGTTTTCCCGCCCAATCCGAACTCGAGCCGCCCGTCTGCAGCGCACGGCTTTGCGCTTTGCAATACTCCTTACGGCGCTGCTCGTCAGCGCTTCCGCCGCCCAGCCTGCCGCCGCCATCGACCGCGACAGCATCGCCGGCGCGCTCCTCGCCACCGTCCAGATCATCATGCCGGACAACGACTACGAGATCTTCAGCCTGGGCAGCGGCACCGTCATGAACGACTCCGGCCTGATCCTCACCAACTACCATGTTGTCGAAGGCGATCGCCCCAACGGGCTGCGCAACGACGACGGCAGGGCCGCCATTGCCGTCGCCCCCGCCGACCTGCGCGGCGAGTCCGTGCTCAAATTCTTCGGCCAAGTTGTCAAAACGCACCCTGAACTCGACCTCGCCCTGATCCAGATCGTAGCCCCGATCGACGACCCACAAGCCCCGCTGCCCGACAATCTCGGCCTCACCCCCATCACGCTCGGCAATAGCGACGACCTAATCATCAGCGACGAAATCAATATGTTCGGCTACCCGGACATCGGCAGCAACACGCCCACCTATACCAAGGGCATCGTCGCCGGCTTCCTCGACGAAGACCGAGACGGCATCTACGAGTGGATCAAAACCGACGCCTCGCTGGCGCACGGCAACTCCGGCGGCCTGGCGACCGACGCCAACGGCCATTTCGTCGGCGTGCCCACCCAGGTCGCCGGCGATGACGCCGGCTCGCTCGGCATGGTCCGCGCCGGCAACATCGCCCTCGACTTCGTGCGCAGCTACTTCCCCTCCTCCGAGGGAGATGGTTCCGGCATTGCCAACGTCCAGTTCGCCGAGGCCATCAACCGTCGCGGCAAGCCCGTGAACCCGGACGTTCGCTTTGCCGCCGGCATCACCGACCTCTACGCCGTCTTCGAGTTTACCGGTTTCGAGGATGGCGCGCCCTTCACCTACGTGTGGTATCGCGACGGCTTCGAGTCGGCGCGCGATTCGTTTGCCTGGGACAGCGGCGCAGACGGAGCCAGTTGGGTCAGCCTCTACAACGACGACGGATTAGCCGACGGCTTTATAGAGGTCGAACTGATCTACGACGGGCAGTCGCTCTACCGCGGCGGGGTGGTGATCGGCGAAGTCGACCAACGCACAGCCGTTACCCAGCCCGTCTTCGGCGTCATCACCTTTGCCGAAGACGTACAAGCCGGCCAGCCGGTCAACGCCGGATTCGTCTTCAGCGACCTCTACGAAATCTACGCCCTATTCGACTACTCGGGCATGACCAACGGCGCGGAATGGCGCACACGCTGGCTGCTCAACGGCCAAGAAGTCTTCTCCTCGCCGGCCGTATGGGATGCCGGCGAAAGCGGCAACTACTACGTCAGTCTGGCCCACGACTACGGCCTGCCCGCCGGCGACTATACGCTGGAACTCTATGTCGAAGACGATCTGGCGCAGAGCGGCAACTTCGAGATCACGGACACGGATCGCCCCGCCATCCAGCCCATCAACCTGATCGGCGTGGTCAGCGACGAGGACAACAGCCGCCAACTCATATCCGGCGCGCTGGTCATCTTCCTGCAGCCGGGCGTCTCCATCGACGACTGGATCGACGCCGATTTCCCCGACGATATGGTCTACGGCTCGGGCACAAGCAACCGCCGCGGCAAATTCCAACTCGACGCCAAAGTCATGCCCGGCGAAAGCTACAGCATCGCCGTTCTCCACGACGACTACCGCGCCATCACCGTGGACGACTTCCTGATCGAGGCGGATTCCACAGACCCGTATGAGCTGGAGATCACCATGCAGCGCAAATAGACGCGCAGCCAAGAACGCCGCACAAGCCGCGCAGGGGGAGCAACGCAGGCCGCGAGCCGCGCCGCTCCCCTGCTTTTTCCGCTCGTTTCGTCGAATTCTCTGGCTCCGACTATCACGGAACGGTTGGGGACGAATCTCTGCTGCTCTGCGGCCTGGTATGCGGTCTTGCGTCGTAGCGGCGGCATCCCTGCCGCCGGACCAGCACGCGGGGGACAGCGACGCAATCCCAATCCAGGGCTTCTCAAAAGTCGTTGGGGTAGGAAGAGGCAAGATGCAAAGAGCTCCT
>CAZYSJ010000004.1:0-39323 GCA_964649875.1 uncultured Caldilineaceae bacterium
CGGTCCACAATCTGCGTGCGCCGTGCGTCGCCGTACTTCTCCTTGATGGCAAGCAAGTCGGCCTTGATCACGCCCAGCAGCTTGGCGGGGTTCGCCAACAGGTCTTCCAGATAGGCGATTTGCTTCTGAATTTCCTTGTGCTCGTCTTGCAGCTTGCGCCGCTCCAGCGCGGCTAGCCGCCGCAGTTGCATATCCAAAATGGCCTGCGCCTGGATCTGCGTAAAGCCGAAGTCGTGGATCAGGTTGTTGCGCGCCGTCTCCACCGTGCGGCTGCGCCGGATGGTCGCGATCACTTCGTCCAGAATATCCAGCGCGCGCAGCAGCCCCTCGAGGATGTGCGCCCGCTCTTTAGCGCGACGCAAGTCGTACTCCGAGCGGCGGCGGATGATCTCGCGGCGATGCTCGATGAACAACTGCAACATGCGCTTGAGGCTGAGCATGCGCGGCTCGCCGTTGACCAGGGCCAGCATCTGCATGCCGAAGGTCTGCTGCAGCGGCGTTAGCTTAAAGAGGTCCGCCAAAATGTCCTTCGGCTCCACGTTGCGCGTCAGTTCGATGGAGACGCGCATGCCGGTGCGGTCGCTCTCGTCGCGCAGGTCCGTAATGCCCTCGAGCTTGCCGTCGCGCACCAGGCTGGCGATACGCTCCAGCAACGCCACCTTGTTGGTCTGGTAGGGCAGTTCGGTAATGACGATGCGGCTGCGCCCGCGGCTCATCTCCTCGAAGTGCGCCTTGGCCTGCACAACCAGCCTCGCCCGGCCCACACTATAGCCCTGAGCGATGGCGTCGACGCTCTCGTCGTCCTTGCCCTCATCCCGATAGCGGTAGAGGATGCCGCCGGTGGGGAAATCCGGCCCCTTGACGAACTGCATCAGGTGTTCGACCGTGATGTCGTCCATCCGCTCATAGTGATCGAGCATATAGGCCAGCGCATCCACGACTTCGCCCAAGTTGTGCGAGGGGACGTTGGTCGCCATGCCCACGGCGATGCCGCTGGAGCCGTTGATCAGCAGGTTGGGCAGCGCAGCGGGCAGGACGTTCGGTTCGCGCAGCGAGTTGTCGAAGTTCTCGCCCCAGTCAACCGTGTCCTTCTCCAGGTCGTCCAGCATAAGGTCGCTGATCTCGGCCAGCCGCGCCTCGGTGTAGCGCATAGCCGCGGCGTTGTCGCCGTCGACGCTGCCGAAGTTGCCCTGCCCGTCGATCAGCGGGTAGCGCAGGCTGAACTCTTGCGCCATGCGCACCATAGCGTCATAGACGGCCGTATCGCCGTGGGGATGGTACTTGCCCAACACCTCGCCGACGATGCGCGCGCTCTTCTTGTGCGGCTTGGTATAGTCCAGCCCCAAGTCGTGGTGCATGGCGTAGAGAATGCGGCGATGCACGGGCTTCAACCCGTCGCGCACATCGGGCAGGGCGCGTGCCACGATCACGCTCATGGCGTAATCGAGATAGGCGCCCTGCATCTCGTTGACGATATCGGCCGTGCGCACCGCGCCGGCTGCGCCGTTGGCCCCGTCCTGGGTAAGAATCGTGTCGTCCATGCAAATCAGTCCCGTCGCGGGGCGGGCATGCCGGCCCCGCGGGTGTTGGGGTCAGCCCGCGCCGACCCGCTCGTTGATCTGGAGGGCGCGCAGTTCCATCAACTGGTCGCGCAGCGCCGCCGCCCGCTCGAACTCCAGGGCTTTGGCCGCCTCCTTCATCTCTCGTTCCACCTGCTTGATCAGCTTCGCCAGGTCGTCCGCCGACAGGTCCGCTACATCGACCGGCCGCGCCTTGGCCTCGTCCGCCGCGTACGTGTCCTTCGTCTCGGCCAGCACCTTCACCCGGTCCGTCAAGTCGCGGATGCTCTTGACGATGCTCTGCGGCTCGATGTCGTTCTCCAGGTTGTGCCGCGCCTGAATCTCGCGACGCCGCGCGGTCTCGTCGATGGCGGAGCGCATGGCGTCCGTCATCTTGTCGGCGTAGAGGATCGCCTTGCCCTCCACGTGCCGCGCCGCGCGGCCGATGTTCTGGATCAACGCGCTCTCGCTGCGCAGGAAGCCTTCCTTGTCCGCGTCGAGGATCGCCACCAGCGACACCTCCGGCAAGTCCAACCCCTCGCGCAACAGGTTAATGCCGACCACCACGTCGTACACGCCCAGCCGCAGGTCGCGCAGAATCTCCACGCGCTCGATGGTATGGATCTCGCTGTGCAGATAATGCACGCGGATGCCCAACTCCGCCAGGTACTCGGTCAGGTCCTCGGCCATGCGCTTGGTCAGCGTCGTCACCAGCGCGCGCTGGCCCACCGCCACGCGCCGCTTGATCTCAGCCAGCAGGTCGTCGATCTGCCCCTTCGTCGGCCTCACCTCCACCACCGGGTCTAGCAAGCCGGTGGGACGGATCACCTGCTCCACGATCTGCTCGGCGTGCTGGCGCTCATACGGTCCCGGCGTGGCGCTGACATAGACGACCTGGTTGATGTGTTCCTCGAACTCCTCGAAGCGCAGCGGACGGTTGTCCAGCGCGCTCGGCAGCCGGAAACCATACTCTACCAGCACCTGTTTGCGGCTGCGGTCGCCGTTGTACATGCCGCGCACCTGCGGCAGCGTCATATGGCTCTCGTCCACAAAGAGCAGCCAGTCCGCCGGGAAATAGTCGAGCAGCGTCCAGGGCGTGCTGCCCGGCGGGCGTTGGGAGAGCGGCCCGCTATAGTTCTCGACGCCGCTGCAATAGCCCACCTCGCGCAGCATCTCCAGGTCATAGCGGGTGCGCTGCTTGATGCGCTGCGCCTCCAACAGCTTGCCCTGCGACTCGAAGAGCTTGACCTGCTCATCAAGCTCCTCCTCGATGTCGACCAGCGCTTCTTCCAGCCGCTCCTGCGGCGTCACAAAGTGCTTGGCCGGATAGATGTCGATCTGTTGATGATCGGCCAAAATCTCGCCGGTGAGCGTGTCGATCTCGCTGATGCGCTCGATCTCATCGCCCCACAGGCTAATGCGGTAGGCGAACTCTCGGTCGGCAGGCTGCACCTCCAACACATCGCCGCGGGCGCGGAACCGGCCGCGCTGCAACGTGCTGTCGTTGCGCTCGTAGTAGATCTCCACCAGATGGCGCAGAATATTGTTGCGTCGCACCATGTCGCCCACGCGCAGGCTCAAGACCACGCGGCCGTAATCCTGCGGGCTGCCCAGGCCGTAGATGCACGAGACCGAGGCGACGATCACCGTGTCGCGCCGGCTAAACAGCGACGAGGTCGCAGCCAGGCGCAGCCGGTCGATCTCCTCGTTGATCTGCGACTCCTTCTCCACATACGTATCAGTGCGCGGAATATACGCCTCGGGCTGGTAGTAGTCGTAATAGCTGACGAAATACTCCACGGCGTTGTTGGGAAAGAACTCGCGCATCTCGCTGTAGAGCTGCGCGGCCAAAGTCTTGTTGTGCGCCAGAATCAGCGTGGGCTTCTGCACTTGCTCGATGACCTTCGCCATCGTGTAGGTCTTGCCGGAGCCGGTCACGCCCAACAGCGCCTGGTGGCGCATGTCGCGGCGCAACCCCTCCGCCAATTGCGCGATCGCCCGCGGCTGATCGCCCGTTGGCTCATATTCGCTCACAACCTGAAATGGCGGCATAGCGTCCCCTCACAAAGCCTATCACAGCGGTCCATACAGGCCGCCTGCACACGCAATCGAACAACTGTTCTTATCTTACCAGTATACTGCCCGCTACCGGATTTGTCTAGTGCACTGCGGCTATTTTTTGGTTGCTCAATAGTCGCGAATTGTCGCGCTGAATGCAGTAGAGGCGGCATTCCGAACGCAGAGCCGCCTCGGCTACACGATGGGACGGCGAAGCGTGCGCCGCGGATACGTATACCCGAGCGCATTGCGTTGGGCATGCCAAAAGAAAACCGGCAGCCGCAGGGCTTCCCCCACAACTGCCGGACTCTGTACCGGTCAGTTCAAGCCCGCGCCTTGCCGAGCGCGGCGGGCCGTCCCTCGCTAGCGGCGAGACCTGCGGTCATCGCGACCGCCGCGATCGCGGCTGCCGCGGCGATTGCCGCCGCCGCTGCGCGCACCGCCCTTATCCCGCTCGCGGGCATCCTCGACGCTCCAGCCTTCCAACACGGCCTGGCGGCTGAGGCGCACGCGACCGCCCGGGTCCACGTCGATGACCATGGCGGTCAGTTCGTCGCCGATGTTGGCGATGTCCTCCACCTTGTCCACACGGTAGTCGGCCAACTGGCTGATGTGCACCATGCCGTCTACGCCGGGCAGGATGTTGACAAAGGCGCCGTAAGGCTCCACGCGCACGACCGTGCCCGTGTAGATCTTGCCCACCTCGACGTCTTCCGTCATGCTCTGAATCTCGTCCAACGCCTGCTCTGCGCCTTCGCCCTCGCCCGACACGTAGACTGTACCGTCTTCCTCGATGTCGACCTTGACCGCGTACTTCTCCTGTAGAGCGCGCACCGTCTTGCCGCCCGGACCGATGATCTTGCCGATCTTCTCCGGGTCGACGTGCAGGCTGAGGATGCGCGGCGCATACGGGCTGAGATGGTCGCGCGACGCGGGCAGCGCCTCGAGCATCTTGCCCAGAATATGCAGCCGGCCCGCACGCGCCTGCTCCAGCGCCTCGGTCAGAATGCTGAAATCCAGCCCCTTAATCTTCAGGTCCATCTGCAGGGCCGTGATGCCGTGCTCCGTGCCCGCCACCTTGAAGTCCATGTCGCCCAGAGCGTCTTCCATGCCCTGGATGTCGCTCAAAACCTTGTAAGCCCCGGTCTCTGCGTCCTGTACCAGGCCCATGGCGATGCCCGCCACCGGCGCCGCAATCGGCACGCCCGCATCCATCAACGCCAGCGTGCTGCCGCAGACCGATGCCATGCTGGTAGAGCCGTTGCTGCTCACCACTTCGCTGACAAGTCGCAGCGTGTACGGAAAATCTTCCGGGATCATAGGCAGCAGCGCCCGCTCCGCCAGCGCGCCGTGACCGATCTCGCGGCGGCGCGGCCCGCGCAGCGGATACGCTTCGCCCGTGCTGTAGGGCGGGAAGTTGTAGTGGTGCATATAGCGCTTGTCGTCGGTCGGCTGCAACGTATCGATGCGCTGCGCGTCGCCCGGCGTGCCCAGCGTCGCAATCGTCAGCACGTGGGTGTCCCCGCGCATGAACAGGCCGGAACCGTGGACGCGCGGCAGTTTGCCGACCTGGATGCGGATGGGCCGGATCTCATCGGTCGCCCGTCCGTCCGGGCGCACGCCCTCGTTCAGAATGCGGCTGCGCGTGGCTTCTTTGATCACCGCGCTCATGGCGTCGGCAATGTCCGTCGCCGTCACCTCCTCAGAGGCGAGGTTCTCGGCCAACGACTCTTCGACGTCGGCGCGCACCTGGTCCAGGCTGTCCTTCAGGCTTGTCTTGTCCAACCCAGCCGCCAACACGCCGCCGACCTCGTCCTTCGCCAGCGCGTTGATGCGCTCTTGGATCTCCGGCGCAGGCAGGAAGAACTGAACCGTATTCTTCTCTTTGCCGACCTCGGCTTGCATGGCGTCGATCAGAGAGATCACCGACTGGTTAGCCTCATGCGCCATCTTCAGCGCTTCCAGCATCATGTCTTCGGGGATCTCGTGCGCGCCGGCTTCCACCATCAGGATGTTGTCGCGCGTGCCCGCCGCCATCAGGTTCAGCCGGCTGTTTTCCATCGCCGTCGCCGTGGGGTTGACGACGTATTCGCCGTCGATGAAGCCGATGGTCGAACCCGCCACCGGCCCGTTCCAGGGGACGTCGCTGATCGTCAGCGCAGCCGATGCGCCGATGATCGCCAGCGGATCCAACAGGTTCTCTTCGTCGATGCTCAAGGCCGTAAGGATGACCTGCACCTCGTTGCGCATGCCCTTCGGGAAGAGCGGGCGCAGCGGACGGTCCACCAGGCGCGACAGCAGGATGGCCTGCTCGCTGGGACGGCCCTCGCGCCGGAAGAAGCTGCCGGGGATGCGACCGGCCGCGTAGAGCTTTTCTTCAAAATCCACCGTCAGCGGGAAGAAGTTGATGCCCGGCCGCACATCCTTGCTCATTGTGGCCGTGGCCAACACCACCGTATCGCCATAGCGAACGGTTACGGCGCCGCCCGCCTGAATGGCAAGCACGCCCGTCTCAATCGAGAGAGGACGCCCGCCAACCTCCGCAGTATATACTCGGGAACCATCAAAAACTTGCATAGATTCGTACTCCTTATGTTACGTCTATTAACGTCGCAAGACTACACAGGCAGTACGGCTATGCAGCAATCTGCAGAGAGGGTGGGCACGGAACCGAGGTGCGGAACTGGAGACCAAGGCGAAATCTCTTGTCTCACCGACAAAGGCCGCTGCAAAAAGCTTTCGCCGCGCTCTCCAATGCCGGACCTCGATTAACGCGGTGGCAGCTAGACTACCGTTCCCGCCGCTCTGCGCGCTGCAATGCGCACTGCACTTAACCTGTTTACATCATTACTAAACCGTACCCAAATTGCCTAGAACCGTTGAGGCGCCCGGCGACCGGTACACGCCGGCTCATAACCGGCTGACCAAACGCCCCCTTGCGGCGGGCAGGAAAAAAGGGGCGAAACAGCCATCGCAATGACCTTCGCCCCCTTCCCTTGCTTGCCCGTATCCTACTTGCGCAGACCCAACCGCTGGATCAGTTCCTGATATCGTTGGGTGTCTGACCTCTTCAAATAAGCCAGATGGCGCCTGCGCTGACCCACCAGTTTCAGCAACCCGCGCCGGGAGCTCTCGTCGTGCTTGTGCGTATTGAGATGATTGATCAAGGCTTCGATACGCGTCGTCAGAAGGGCGACTTGCACTTCCGGCGAACCAGTGTCCTGCTCGTTGATCCGGTAATCGCCGATCAACTGGGTCTTATGCGCTTTGCTGATACTCATGTATCTCTCCTGATTCTAGCACTCCAGGCTGCCCTGGCAACTCCCCAGTGAAACCACTGTTGGCCAGATCACCGCTGTGCCGGGCGCGTGATCTAGCATCAACGTTCCACACAGTATAACACCAGAACATACGTTTAGCCAAATTGGATGCAACATGCCTTTGCTCAAGCCATGTCATTCTGCTACGCTTGCAGCATGGACACGCTGCGCGGCGTCGTCGAACGCATCACCTACCACAGCGAAGAAACCGGCTACACGGTCGCCAAGCTCACCCCGGAAACCCCCGCCCCGGGGCTTTTCGGCCAAAAGACCGAAGTCGTCCTCGTCGGCGTCATGGCCGGCCTCAACGTGGGCGAGTTCGTCGAGGTGAGCGGCAAGTGGACCGTCCACGCCGAGTATGGCCGGCAGTTCTCGGTCGAGAACCTGCGCACCGTTCTCCCCGCCACCGTCGCCGGCATCGAGAAGTACCTGGGCAGCGGCCTGATCAAGGGCGTAGGGCCGGTCACGGCTAAGCGCATCGTCGCCCGCTTCGGCGTAGAGACCCTGGAGGTCATCGAACACGACCCCCAGCGCCTGCTCGAAGTCCCCGGCGTGGGGCGCAAGCGCGTCCGCCTCATCCTGCGCGCTTGGGAAGAACAACGCGCCATCAAAGAGGTGATGCTCTTTCTGCAAAGCCACGGCGTCACCACCAGCCTCGCCGCTAAAATCTACAAGTACTATGGCGACGCCGCCATCGCCGTCGTCCAGTCCGACCCGTACCGGCTGGCCCAAGACATCTACGGCATCGGCTTTCTTACCGCCGACAAGATCGCCCAGTCGCTCGGCATCCCCGCCGACTCGCCGCAGCGCGTGGCCGCGGGCGTCGCCTACGCGCTCAACCAGGCCACCGACAACGGCCATGTCTTCCTCCCCGTCTCCGAACTGCTCGACGAGGCCGCGCGCCTGCTCGACGTAGAACCCCAACAGGCCGCGCTAGGCGTCCTCCGCCTCTGGGAGCAGGAAGCGGTCAAGGTGACCGAGGAACCGGGCGGCGCCGAACTGCCCAAGCCCGCGCCCGATCTGCCCGCAGAGACCCCGCACCTCGTAGCCGAGTCCGGCCGGCTCTATGCAGCGGCCACGCTCGACCGCGCCGCCCAACTCATGCAGGAAGACCGGCCCGTCTACCTCGCCCCGCTCTACTACAGCGAACAGGGCGTGGCCGCCCGTCTGCTGCGCATCATGACCGCCGGGGCCGACTTTATGCCGGCCTTCGCCGGCCCGCAGACGGACTGGGCGGCGCGCCTCGCCCAGATCGAAGCGCAGACCGGCGTGCGCCTTGCCCCCGAACAGCGTCAAGCGGTCATCGCCGCCCTCAGCCGCCGCGTCGTCATCCTCACCGGCGGCCCCGGCACGGGCAAGACCACCACCGTGCGCACCATCCTCCACCTGTGTCGCGCCGCCGGCTACCGCGTCCTGCTGGCCGCGCCCACAGGCCGCGCCGCCAAACGCTTGGCCGAGTCCGCAGGCCAGGAAGCCAAGACCGTCCATCGCTTGCTCGAATTCCAGCCGGCGGAAGGCCTCGTCTTCAAGCGCAACGACGACTTCCCGCTGGAAGGCGACCTGCTCATCGTCGATGAAGCCTCCATGCTGGACATGACGCTCGCCAACCACCTCTTCAAGGCCGTTCCGCCCGGCATGCACCTGCTCCTCGTCGGCGACGTGGACCAACTGCCCAGCGTGGGCGCGGGCAACGTGTTGAACGACCTCATCGCCGCACTCGAAGCGCTTAGCCCCAGCGATGTCGCCGCCGTGATCCGCCTTCAGACCATCTTCCGCCAGGCAGCGGACAGCCTCATCATCACCAACGCCCACCGCATCAACCGCGGGCAGATGCCCGACATGATCAACAAGCCCAACGGCGACTTCTTCCTCTTCAAGACCGAGGACGCCGAGCGGGCCGCGCAGCTCTGCGTCGAACTGGTGCGCGAGCGCATACCGCGACGCTTCGCCATCCCGCCCACAGACATCCAAGTGCTCAGCCCCATGCATCGCGGCGCAGCCGGCGTCGCCGCGCTCAACGCCGCCATCCAAGACGCGCTCAACCCGCCTCATTCGTCTAAGCCCGAACGCCGCACCGGCAGCCATATCTTCCGCCTGGGCGACCGCGTGATGCAGATTCGCAACAACTACGACAAAGACGTCTTCAACGGCGATATGGGCGTCATTACCGGCTTGGACTTGGAGATGCAGACCATGACGGTTATGATGGAGGAGCGGGCTGTGCACTATGACTTCCTGGAGTTGGACGAGCTTGTTCACGCCTTCGCCATCAGCGTCCACAAAAGTCAGGGGTCCGAATTCCCGGCCGTCGTCATTCCCGTCCTGACCAGCCATTACATGATGTTGCAGCGCAACCTCCTCTATACAGCCGTCAGCCGGGCGCGACGCCTCGTCGTCCTCGTCGGCCAGCCAAAGGCCATCGCCATGGCGGTGCGCAACAACCAGGTCACCCAACGGCATACCGGACTGCGCCAGCGGCTCCTTGCCGATTGACGCCGGCTAATTAACACTCAAAGACGAACCGCTATTCAAAGGAAACTTACTCATGTCCAAACAAACCTCTCTGCCCATAGCCGTGCAACTCTACACGCTGCGCCATCTGGAACAGTCGCTCGACGTCACGCTGGGCCAGGTCGCCGCGGCCGGTTACGCCGGCGTCGAGACGATCCGCGACCACGGCCTGAGCGCCGCCGAGATGAAGGACCTGCTCGCCAAGCACAACCTCAAGGCCATCTGCACGCATGTACCCCTCTCCGCCGCCGAAGACGAGTTGGAGACGGTGATCGCCTTCAACCAGGCCATCGGCAACGACTGCATCTGCGTGCCCGCCCTGCCGCAAGAAGAGCGCAATCGCGACGCCAAAGGCTGGCTGGAGATGGGCCGCCGCCTCGGCGCCATCGGCAAGCGCTGCGCCGACCAGGGCATGCGCTTCCTCTACCACAACCACGCCTGGGAAATGGTCGAGATGGACGGCAAGCTCGCCATCGACTGGCTGTTCGAGGGCGCGTCGCCGGAGCATCTCCTGTGGGAGCCGGACCTGGGCTGGATCGTGCGCGGGGACGTCGATCCGCTGGTCCTGTTGCAGCGCCATGCCGGTCGCTGCGCGCGCATCCACGTCAAGGACGTCGCCGCCGCCGGGCAGAACGAAGACCAGATGGGCTTCGCCGATGTCGGTTACGGTACGCTCGACTGGGCCGCGCTGCTGCCGGCTGCCAAGGCCGCGGGCGGCGAATGGTACATCGTCGAGCACGACCTGCCCAAAGACCCGGTGCAGACCGTCACCCGCAGCTGCGAGTTCCTGCAAAAGGCCCTGGCGCCGCTCTACGCCTAAGTCTTGTTCAGTCCCATCCGGGAAGCTGACGGCTTCCCGGATGGGATAGTTCGTTCAGAGGGTTAGCTCTATGACCCGAACCGCCATGTTCACCGGCCTGGTCTTCGACGAGACCGGCAGCCCTGCCCAGGTGGCTTGGGTGGGCGAAAACGCCTGCTACGTCGTCGATGACGACGGCTTCCTGCGCCACATCGACGCCGGTAATGTCGACCGGCAGGTGTTGCGCTTCCTGCGCGAACAGGTGGAAGGCAGCCGCGACATGGCCGTCAGCGCCATGTTGGATATGATGGGCCAGGACGACATCTTTACCAAGGCCGCGGTCGAATCCTCCATCGACCGCATGGAAGAGGCGGTCGGCCAGCCCATCCCCGAAGAGGCGCTGCGTTGGCTTGGCATGTTGGGCTTTCGCATCGTGATCGACTTCCAGGGCAACGTGGTCGACATCGAAATGCCCGCCGGCGGCATCGACGAAGGCGAGTAACGAATAACGGGCATACACAAAAAGGCGCCGGCCTTTAGCGACCGGCGCCTTTTCCTACTGTGAAATCAATCAAGCTGATGCGAGGACCTAATCCCCGTCCCGGCGGTACAAGGCCAGCGCCACCGCAGTCGCCCAGGGCAGCACCTTGAACTCACCACACTGCAGCGCGGCGCGCATTTCCGCACGCGTCAACAGCAGCAACTCCTGCTCTTCCAGGTCGTCGGCGTCGATCGGCTGCCGCCATTCGGCCCCGCGCGCCAGGAACAGATGCGCCGTCCCCGCGCCGCGGTTGCCGTCTACCGCATACTTGCCCAGGTCGATCCACTCGGCCGCAACATAGCCTGTCTCCTCCAGCAGTTCGCGCTGCGCCGCGACCAGCGGGTCCTCGCCCGGCTCCAGATAGCCGCCCGTCACCGCCAGCGACACCCCCTCGACCGCGTACTTGGTCTGGCGAAAGCAAATATACTCGCCGGCTGCCGTCTCTGCGACCACGTTGACGAAATCCGGCGTGATCAGCCACGGCCATTCTTCGATCACCTGACCGTCGGGCAATTCGACGGTATGGTACTCGACCTTGAGAAAGCGGCCGTTGCCCGCCTGCAACACGGTCCGCCGCGCTTGCGTCTGCCAGTTATGCAAAGCTCAATCCTTCTCTACTGTAAACTGCAACGGGTAGCCGTCCGCCTGGGCGCGACCTCGCGCCACACGCGCCAGGTTCTCGGCCTCGCTGCGCGGGCGAATGACCACGACAGCCGCGCCGCGGTCGTGCGCCGTCCACGCGATGTGGTCCGCGATCTCCTCGGAAAGCATAAAGATGGACTCCAGCGTCCGGATCACATACTCGAACGGCGTCTTGTCGTCATTATGGACGAGCACCCGCCACGCGTCGCCGGTCGCATTCTGATCTGTCGGCGCTTCCGGCGCGAACCATTCTTCCGTCATGTCGCCTCCCGCTCTGCATAATAGCCAAAGCAAAGGAACACACGCGAGTTTCTGTCGATTGGGCTGCAACACACATCCAACCCTCGACTTATTTTACCAAGTTCCGCACAGATCAGCATACCCTCGCCTTGCAGAAAGCAGCGAGGTACTCGCAAAGTACACTCAAACCCGCGCCGACATTGACACGCAGCCGCCGCTCAGCGTAGACTGCACTCCATCAATTTCGGCACCTGTTTCGTGCACCTGTTTCGTGCACCTGTTTCGTGCAGAGGAAAGCAAGCTCATGTCAGTCACAACTACACGCGCCTTCATGAACCTCCTCGGGCGATGCCTCTGCCGATCCAGGGCGTCTCAGCCGCACACCTAACCCGCCACGCGCGCCCCGGCGCGCAGGGTATCTTCCGAGTCTGAAGCCGCATCGCGCAGCACGCCGCGACGAAATCGTCGCGGGCAGGTTCCGCCTGCCCGGCTTGCCGCACGCCGACTTCACCCTTCACAACCGATCATCCTTTTGATCCTGTCAGGGAGATATCCTTGAAGAAGCCAAACGCATACACGCTCTATCTGATCATGGGCGCGACGCATGCCCTGTTCAGCTCCATGATCTTCACCGTGCTTGCCGTCTACTATGTCCAGACGGTCGGCATGAACCCCATGCAGTTGGTGCTGGTCGGCACAACCATCGAGTTGACGGTCCTGCTGTTCGAGATTCCCACCGGCGTGGTCGCGGACCTCTACAGCCGGCGACTTGCCGTCATCATCGGCTTCGCGCTGATCGGTCTCTGTTACGTGATCGAGGGCTGGGTTCCCCTCTTCGTCGCCATTCTCTTTGCCGAGTTCATCCGCGGCATCGGCGAGACCTTCATTAGCGGCGCGGCCAGCGCCTGGGCTGCCGACGAGTTGGGCGAGGAGCGCGTCGGCAGAGCCTATATGCGCCACGCCCAGGTCGGGCTGGCCGGCGGCTTTGCCGGCATCCTGATCGGGGCTGCGCTGGGCGCCTGGCGGCTCAACCTGCCCATATGGCTGGGCGGCGCACTGCTCATCGGCCTCAGCCTGTTCCTCACCCTCGTCATGCCCGAACGCGGCTTCACGCCCGCGCCGCGCCAAGAACGCGAATCGTGGCGCGATATGCTGGCGACTACGCGCGAGGGCTTCCACATCGTGCGCCTACAACCCATCGTGCTGATGTTCGTGCTGGCGGGCGTGGTCTTCGGCGCGTTCAGCGAAGGCTTCGACCGGCTGTGGGAGGCGCACTTCCTCAACGACATCGGCTTCCCGGCCTGGCCGAACCTGCCGCCGGTGCTGTGGATCGGCGCGCTTCACGCCGGCGCCATGCTCCTGGGCGTCCTGGTCTCCGAGGGGCTGCTGCGTCGCCTCGACCTGCATGACCCGCGCGCGCTGGGCAGAACGCTGCTGGCGACCACCGCGCTGCTGATCGCAGCCGTTGTGACCTTCGGTCAGGCGCACGCCTTCGCCGTCGCTACCGCCGCCTACTGGTTCGCCTCCGGTCTGCGCACGCTGCAATACCCGATCGCAACCACCTGGCTCAACCGCAACATCCCGTCGCGCGTGCGCGCCACGGTGCTGTCGATGGTTTCGCAGGCGGATGCACTGGGGCAAATCGGCGGGGGGCCCGCCGTCGGCGCGGTAGGGCTGCGCTCGCTGCGCGCGGCCATCACCCTCTCCGGGCTGCTGCTCACGCCGGCCTTGATACTCTACAGCCGGCGGCTCCGCCTGGACTCGATAAACAACGGCCGTTAGCCCGGCAATGTCCCTCGCCCGTTGAGCGGTTCCGCCCCAGCAAGGCGTGGCCGCTTAACGGGCGAGGCGCGGCGGGCGAAGGAACAGGCTGAGGACGCTCAACGCCAGAGGGATAAAGGCCAGAATCACTAACGCCTGGTTGTAGCTGCCCAGCAGGTCACGGGCCAGGCCCATCGGCATCGGCCCCAGCGCCGAAGCGGCGGTCAAGATGGTCGACGCGAAGCCGGCAATGCTCCCCAGGTAGAGCCGCCCAAAGTACGACGGCCATACCACCGCGCCCACGGTGCGCATCAGCCCCATCATCGTGCCGAGCAGCACGCCGTAAAGCATCGCAACTTCCACGCTGGGCAGCGCCTGCGCCATCCACAGGGCCAGCGCCTGCAGCAACAGGGCGGTCGCCAAAAAGTAGCGCACGGGGATGCGGTCAACCAGCACGCCGCTGCCCAAATTGGCCGCAGCAGTCGTCAACGCCAGCGGCACAAATACGGCCGCAGCGATAGTCGGCGACAGATTGTTGTCGGCAAAGATGCTGACCATATGAAAGGTAAGGCCGGTGCCCAACATGCTGATCGAAGACAGCCCGATCGCTACGATCCAAAAGGCTGCCGTGCGTCTCGCTTCGGCCAGCGTCCAGTTCTCTTCGACCAAGACAGCGCCTTTAGCGCCGCCCGTGCGCCCGCCCGACTGGTTGTCCGGCGTCAATCCATAAGCCTCCGGCCGGCTGCGATAGAACGTCACGCCCAATGGAACCATCACCGCGATCAGCGCCGCGCCGAACACGACATACGTGGCGCGCCAGCCGATCTGCGGGATCATCCAGTTGATAAGGTTGGGAAACGCGCCTACGCCCAACAGGGAGACGAGCACGCCGGATAACCCCATGACCGTCCCGCGCCGGCGCACCCACCATTGGTTAATCACATAATTGCTGACCAGACTTAGACTGCCCTGCCCCAACAGCCGCACCAGCACGAACCCGATCAGCAGCATCCAACCTGTCTGGATCGCACCCATATAGATGCAGGCCAGCCCGAATACCGCCGAGATGACGCCCACCATCAATCGCGGGCCGCGCCGGTCGATCTGCCGTCCGACGAAAGGCAGGCCGAAGCTTGCTACAAGCGTGCCGACCGTGTAGAAGGTGCTCACCAAGCCGCGGCTGATGCCCAGGTCGACGATAAAATGTTCGATAAAGATCGAGATGGCATAGGTCTGCCCAGGGCTGGTCATGATCAGGCCGAACGTCCCGGCCAACAGGATCACCCACCCATAGAAAAACGGCGCACCCTGCACCAGCCGGCTGCCGCGCCTAGAGTCAAAGAAACTTGCACTGCTGTGTAACACGTACCGATCTCCTCATAGCGGGCTAGGTTCGCAAATCGACGCCGCCAGCCCATTCCGCCCGGATGCGTTCCGGGCAACCCTTCTATCGTAGTCGCTCAACGCGCACCGGCCAAATTGCGCATCCCCGCATGCCTTTGAAGGCTGCGGCGCGACCTGCTATACTGGTGTTTGGCTACCAATATAAATCCGCCGCCCAGCGCACACAGGGTAATCCGCCGCCCCATGACGACTACAAACGACGCCTTGCGCATTCTGATCTTCGGCGCTCACCCCGACGACCCCGACTTCTCCGCCGGCGGCACAGCCGCGCTCTATGCCCGCCTCGGCCACACAGTCAAGCTGGTCAGCCTGACCAACGGCGACGCCGGACATCACGCGATGGGCGGCGCGCCCCTTGCCTGGCGGCGCCGCGCCGAGGCCGCCGCATCCGGGGCCACGCTGGGCGCCGAGTACGTCACACTCGACATCCACGACGGCGCGCTGTTGCCCTCACTGGAAAACCGCCACACCGTAATCGCCGTGATCCGCCAATTCCGGCCCGACCTGGTCATGGTCCACCGGCCGAACGACTACCACCCCGACCACCGCTACGCCTCGCAGCTCGTGCAAGACGCAGCCTACATGGTGACCGTGCCGAACGTAGTCTCCCACGTCCCGCATCTGCACGCCAATCCCGTCATCGTTCACACCTGGGACCATTTCCAAAAGCCCTACCCGTTCCAGGCCGATATCGTGGTCGGCATCGACGAAGTCGTTGAGCAGAAAGTCGACGCGCTCTGCTGCCACGAATCGCAGGTGTTTGAGTGGCTGCCCTACAACGGCGGCTACCTGGACGACGTGCCCGCCGAGCCGGAAAAACGGCGCGCCTGGCTGCGCACGCGGCTAGAGCCGCGGCTGCGTCGCGTCGCCGGCAGCTACAAGGACAAGCTCATCCATTTTTACGGCGAAGCCGGGCGCAACATCCGCTATGCCGAAGCGTTCGAGGTCTGCGAATACGGGGCCCCGCTCGACGAGGCCGCGCTGCATCGCCTCTTCCCGTTCTTTCCCGGCCCGTCCGCCCGATCCGTCGTCTAGTTCACCGCCTAGTTCGTCGCCTAGCGCCTTCGCGACCTTGAGCCGTTCAACCGTTTCGCCTATCCACCTTCCCGGAGAATTGCCATGACTAACCCTGCACCGCTCAAGCAGCGCATACACGCCGGCGAAATCCTGATCGGCGTCAACGTCCCCATCACTTCCACCCAAAACCAACTCGAAACTATCCTCGGCAAAGACGACTACGCCTTTGTCTGGATCGACAGCCAGCACGCTCCCCTCAACGAGGAACGTCTAGTCGAGTTTTGCCAAATGGCCGAAGCGATGGGCGTCCACGTTCAATTGCGCATCAAGCACACGCGCTTCACCTATCTGATCGGCAACATCCTCGATTTGGGGCCGACCGGCGTCGAGGTTCCCCAGGTTGAGCAGGAAAGCTCCGTCCTCGAAGCCGTCGACAACTTCCACTACCCCCAACAGGGCGTGCGCAGTTGGGGCGGAAGCGCGCGCTGGGGACTGAAAGACCACCCCGACCCCGCCGATTACATGGCTTGGTGGAACAACACAGGCGTGCTCTGGATTCAGATCGAATCGATCCACGCGGTTGGCAACGCCCGCCGCTTAGCCAAGCCGGGCGTCGACTGCCTCTCTTGGGGGCCGATGGACTTGAGCCTGGATCGGCAGCGTTACCCCGACCACCCATTCCAGACCGACGACGACTGCGTGCGCTACACGCTGCAGCAGTTGGAGGGCACAGACGTCAAACTCATGTACCGCAACTACACCGCCGACTTGCGCAACAAGTACATCGATATGGGCGTGACCATGTTGCTGGAAACCCCCAAGCCCTAACTCGCGCCGGCGGCAGGACGCGAACCTCACGATTTAGAAAGACCTGAAGAGAATGATTGAGAAGACCACAGAACCAAAACGCGTGTTGGTGACCGGCTCCACCGGCGCCATCGGGCAGCCCGTCTGCCGGCGCTTGCTGGCGCGCGGCCACTACGTCCGCGGCTTTGCTCGACGCCCTACCCCAGGCGTCGAAGACTACATCATGGGCGACCTGGATGACCGCGATAAGGTGCGCCAGGCCGTCGAGGGCATGGACGTCATCATTCACCTCGGCGCCTACCCCAACCCCGCCGACTTCTTGGACGTGCTGCTGCACCCCAATGTCATCGGCCTGTATCATATCTGCGACGCCGCCCGCGAGTTCGGCGTCAAGCGTCTGTCGCTGGCTAGCACCATCCAGACGATCATGGGCTTCGGTTGGCCGGATAGGCTGTTGCGCATCGAGGAAGGTTCGCGGCCGATCAACCACTACGCGCTAACCAAGGTCTGGGCCGAGGAAATGGGCCATATGTATGCCCGCGTCTATGGTCTGTCTGTAGTCAATGTGCGCATCGGCTGGCTGCCGCGCGACCCGGGCGAAGCCGAAACGCTCAAAGCCAGTCGCTTCGGCCGCGACGTCTTTTTCAGCCACGACGACGCCGCACGCTTCTATGAACGCGTCGTCGAATCGCCCACGCCTGCGCCGGGGGAATCCGTGACCCTCTTCGCCATCAGCAAGGCCAAGTATTTGGAACGGCTGGACATGGAACCGGCCCGCCGCGTTCTGGGCTACGACCCGCAGGACGTCTGGCCCCAAGGGCTGCCCTTCGCGGTGGAGAACCCGTAACGCTCCTTCTCACGAAAACTCTTGCCACGAATTTCTCGAATTGCACGAACGGAGCGCGTTCGATTCATCGAATTCGAGAAATTCGTGGCGATTCTCTTTCACTCCCAGGCGCAAAGCTCCTCTACATAGGCGGCGGACCCGTCGCGCAGCCAGCCGTCCAACTGCGCCACTTCCTTGAGTTGCTGCCCGCGCGCCCGCGGCGTCGCCACGAACTGGCAATCCAACTCCGGCAGCGCGGTCATGTCGCCCCACAGTTTCTCGAACTGGGCCGCCGGCAGCACGTCCTCCTGGCCCTTGCCCCAGCGTTTCTTCACATCCTTTAGCGTAATGTAGGCGGGCATGCGCGCCGCCATCGCCCGCACCGCTCGCGCCACCTTCGCCTCGTCCGCCAGGTCCGCGCGCGTCAAACCGAACAAGGCCAGCAGCCCGTCGATCTCCAGCCAGACGGTATTGGAGTTGTAATAGGAGAGCGTGAACTCGATCTCCTCGCGCGGCAGCGCCAGCCCCTCGATCAGGCGCACATGCCCGTCCGCCCGCGCCAGCCCGCCCCCGCGGTCATCGATGCGCCGGCGGATGACCTCGGTCGTCCAGGTCTTGCCCGCGTCGATGTGGCAGCCGAGCATCGCCGGGTCCATGTTCGCGCCGAGCGTGTCGATGTTGTGCACCATCAAATAGCGAAGCTGAGGGCGTTCGTCCAGCAGCCGCGCCAGCACGCCGTTGCGCAGCATGTTGGGAACCTCGTACCAATGCCCCACCGGGTGCAGACATTGCAGCGGCGTGTTGTCCGTATAGTCGCTGCCCTCGCCCATCTGCACCGCCCAACCGATCAGCGCGGCGCGCAGGCTGTCCTGCATCTTCTGCGCCTGCTCGTCGAGCAACTGCTGCGGCATCTCCTCCCAGGCGAAGCGCAGATCGCGCGCCATCGGCGTCATGCGCAGCCCGATGGCGCGTCCAGGCGACAGAATCACGTGATCCCCATAGCCATACCAGTCCTCGGCGGCCAAGAACGACTCGATGCGGTCATGCGTCAGATAGCTCGTCGTGATGACGTGCGGCAGCGGCGTCCCGCACAGCCGGCTCGTCAGGCGGCTCTTGGCGATGTGCACCTCGATGAAGGAGCGGTGCTTGCCGCCCAGTTTGCTGAACGGGTGCAGCGCCTTGACCACGCCCGCGCCGTGCGTCCAGCGGCTGCCGGCGCCGCCCGCCAATGACACAACCGCGGCCGCGCCTTCCGCCAACGCCTGCATGCCCAGATCTCGCCATCTGCGCCGCTGGGCGTCTGCGTCGCTGCGACCAAAATCGACCAGTTCGTCTTCGCTTACATCCTCGATGCGGCTCGTCACCGGCAGGCGATTCTGCGCCAGCCCGATGCGCCCGCTGCGCATGTCGGCCTTGATCTGCTCATGCTGCACGCGGTCAAAGCCGAACTGATCCAGCAAATCGGCCAGCGTCGCCGTGTCCGCGCCCTGGACGTCGGCGCTGGGCAGCAGCCGGTCGAACAGCGTCTGCACCATGCCGCGCAGCTTGGGTTCGGTGCGACAGGCCGCGGCGAAACGGTCAAGCTCGGTGCGGCGGAAAGGCGACAGGCTGCGCTGCTCGTGGCGCACCAGCGCCGGCACGGTCTGCGCATAATAGCCCGCGGGCATGAGGGCCTGCTCGCCCGTTAACAGCTCCGCAAAGGTGCCGCGCTCGTTGATGGCGAAATCGTAGACGACCGGCTCCATTGCAAAGGGCACAGCCGCCTCCAATCGCCGCTTTGCCGCCGACATGATCTCCTGCAGGCGCGCTTGGGCCTGCGGCTTGACCGCCGGGTCGAACATAAAGCCCATGCCGCCGCCCGACATGCCGCCCATCATCCAGAAGCCCCAGAAGCGCGACCCGAACTCCTCCGCCACCTGCCGGATCAGGGTCTCGGTGTAGAGGGTGGTGGCCCAGGGGATGATCGTCTGGATGGGGCCGAAGAAGTTGCGCTGCGTGGCTGCGCCGATTGAACGCACATCTTCGCGCTTGAGCAGGTCGAGAATCTCGTCGATGATGCGGATGGCCTCCTGCCTGCCCTGCCATTCCGCCTCGGAACGCAGCAGGTACTTCTCGGTCACCATCTCCAGGATTGGCCCTACGTCCTGCGCCATGCCGCCATGCACCAGCACAAGGCTGTCCTGCAGCTTGCGCCGCATAGCCGGCGACACGTCCTCATCGGTCAGGATGCGGTGATTGGGCAGCAGCCTGCCCCGGCTGACGCCGTACTCCGGGTCGGACTCGCCGGCCTCCACGCCTTGAATCACCTTCATGCCCGGCCACACGCCGCCCGAATCCTGCCAGCCGCCGCCGGAGCCCGCCAGCCACTCGCCGAGGATGGCGCGGGCCGCCACAACGCGACGCTCGGACTCCGCCAGTTGGCCGGTCAGGACACGCGTCTGCCCTGTGGCGCGCATACAGACCGCGATCAACGAGGCCAGCAGGTTGGTCGACACCGCCAGCCGCGAGCCTTTGGGGATGCCGTTCACCTGGCTCACCAACTCGATGCCGCACCCAGGCCCCACGATGCGCGCCAGCAGGTCGCTCAACGGCTGCCCCGCGCCCTCGATGCCGGGCGGCACGATGCCGGAGGCAATCACCGCCGCCTTGAGCAAGCCGAGGTAGTCCTTGGCGAAGTCGAACACCTCGTCCAGCGCCGTGATCTCGGCGGTCGTGTTCAGGTCCACGCTCACCAGGCGCAGCACGGGCTGATCGATCACGCGGAAGTAGGTCTCGATGGGCGGCAGCGGCGCAGACTCCTCGCCGCTGCCGCGCACGCTCAGGTCCACCGAAACATTGAGCACGCGTGCACCTTCGGGGAAGTCCATGCCCAGGAAGAAGATGTCACTCCACCCGCTGTGCGTCAGGTCCATGCGCACAGGCGTGGCCTCATGCAGAATGGGAAACAAGCCCTGGCCCGGCGGCGTGCGCTGCAACAGCTCAGGCCGTACGCGCAGCGGGTGGTCGGCCGGGTGGCCAATGCGGAACATCCACTGGTTGCCGCGCACCGAGCGCACGCTGCGCCGCACCTGGTCGGCCAAAGTCTGGAAGCCCAGGCTGTGATAGGCCGCGGCCAGCGCGCTGGCGATGCCGTCGCTCAGCCCGCCCGCCGCCGCCTGCGTCTGCAAGAAGATGTCGATGGCCTCCTCGAAGCGACGCTTGAGGAGGTTGGCATACCCGTCGAAGGGGATAAGTGCGCCCCGGTCCGACTCCAGGCGCTGCGGCAGGTGAAAGCGGTAGATGGCGTAGAGGAAGAACAGGGCGCGCACGCGCTCGTACAGATTATCGCTGATGCGCCGGAAGCGGTCCAGCGCGGCGCATTCGGCCAGCAGTTGCTCCAGCGTGGCGTTGCGGCAAACCGCGTCCAGCGAGCGATTGCGCTGCGCCGGGTCGGCGGACGTGATAATGCGGACCAGTTCGCTCGTAGAGCGTCTCATCGTTCGCCTGCCCTCCCTGCAGCCAGGTCGCGTATGGCCAGCAGTTCGACTACGCGCGCCAGCACGTCGTCGCGGTCCTGTCCTTGCAACGCCAGGGCCAGCTGCGCGGTGAACAGGCCGTACTTCACACCCAGGTCATAGCGCGAGTTGTGCTGCTCGACCGCCAAATACTGCTCGCGGCCGCAAAGCTCGGCCAGCGCCGAGGAGAGCGTCACGCTTGCCGGCCTCTTATCCGCGCCGTCCTGCGCCGCTGCCAACTGCCGCCCCAGCGCCTCCATCACCGAGGGCGTCAGCACATGCATGCCGAAGAAGCAGAGATAGTGCCCCACGCGCAAACCGGAAACGATCAGGCGCTGTTCCGCCTCGGTCGGCGTGGGCTTCTCGATCACCGTGTCCACCTGGTATAAGTCCAGCGCACCGGGCAGCCGTCGCCCGCCGACCGTGCCGTAATAGGGCAGCAGACTCTCGCGCGTGGCCTGCACCGCGGACACCGTGCAGTCATGGGCCTCAGCCACCTCCACCAGTTGCTGGGCGCAGCTCTTGTCGTCCCGGCTCACATACAGATGATCGCCCACCAGGTGCAGGAAGGGGTCATCGCCGGTGAAGGTGCGCGCACAGTAAATAGCGTGCCCATAGCCGAGCGAATCGGCCTGCGGCACGAAGCTCAACCGCCCGCCATGGTCGCCCGCCACCTCGGCATAGGCCGCTTCGTCGCCGGGCCGCACCACGACGCAGATCTTCTGGATGCCCGCCCGCACCACCTCGTCGATCAGTATGTTAAGCACCGACTTCTCCACCGAATCGCGGTCGATCAGCGTTTGCAGCGGCAACGTGCGCTGTTTCCGGCCCGCTGCGGTGATCACAGCTTTCTTAACTTTCATGGGATGTCCTTGTGGATGATGCTTGGCGTCGCGCATCCGGCGCGGCGCAATGGCCCCTCGCTTTGGCTGGTACGATAAGCGCGTACAAACCGCTCTGTCAAACTGCTCTGTCATCGCCCGACGACAAGGGAACGGATGCAGCGGCGGCATCCCTGCCGCCGAGCGCGATTGTGAACAGATGCCATCCCCTGTTATGATCGCGCGTACGATCCCGCCTTACCGCACAACCCGCACCAACCGGAGAACTGCACCATGAGTTCCGCACAACAACACATCATCGCCCTGGGCGGCGGCGGCTTCTCGATGGAGCCGCACAACCTGGCGCTCGACCGCTACATTCTCGACCAGGCCAACGCAGCCCGGCCGGCCGTCTGCTTCCTGCCCACCGCCAGCGGCGACGCCAGCCAGTACATCGTCAACTTCTTCGCCGCCTACGCCCAGTTTGACTGCCGCCCCTCCTACATCCCGCTGTTCAGCCGCACGCCCGACCTGCGCAGCGTCCTGCTCAACCAGGATGTCATCTTCGTAGGCGGCGGCAACACCAAGAGCATGCTCGCCGTTTGGCAAGCATGGGACCTGCCCGCCATTCTGCGCGAGGCCTGGCAGACCGGCGTCGTCCTGGCAGGCGTCAGCGCGGGCGCCATCTGCTGGTTCGCGCAAGGCGTCACCGACTCCGGCGCAGGCTCGCTGGGCGTGCTCGACGCCCTCGGCTTCCTGGAAGGCAGCTTCTGCCCACACTACGACAGCGAACCCGAACGCCGTCCCATGTTTCATCGCTTCCTCCAAGAGGGAAGCATCCGCCCCGGCTACGCGCTGGACGACGGCGCGGCCGTCCACTACGCCGGCAGCGAAAGGCGGCGCGTGGTCGCGTCGCGCCCTGCCGCGGGGGCCTACGCCCTGTCGCTCGTCGACGGAAGCGCGGTCGAAACGCCGCTGCCTGTGGATTATTTGGGCTGAGCAGAAACCCTGCCGGGAAATTCGCGGTTTCCCGGCAGGGGCAAAAAGCGGAGCTTACAGCGCAGCGCCGAAGAACGCGGCCAGGCGATCCTGGATCGGCTGGCCCATCTCATAGACGAAGTGATCCACCTCAGGGAAGATCTCCAAGGTGACGTCGGCGCCGGCGCGGCGCAGCGCATCTGCCAGGGCGACGGCATTGGCTTCCGGCAGCACGTTGTTGTCCTGCCCGCCATGATAGATGGCCGTGCGCGGCAGCGGCGTGCCTGCCGGCAGCCGTTGCAGCTGCGGCAACGGGTCCTGCGCAGCCACCGCAGCCGTCGCCGCGTCGTCGTCTAGGTCGACGGGCAGGCCAAACGCCTCCAGCAACGGCGCCTTGAACTTGTGGTCGCGTATGATGTCCTCTAGGCTGGCGACGGCCTGCAACACCGCCGCGGCCTTCACCTTCCCCGCCAACGGGCCCAGCACCGTATTCCACACCAACGCGCCGCCCAGCCCGCCGCCCATCAGACCCACGCGCGCCGCATCCATATATCCACTGGCAAGCAGCGCCTCATACAGCGCGCCGTTGGCCTGCGTGGCGCAAGCATTGCCCCAGTGGTCGCCGCAGGCATGCGACGAAGCTACAGCGCAGCCCGTCGCCTGCATGATCGCCTTGAGATAGCCCACCTTCTGGTCCACCTCAAACCAATCCGCTCCGCCGTCGCGCACATAGCCGCCCGCGCCGTGGTGGTGGATCAATACGGGAACCGGCGTGCCGGCCCGGAATGTCTCCGGCGTCCACAGATAACACCAGTCGCCGCCGGCCTGAAAATAGACGATTTGCTCCCCATCGTGCAGAGTCGGTACGGATGTCATGCAGTTGCTCCCTGACAGTTGGAAATACAGTTGGAAATGAAAGGATTCAGAAGTCGAAAGTGCTTGCCGCCGATACCCCCAGGCAGAAGGCAATTGGCCGCCTTTGACATGCACTAAACGCGTGTGCTACCATACCGCTTTGTAAAAATCGCGTCCACAGAGTGAAACAATATCGGAAGGGATAGAGGAAGTCAAATCGCCGAGAAGCGCGACTACACCATCTCCGTATTGTGGTCGGCCCTGCGTGTGCTGGAAACCTTTCTCGCCGAGTCGAAAACGGAGCAAAGTTCGTCCGAAATCAGCGAGACGCTAGGGCTCAACCGCGGGCGCGTCTTCCGCATCCTCTGCACGCTGGAGTCGCGCGGCTATGTGCGCCAAGACCCGCACACCAAACGCTATCGCCTCGGCATGAAGCTCTTCGAGTTGGGGCAGGCCGTGGCGCGCGACTTCGATCTGCCGCGCATCGCCGGCCCTATCCTCACCGATCTCACCGCCGCCACCGGCGAGACCAGCTATGTCTTTGCGCTGGACGGGCTAGAGGCGGTGACGATTGCCAAGCACGAATGCAGCCAGCCCATGCGCATCTCCGCCGAGGTGGGTCGCCGCCACACGTTGGAAATCGGCGCGGCCTGCAACTGCATTTTGGCCTATATGCCTGCGGACCAGATCGACCGCGTGCTGGGCGACGGCCCGCTGCCGCGTGTCGCCCCCAATACCCCGCCCGATGCCGCTGCGGTCAAGCGCAAACTCGCAGAAATTCGCCGCCTGGGCTACCATCTGAGCGAAGAAGAAGATCAGGAAGGCATCAGCGCAGTAGCCGCCCCCATCTGCGACGCCGGCGCCTCTGTGATCGCGGCGGTAGCGCTTGCCATGCCGGCATCGCGCTTCCTGCCGGGAAAGCTGCCGGCATTCATCCGTGAAACCGTGAACGCGGCCCGGCGCATGTCCGCGGAAATGGGCTGTCCCGAACATGCCTTGTAAACGGTTGCCGCACCGTCAATTCATGCCGCCCTCGCCGGCGGCCAACTAGAAGGCAAAACAATGAGCCCCGATGACCGCCAGGCCGCGCTTGCCGGCCTGGAACAGACTCTCCTCGACCATGTTTCCATTACCGAACCGTGGGCGCTGGTCGAACGCTTTTCCACCCTGGCCCGCGTCTCCGGCAGCGCCGAAGAACGCGCCGGCGCCGATTATATTTCCGACCGGCTATACGCGCTCGGCGTCCCCCACCAACTGTATGAACCGGAAATTTATCTCTCGATCCCGCGCAGCGCCCGCGTCGATCTAGGCGCCCCGCACGACCTGTCCTTCCACGCCAAGACGCCCGCCTTCTCGCTCTCCACCGGTCCGGAAGGCGTCACAGGCGAAGTCGTCTATGTCCCGCGCCGCGAAGATGCAGACCCGGCGCATATCTTCACGCCCGAAATGGACGATCGCGGGCTGGACGTGCGCGGCAAGATCGTGCTCTTCGAAGGCTTCTCCGGACCCGACGAGGTTGATTTCTTCGCCCAGCGCGGGGCCATCGGCCACATTTTCATCAACCCCGGCAAACGCATCCACTGGAGCATCTGCACCACCATCTGGGGAACGCCCGACCTGGACTCCATCGACCGCAAGCCGCAGGTCGTTGCGCTCGACGTCAACCGCGAAGACGGCGACCGCCTGATCCGGTTGGCGCAAAAAGGCGGCCTACACGTCACGCTGCACACCCAGCTCGACGAGGGCTGGTACAAGTGCCCGCTGATCGTCGCCGAGATCCCCGGCGCGCTTGAGCCGGAGAAGTTCCTGCTCGTCCACGGCCATCACGATTCATGGGACGTGGGCGTGGGCGACAATGCCACCGGCGACGCCGCCCTGCTCGAGTTGGCGCGCGTCCTGTGGGATCACCGTCGCCATCTGAAGCGCAGCGTGCGCATTGCCTGGTGGCCGGGCCACTCGACCGGCCGCTACGCCGGCTCCACCTGGTATGCGGACGCCTTCGCGCTCGACCTGGCAGAGCACTGCATCGCCCATCTCGACATCGACTCGCCCGGCTGCCGCTGGGCCGATCATTTCGAGCAGGTCTGCTGGATGAGCGAGCTCGACACGTTCTGCCGGCAGGCCATCCGCGATGTCACCGGAGCCGATTCTAAAGGCGTGCGCCCCTTCCGCGCCGGCGACTACTCCTTCAACAACCTCGGCATCTCCGGCTTCTTCATGCTGCTCTCCGAAATGTCGGAAGAACAGCGCGCGAAGATGGGCTACTACGCGGTCGGCGGCTGCGGCGGCAACATCGCCTGGCACACCGAGGATGACCGCCTTGAAATCGCCGACCCGGACAACCTGGTGCGCGACATCAAGGTCTACGCGGCCGCCATCCTGCGCATGGTCAACGCGGCGCTGCTGCCTTTCGACTACAGGCGCACCGTAGCCGAGATGTCAGACACGGTCGCCGCCTATCAGCAGGCCGCAGGAGAGCATTTCTCCTTCGCCGCCGTGCAAGAGGCGCTGACCGCGCTGGGCCGCGACCTCGACGCCTTCTACGCACGCCACGCAACTTTGGCCCACGGCGATCCCGCCGACCCGCGCGCCCAGGCCGCCAACAACGCGCTCATCGCCCTCTCGCGGCTCCTGGTCAACCTGGACTACTCGCGGCAAGGGCGCTTCCGTCAAGACCCAGCCGTCGCCATCGACGCGCTGCCCGACCTGGCCTTTGCGCGCCGGCTGCCCGAACTTGCCCCCCAAAGCGACGCCTATCGCTTCTGTCTCACCCAGCTTCTGCGCGGTCGCAACCATGTGATCCACACCTTGCAGCAAGCGCGCAGAATCCTGGCCCAACCCTGATCGTCCGCCATGCCCCCAACGGTCGAGCCAACACCGTCGTCACTTTACCTAAGGAGAATTTGCCCAATGCAACGCCCCAAACGAATGACCCTGTGGACCGGCCTGACGATGCTTATCGTCATGGCCCTGGCGCTCTCAGGCTGCGGCGCGCCCGCGGCCCAACCGTCCGAAGGAGCCGCACCGGCGGCGCCGGCAGCGCCCGCCGCGGGCGATGAAGCCCAGACTCTCTACATCGCCACCGACCTGGATGTCACCGGCCTGGACCCGGCCGTCATCTACGACCTCAACTCGCGCGTCGTCTTCTTGCTCTACGAAGGCCTCGTCACGCTCAAGGACGACACTACCGAAATCGTGCCGGACCTGGCCGAAAGCTGGGAGATCGCCGAGGACGGCCTGACCTACACCTTCCACCTGCGCGAAGGCGTCACCTTCCACGACGGCACGCCCCTGAACGCCGAGGCCGTCAAGAAATCCCTGGATCGCTTCATCGAGATCGGCCAGACCACCGCCTACCTGTTCAAGGGCGTCCTGGATGAGATCGTCGTCGATGACGAAATGACCGTCTCCTTCAAGCTGACCCAGCCTTTCACGCCCTTCCTGGCGCTGATAGCCTCTCACGCCGGCCCCCTGATCATCAGCCCGGCCGTGCTAGACGAACACGCCGGCAGCGACCTCGCCCAGAGCTATCTCTTCGACCATGCCGCCGGAACCGGCCCCTATACGCTGGAAAGCTGGGACCCCGGCCAGCAGACCCTCTCGCTCGTCCGCAACGAAGACTACTGGCGCGGCTGGGAAGGCAACCACGTCGACCGCGTCGTCTTCCGCTATGTGGTTGAAACCTCGACGCGCAAGCTCATGCTCGAACAGGGCGAGGTGGACATTGCGCTCGGCCTGAACCCGGACGAGATCCAGTCGCTCGAAGGCGTCCCCGGCATCCGCGTCGACGTCGCGCCGACCATGCGCATCTTCGACGTCAACATGAACAACCAGAACGGCCCTCTCGCCGACGTCCGCGTGCGCCAGGCGCTCTCCTATGCCATGGACTACGAAGGCATTCGCGAGTTCGTCTTCAACGGCAAGCTCGACCCGCTGTGCGGCCCGCTGCCCTCCAACGACCCCAATGCCATGCCCTGCGAGGAATTTCCCTACTCGCTCGACATGGACAAGGCGCGCGAACTGCTGACCGAGGCCGGCTATCCTGACGGCGGCTTCGAACTGGAAGCCATCGTCATGGAAGGCGACTTCGCCTTCCGCCGCACCGCCGAGATTCTCCAGGCTCAGTTGGCTGAACTCAACATCACCGTCAACCTGACCGAGCTCGCTTGGCCCGCCATGTGGGAGCGCATCAGCGCCCTGGAAACCACCGCCGACCTGGTGCCGCTGCGCAACTACCCCGACTACGCCGATTCGTTCGCCATGCTCGGCTCGATGTTCTCTTCGTCAGCTTGGGGCGCAAACGGCTATAATATCGCCTACTACAGCAACCCGGAGTTCGACCGTCTGGCCGAGGAAGTCAACCTCACCACCGACGAAGCGGCTCGCGCCGAGATGTTCGAGCAAATGGTCAAGCTGGTCGTAGACGAGGCCGCCACGATCTATGTCGGCACTTACGTCAACCAAGTCGCCATGCGCGATAATGTGAAGGGCTATCTGTTCAATCCGATCTACACGCCGATCATCAACGTGTACGACATGTACAAGGAATAGCCCCGAGTCGTTCTCGCTGTGAACCGTAAACCGCCCCTTCCAGGCCGCACGCGCTGTCTGGAAGGGGTGCGCAAAAGACTGAGCCGCCACGTTGCGCAATAAGGACAGCCAATGTTCGCCTATGCCCTGCGCCGCCTTCTCATCCTGCCGTTTATCCTCCTGGGCGTCAGCGCGGTGCTGTTCTTCCTCAGCCACATGGTGTCGGGCGACCCCGCCAAGATTCTCGCCGGCGATAAGGCTCCCCCCGAAACCGTCGAACTGATCCGGCGTCAATTTGGGCTGGACAAGCCGCTGCCCGAACAATATCGCCTCTACGTCGCCAACCTGCTGCGCGGCAACATGGGCATCTCGCTGACGACCAGGCGGCCCGTCTCCGAAGACCTGCGTCTCTATTTCCCCGCCACGCTGGAATTGACGTTTGTCTCCATCGTGCTCACCATCCTGTTGGGCGTACCGCTTGGCATTGTATCCGCCGCCAGGCGCAACAGCCTGGTGGATCACCTCAGCCGTCTAGCCACTCTGAGCGGCGTCTCCATGCCGGTCTTCTGGCTGGGACTGCTTCTTCAATTGGTCTTCTATCGCTATCTGAACATCCTGCCCATCGCCGGCAGGCTCAGTCTCAGCGCCACGCCGCCGCCGCCGATCACCGGCCTGTACACCGTCGACAGCCTGTTGGCCCTGGACATGGCCGCCTTTTGGTTGTCGCTGCAGCATCTATTCTTGCCGGCGGTCACGCTGGCCTTTTCATCGCTGGCCGTCGTCTCGCGCATGACGCGCTCCAACATGCTCGAAGTGCTGTCGCAAGACTACATCCGCACGGCGCGCAGCAAGGGCCTGGGCGCACAAACCACGCTTTACCGCCATGCCCTGCGCAACGCCTTCATCCCGACGCTCACGGTGATCGGCCTGCAGACCGGCGCCTTGCTCAGCGGCGCATTCCTGGTGGAAGCCATCTTTAATTGGCCGGGGCTTGGCCTCTATACGGTGCGCGCCATCTCGCGCCTCGACTACCCGGCCATCATGGGCGCATCTCTGCTGATCACGCTCATCTTTATCCTGATCAACCTGCTGGTCGACGTGCTCTATAGCGTGCTGGACCCGCGAATCCGGTACTGAGCCGGCACTGAGAGCCGGTACTGAGAGCGAGACGAGCGCCCCAGACATGACACAGACGAGGAGAACCGGCGCCGGTGCGACTTCTGCGCAATAACCCTTCCCTACTGCTTGGCTTGCTGATCCTCGGCGCATTGGCGCTGATGGCATTGTTGGCGCCGTGGGTCGCGCCGCGCTCGCCCACCGACATCGACCTGCCCGCCAAGCTGCTGCCGCCGTCGCCCGCGCACTGGTTCGGCGCCGATGACCTAGGGCGCGATGTCTTCAGCCGCGTCGTCTACGGCGCGCGCATTTCACTGCTCAGCGGCAGCATGGTCGTCCTCATCGCCATGGGCATCGGCGTGTTGTTGGGGCTGCTGGCCGGTTATTGGGGCGGCGCGCTCGACAACGTGATCATGCGCCTCTCAGACGTCTTCGTCTCGTTCCCGCGTCTCGTCCTGGCGATGGTCATCGCCGCTGCGCTGGGGCCCGGTCTGTTCAACGGCATGATCGCGGTAGCGCTGAGTTGGTGGCCCTGGTACGCCCGCATCGTGCGCAGCCAGATCCTCACCCTCAAGCAAGAGGAGTTCATGACCGCGGCCACGGCGGTAGGCGTCGGCCATACGCGCATCCTCAGCCGCCACCTTTTGCCCAACATCACCGGCGTCGTAGCCGTGCAGATGTCGCTCGACCTCGGCTACGCCATCCTCTTTACCGCCAGCCTGGGCTTCATCGGCCTGGGCGCACAGCCGCCTTCGCCGGAATGGGGCTCCATGATCGCCCAGGGCCGGACATACATCCTGACCCACTGGTGGTATCCCACCTTCCCCGGCCTGGCGATCTTCTTTGCCGTGCTCGGCGCCAACCTCTTCGGGGATGCGTTGCGCGACCTGCTCGACCCGCGCCTGCGCAAATAAGCCAAACCGCCCAAAAGCGAAAACCGCAAAAAACGGCAGACTCAACAAATAAGCCACGAATTGCGCGAATTCGTACAATTCGTGCAATTCGTGGCGAAAATAACCGGCAAAGACAGCAGCTTTGCGCCCGGCAGACCTGCTATTCGTCCGTGACGCAGCCCTGCGAGGCGGACGACACCATCTTCATGTACTTGTAGAGCACGCCCTTGGTGAACTTGGGCGCCGGCGCCTTCCACTGCGCACGCCGCGCCGCCAGCTCCTCGTCCGACACGTCTACGTCTAGCCGGTTAATTTCGGCATCGATGGTGACCCGGTCGCCATCGCGCAACAAGGCGAGCGCCCCGCCCGCCTGCGCTTCCGGCGTGATATGGCCGACGACGAAGCCATGCGTACCGCCGGAGAAGCGGCCGTCCGTGATCAGCGCCACCGACTTGCCGAGACCTGCCCCCATGATGGCCGAGGTAATCGTCAGCATCTCGCGCATGCCCGGCCCGCCCTTCGGCCCCTCATAACGGATCACAACCACGTCGCCATGTTTGATCTCGCCCTGCTCGATGGCCGTCAGCGTCTCCTCCTCGGAGTCAAACACCTTGGCCGGGCCGGAGAAACGCGTCCCCTCCTTGCCCGTGATCTTGGCGACCGCGCCTTCCTCCGCCAAGTTGCCGTAGAGAATCTGGAGATGGCCCGTCTGCTTGAGCGGTTGGCTGATGGGCGAGATGATCGTCTGGCCCTCCTTCAGGTCGGGCAGGTCTTCGATATTCTCCGCCAAGGTCAAGCCCGTCACCGTCAGGCAGTCGCCGTGCAACAGGCCCTCGCGCAGCAAGAGCCGCTGCACCGCGGGCACGCCGCCCACGTCGTACAAGTCTTCCATCACAAACTTCCCGCTGGGCTTAAGGTCCGCCAACAGCGGCGTGCGGTCGGAAATGGCCTGGAAATCGTCGATGGTCAGCGGCACATCCGCGGCCTTCGCCATGGCGATCAAGTGCAGCACGACGTTGGTCGAGCCGCCCAGCGCAATCGCCACCGTAATGGCGTTCTCAAAGGCCTGCCGCGTCAGGATGTCCTTCGGCTTGATGTCGTGCTCGATCAGATAGCGCAGCGCCGACCCCGCGCGGCGGCATTCCTCCATCTTCTCCCGGCTCTCAGCCGGATAAGACGAGCTATAGGGCAGGCTCATGCCCAGCGTCTCGATGGCGGACGCCATCGTGTTGGCCGTGTACATGCCGCCGCACGCGCCTGCGCCGGGGCAGGCGTTGCGCAGCACATCCTTCAATTGCTCCTCGGTGATCTCCTTCGCCAGCCACTGCCCGTAAGCCTCGAAGGCCGACACGATGTCCAGCTTCTTGTCGTCCAAATGGCCGGGCTTAATCGTGCCGCCATAGACCATGATGCTGGGCCGGTTGACCCGCGCCATAGCCATGATCACGCCGGGCATGTTCTTGTCGCAGCCGGGCAGCGAAATGTTGCCGTCGTACCACTGCGCACGCATCACCGTCTCAATCGAGTCGGCGATGATATCGCGCGAGAGCAGAGAGGCCTTCATGCCCTCGGTGCCCATCGAAATGCCGTCGCTCACGCCAATCGTGTGAAAAATCAGCCCGACCATGTCTGCCCGCTGCACCCCCTCCTTGACCACACGGGCCAGGTCGTTCAGGTGCATGTTGCAGGTGTTGCCTTCCCACCCCATGCTGGCAATGCCGATCTGGGGCTTTTGCATATCTTCGTCGGTCAGCCCCACGCCATAGAGCATGGCCTGGGAGCCGGCCTGGGACCGCGTCTGCGTTAGGATGCGGCTGTACTTGTTGAGGCCGTTGGCAATTGTCGCCGGCATCAGGAACTTCTCCTTCTCTAGCATGATGACAATAAGAGCCTGGGGCGGCGTCGACGCCGTCTCCGGCATAGCTTGCGGATAAATAGCGCCTTCCCGGAAGCTAAATGGCCCGATCGCCCAATGCGCGCACTGTCATGTTGAGCGAAGCGAAACATCTCTACTTCTGGTACAACGAGATTCTTCAGCTCGCTGCGCTCGTTTCAGAATGACAAACACTTGGCGAACACACCGCTAAAACCGCTTCCGGGCAGGCCATCAAGCGCGCTTAGGCCGACTGCGCCGCGCGCTCACGTTCGGTCAACAGATAATACTCCACCGAATCGGAGAGCGCGATCCAACTTGCTTCGATGATGTTGGTGCTGGCGCCGACCGTCGTCCAACTGCGCTCGCCGTCGGTGCAGTCGATCAGCACGCGCACCATCGCCGCCGTGCCGCTCTGGCTGTCCAAAATGCGCACCTTGTAATCGGTCAGGTGAACATCGCGCAGCCGCGGGTAGATGTTCTGGATGGCCTTGCGCAGCGCCAGGTTCATGGCGTTGACCGGGCCGTTGCCCTCCGCCACCTCGTGAAAGACCTCGTCGCCCACCGTGACCTTGACGGTCGCCTCGGAGAACATGCCGCGGCCCGCCCGATGCTCTACGTTCGCCGTGTAGTCGATCAGCGCGAACGGCGCCGCATAATCGTCGCGCATGCGCCGCAGCATCAGGTCAACGCTGGCTTCGGCGCTTTCGAAGGCGAAGCCCACGCTTTCCAGTTCCTTGATCTGCTGCAAGACCTGGCGCTCTTCCTCGCGCGTCAACCCATCCAGGCCGAACTCGGCGCGCTTGACCGCGATATTGTCCTTGCCGCTCAGCTCGCTCAGCAGCACGCGCGTCTCGTTGCCCACCAGCGTCGGGTCAATATGCTGGTAGCTCATGGCGTACTTCACCACCGCGTTGACGTGCGTGCCGCCCTTGTGCGCAAACGCACTCGAACCCACAAACGGCTGGTGCGTATCCGGGTTGAGGTTCGCCAACTCGCTCACGTAGCGGCTTAGATCGGTCAGTTGGCGCAACTTATCGTCGTCCACCAACTGATAGCCCATCTTCAACTGCAGGTTGGGGATCACGCTCACCAGGTTGGCGTTGCCGCAGCGCTCGCCATAGCCGTTGATCGTACCCTGGATGTGCGTACAGCCCTGGCGCACCGCAGCCAGCGTGTTGGCGACGCCCGTCTCGCTGTCGTTGTGCGCATGGATGCCCAGCACCACGTTCGCCGCCGCCGTCGAACCGCTTTCTCCTCCGTCGCCGCGGCCCAACACCTGCTGCTGCACGGCCTCCACCGCCGCCGCGACCTCCCAGGGGATGCAGCCGCCGTTGGTGTCGCACAGCACCACCGCGTCGGCGCCGCCGAGAATGGCGGCCTGCAGGGTCGCCAAGGCATATTCCGGGTCGGCCTTATAGCCGTCGAAGAAGTGCTCGGCGTCGTAGATCACCTCTTTGCCGAAGCTCTTGAGATAGGCCACCGTGTCGCGGATCATGCGCAGGTTCTCTTCCATGCTCGTACGCAACACCTCGCGCACATGCAAGTCCCAGGTCTTGCCGAAGATCGTGATCACCGGCGTGTTGGCCTGGATCAGTAGTTGCACCTGCGGGTCATCCTCCGGCTTGGTATTGGCGCGCACGGTCGAGCCGAAGGCGGTGATGCGGGCGTGCTTCAGGTCAAGCTCATTCTGCGCCCGCTCGAAGAACTCCATGTCCTTCGGATTGGATCCGGGCCAGCCGCCCTCGATATAATCCACGCCGAACTCGTCCAGCCGGCGGGCAATGCGCAACTTGTCGTCACAGCTAAACGCCACCCCTTCACCCTGGGTCCCGTCGCGCAATGTCGAATCGAATAAGATCAGTCGTTGTGAACTGGTCATTTGGTCACCTGTTGAGATCAGTAATGCTGTCGAGGACCCGGTCGGGCCAGATGCCGCGGCCCAAGTCCTCTTTACGGAAGCGTCCGGTCTTGACGAGCCAGCCCTGAATGCCCAGCGCCTGTGCGCCGCGCACGTCGATCTCGATGTCGTCGCCGATCACCGCCACGCGGTGAAGCGGCAGGTCGAGATCGTCCAGCACCATGCGGAAATAGGTCTGGCTGGGCTTGCCTGTCACGATTGCGCCGACCTCAGCCGCGTATTCGAGCGCGACGACGAACGGGCCTGCATCGAGAAACAGCCCTTCGTCCGTGCGCCAAATGCGCTTTTTGTGCAGGGCCACCAGTTGCGCGCCGTTGAGCAGGGCGCGCAACGCCTTGTTCAAGCGCACAAAGTTGAAACTGGGCCCCATGTCGCCCACGACCACGAACTCCGGCGTCTCCTCGTCCACCTCGATGCCGTTGAACTCCAACTGGGCGTCGGGCATGAGAAGCGGGTAATAGGTGCGCGCGTTCTGGCTGCGCAGATAAGAAGCCGCCGCGTAGGTCGCCGTAAACAACTCGCCCTCGCGAATGTCGAACCCCATCGCGAGCAGGCGGTCCAGCAGGCTGAGCCGGCAATAGATCGTCGTATTCGTCATAAACCGGATGGCAATGCCCCGGGCGCGCAGAGCACGGATCGTCTCTGGCGCGCCCGGAATCACCTCAGCGCCGAGGGCCAAAACCCCATCGATATCGATGAGCAGACCATCTACGCTTGCTAGTGCGTCGTCCACGGCAATACCCCTTATCGCAAAATAGCTCGATGACGGCTGCGGCAGGCGCGCTCAGCCCGTGTTCTGCAAGCCGGCAGCCACGCCGTTCACCGAAAGCAGCACGGCTTTGCGCAACTCGGCGGCGTTCGGCGCATCCGGCCGGCAGCGCAGCCGTTCGAGCAGCGCCGTCTGGATGTAGTTCATCGGGTCCACATACGGGTTGCGCAACCGGATGCTGCGCTGCAGCCACACTTCGCTTTCCAACAACTCCGCATTGCCCGTAACCGCCAAAACCATGCGCTCCGTCCGCTTGTACTCATCCAATATATCATCAAACACCGCTGTGCGCGTCTCCGCATCGGTCAGCGCGGCGTAAAGCGACGCAATCTGCATGTCCCCCTTGCTCAGACCGACCTGCACGTTATCCAGCACGGTGCGGAAGAACGGCCACTCCGCATACATGGCGCGCAGCCGCGCCAAACGCTGCGCCGCGTCGTCGCCCGCCTCTTGCATCCACTGCTCCAGCGCCGTGCCCACGCCGTACCAGCCCGGCAGGTTGACGCGCGATTGCGTCCAAGCAAAGACCCAGGGGATGGCGCGCAGGTCGGAGATGCCGGTCGACGTCTTGCGCCGCGCCGGGCGCGAGCCGATGTTGAGCTGCGAGATGTGGTCGATGGGCGTCGCCTCGTGAAAATAGCGCAGAAAGCTCGGCTTTTCCACCAACGTGCGATACCTGGCAAAAGCGATCTCGCTCAGCGCGTCCATCGCCGCGAACCAACTTTCACTCTCCGGGTGCCGGGGGCGTCGCCCGCTCGTCAACAACACGGCATTGACCAACTGCTCCAGATGCCGGTGGGCAATGTCGGGGTTGGAATAGCGACTGCTGATCACCTCGCCCTGTTCCGTCACCTTAATGCAGCCGCGCACCGATTCCGGCGGCTGCGCCAGGATGGCGCGGTTGGCCGGCCCGCCGCCCCGGCCCAGCGTCCCGCCGCGCCCGTGAAATAGCATCAGTTTGACGCCGGCCTCGTCGCACACCTTGGCTAGGTCGCTCTGCGCGCCGAAGAGCATCCAGTTCGCCATCAGGTAGCCGCCGTCCTTGTTGGAGTCGCTGTAGCCGATCATGATCTGCTGGCGGTCGCCGCGCAGGGCCAGATGCCGGCGATATGCACCGTTCTCGAACAGCCTGCTCATGATCGACGGCGCAGTGCGCAGGTCCTCAATCGTCTCGAAGAGCGGAACCACGTCAAGCTTGCCGTAGAGGCCCGCATCCCGCGCCAGCAGAAGCGTTTCCAGCACGTTGCTCACCTGTGTGGTCATGCTGATGATGTACGTCTGCACCGCTTCCGGGCCAATGGCGGTCTGGGCGCGGCGGATCAGACGAAACAGGCCCACCGTCTCGTTGGTCTCCGCGCTGAAGTCAAGCCGCGCCGTGAGCGGGCGCTTGCCGCCGATCTCGCGGCTCAACAAGGCCACGCGATCCTGTTCCGGCATGGTTTCATAACGCCGCGCCAGGCCGTAGCGCTCCAGCACCTCGGCGACAGCGCTGCGGTGACGTTCGGCATGTTGGCGGACGTCGAGCGTCGCCAGGTGGAAGCCGAAAATCTCCACCGCGCGGATCAGCTCCGCCAGGCGGCTGTGCGCCACGCGCTCACCCTTGTTCTGCAACAGGCTGTCGCGAATGATGTACAGATCGGCCAGAAACTCCTGTGCATCGCCGTAGGCGCGCCGCTCCGGCGCCTGCTCATGCCAGGCGTGGCGGTTAACCGCGCGGGTCGCCGCCAGCCGGCGAAACATCATGATCAGCTTCTGGCGATACGGTTCCTGCTCAAAGCGATCCAGCACTTCCCGCTCCTGCGCGGGCACAAGCTCGAAATCGCGGCGCAGGCTCTCCCAAAACGCCTCGCTGAAGCCGGTGCGCGTCACCGCCGAGCTTAAGTGGTCGTACAGCGACTCCACCGTCTGCGCATAGAGTTCGAGGATCAAATCCTTATGCGCCCGCAGCGTCTCCTCCGTCACGGCCAGATCGACGAACGGGTTGCCGTCGCGATCGCCGCCCACCCAAGAACCGTAGCGCAAGAACGGCGGCAGTGTAAACTCCTCGCCGGGGTACGCCTCGGCCAGCGCCCGCTCCAGTTCCCCATAAATGCGCGGCACGAGGTCGTAGAGCGTATTCTCGAAGAAGTACAGCCCGTTGCGCACCTCGTCCATCACCGTGGGCGGGCGGTCGCGCATCTCGTCGCTCTGCCACAACAGCACGATGTTCTCGCGCAGTTGTTGAATCTTCGCCTCTCGCTCCGCCGGCAGCAGGTCCACCATGTCCAGATCGTTCAAGATGGCCGCAACCGTCTTGAGCTTAAAGAGCATCGTGCGGCGTTTAGCCTCGGTCGGATGCGCCGTAAAGACCGGCATGATCGTCAGGTCTTGCAGCAGCGCGCGCACGTCGTCCGCGCCCAGCCCCTCGGCGCGCAGACGCTGCACGGCATGTGCAATCGTCTCCGCCATCGGAACCCCGCGCTCGTACGCTTCCGCCATGCGCCGGCGGAGAATATGCACGCGCTGCCGCTCCTCCGCCAAGTTCACCAACTGGAAGTAGGTTGCAAACGCCTTGAGCACAGCCAACGCCTGTGGCAGATCCTCCACTAGATGCGAAGCCCGCTCGACAATGCGCGCCTGCGCCAGACGGTCGCCGCCGCGCCACGCCTTCGCCAGCGCCCGGATCTCCTCCTCCAACTCGAAGAAATCCTGCCCCTCTTGCTCGATGATCGTCTCCCCCAGCAAGTTGCCCAGGGTGCGTATCCAGTAGCGAAGACGTTCTTGCGGATCGGCTGTCATAAGATTCTTTCGCTCAGGCGGCCATTGCACGAAGCTTGGCCGTGACGAGATCGCCCATCACCTGCGTACCCACAACTTCCGTGCCCGTATGCGCGATGTCGGGCGTGCGCACGCCCTCTTCCAGCACCTGGTCGACCGCAGCCTCGACGGCAGCCGCCTCCTGCTCCAGCCCCAGACTGTGGCGCAGAAGCATGGCCGTGCTGAGGATGGCGGCCAGCGGGTTGGCGACGCTTTGCCCGGCAATGTCCGGCGCGCTGCCGTGGATCGGCTCATACAGCCCCAGCGGCAAGCCCTGGCTGTTCGCCACATCGCCCAGACTGGCCGAAGGCAGCATGCCCATCGAGCCGGCCAACATCGACGCCTCGTCGGTGAGGATGTCGCCGAAAAGGTTGCCCGCCACGATCACGTCGAAGCTGGCGGGCCGCCGGATCAGGTGCATGGACATAGCGTCCACCAGCACATGCTCCGTCTCCAGTTCCGGGTACTCGGCCAGCACATCGGTCGCCACGCGACGCCACAACCGGCTGGAAGCCAGCACATTGGCCTTGTCCACCGAGGCGAGCTTCTTGCGCCGCCCCATCGCCGTCTCCGCGGCCAGGCGCACCACGCGCTCGATCTCCGGACGGGTATAGAGCATCGTGTCATAGGCTTCGACCGCCTCGGCCCCCGCCTCTTGGCGCGGCCCGAAATAGATGCCGCCTGTCAGCTCGCGGATCACCACCAGGTCCACGCCCTGCAGCGTCTCTTCTTTCAGCGTGCTGGCGCCGATCAGTTGGCGATGCAGCTTCACCGGACGCACGTTGGCGAAGAGGCGCAGTTCCTTGCGGATGGCGAGCAGCCCGCGCTCCGGGCGCTCGGCGGCGTTGGGGTTGTCCCACTTCGGCCCGCCCACCGCGCCGAGCAAAACCGCGTCGGCCCAGCGGCACGCTTGCACGGTCTCGTCCGGCAGGCTTGTGCCCAGCTCGTCGATGGCGCGCCCGCCCATCAGTTGCGCGTCAAAGCGGAACTGATGCCCGTACTTCTCCGCCACAGCCTCCATCACCTTCTGCGCTTCGCCGGTCACTTCCGGCCCGATGCCGTCTCCGGCCAATACAACAATGGTAGCTTCCATGTTTCTGCTTTCTATCAAAGCTCTAGCTCGTGGTTTTGATCGCTAAATCCGCGTACTGCCATGCTGAGCGCTCCCCTGTCATGCTGAGCGTAGCGAAGCATCTCGACCTCCGGTACAACGAGATTATTCAGATCGTAGAGGCGGCATCCTTGCCGCCGGACGTGCCGTTCGTGCGCCAAGGATGGCGCACCTACGAACCGGCGCTCGCTTCAGAATGACAGACGCCTGGCACATACCAGTTTATCTATGCGTCCGGCTCGACCGGCACGGCTTCCGGCGTCGACTCCCAGGCGAAAAAGCCCGTCACGCCTATGGCGCACTGTGCGATCCGCTCCGCCAGGGCAAAGCGCGCCGGCGCGTCAGGCGCGAGATAATAGCTCTGCGCCAGTCCGCCCAGCTCCGGATCGAGCCGCGCCAACTCGTCCAGGAACGCCTTCTCCCTGGGTAGGCGACGGCCGCGGGCCAGAAACGCATAGCGCAGCATATCGTCCACCGCCGCGTTGAGAATGCGCACGGCCCCCGCCGGGTTGCGCTCGGCAATATCCTGGGCATTGTCATACGCATCCGCCGCCAAATAACGGCGCATGGTCAACTCGCCCTCCTGCACGGCGACCGGCTGCATCAGCCAGTCCGCGGCCTCGCGCCGCAGCGCCGCCACAACCGGCGCATCGTCCAGGATCACGAAGCCGGTGGCGAGCA
>CAZYSJ010000004.1:39423-71502 GCA_964649875.1 uncultured Caldilineaceae bacterium
CGCAGCGCCGCCACAACCGGCGCATCGTCCAGGATCACGAAGCCGGTGGCGAGCATGTTCGCCGTGCAGGGCCGATAGCGTTCCTCTACAAAGTACCGTCGCACCATCGCCGGCGGGTTCACGAAGATCTCTGCGGGCACGCCCTCGAACCATTGCTGAATGCGCTGGCGCAGCGGCTTTTCGTGGATCACGTACAGGTCCAGATCGCTGGACGGCCCCGGATTGCCGGCGACAATCGAGCCGGCGGCGATGATGCCCTGCGCCTCAAAGCGCTCCAGGATGAATTCGACCGCCGCCCGCAGCGCCCGGTCATAACGCGGCCCCAACTCCGGCCAACGACATCGCTCCAGCGCCGTCATCGCTCCCCCTGCAGATATTGTTGAGCCACGAATTGCACGAATTTCACGAACGATTGAGCTGCATTGGCGCCTTTCGCACCGGAGCAGTTACCCGTCCTAGTACGCGGGCCGCGCCTCGTGCGCCGCCACCGCCTCGGCCTTGGACTGCAAGTAGCCCAGGTCGTCCACCCCCTGCAGCAGACACATCTTGCGGAAAGGGTCAATCTCGAAATGATGCTTCTGGCCGTCGGGCAACGTCACCGTCTGCCGCTCCAAGTCCACCTCGATCACCGTGGTCGGGTCTTCCTCTACCAGGTCCAGCAGCATATTCACCGCGTCCTCAGGCAGCGGCGCCAGCAGCAGCCCGTTCTTCAGGCTGTTGTTGTAGAAAATATCCGCAAAGCCCGGCGTAATCACGCAGCGAAAGCCGTAGTCGGTCAGCGCCCACACCGCGTGCTCGCGGCTCGAACCGCTGCCGAAATTGCGCCCCGCAATTAAAATCTCCGCGCCGGCGTAGGCCGGATCGTTCAACACGAAATCCGGCTTCGGCTCGCCCTCGCGCGTATAACGCCAGCTATAGAACAGCCCGTCACCCATGCCTTCCTTCGTCACCGCGGTGAGGAAGCGCGCCGGAATGATCTGGTCGGTATCCACATTTTCGGCGCGTAGCGGCACGGCGCGCGCCGTCAACTTCTGAATCGGTTCCATATCTGATCCCTGTTCTAGTTGAGCATGTCGCGCACGTCGACGACGCGCCCGTTGATGGCCGCGGCCGCGGCCATGATCGGGCTCATAAGCAGGCTGCGCGCGCCGGGCCCCTGCCGCCCCTGGAAATTGCGGTTGCTGGTGCTCGCCACATACTTGCCCGCGCCGGCCTTGTCCTCGTTCATCGCCAGGCACATGCTGCAGCCCGCGCCGCGCCACTCGAAGCCCGCCGCGGAGAAGATGCGGTCGAGGCCTTCCTTCTCGGCCTGCGCCTTGACCGCCTTCGAGCCGGGCACAACCAGCGCCTGCACGCTGTCCGCCACGCGCTTGCCCTGCACCAGCTTCGCCGCCTCGCGCAGGTCCTCGATGCGCCCATTCGTGCAAGAGCCGATGAACACGATGTCGACGGGCTGCCCTTCCATCGGCTGCCCCGGCTTCAGCCCCATATACTCCAGCGCGCTGAGTAGGCTGCGCCGCTGCGCCGCGTCGTCCAACTCGTCGGGCATGGGGATGCGGCCCGTCACCGGCACGCCCTGACCGGGGTTCGTGCCGTAGGTCACCATCGGCTCCAGCTTCGACCCGTCCAGCGTCAACTCGCGGTCGAACGCGGCGTCGGCGTCGCTCACCAGCGTGCGCCAATAGGCAACCGCCCGGTCCCATTCCTCACCCTTAGGCGCGTAGGGCCGTCCCTTGATATACTCGAAGGTCGTCTCGTCAGGCGCAATCATGCCCGCACGCGCCCCGCCTTCGATGCTCATATTGCAGATCGTCATGCGGTTCGCCATGCTCATCTTGCGGATGGCGCTGCCGCGGTACTCGAAGACATAGCCTGTGCCGCCCGCCGCGCCGTTCTTGGCGATGATCGCCAGGATCACGTCTTTGGCCGTGACGCCGAAACCTAGCTCGCCGTCCACATTGATGGCAAAGGTCTTGGGCTTGTGCTGCAAGAGGCATTGCGTCGCCAGCACATGCGCCACCTCGCTCGTGCCGATGCCGAAGGCCAGCGCACCAAATGCGCCGTGCGTGCTGGTGTGGCTGTCGCCGCAAACGATGGTCATGCCCGGCTGCGTCACGCCCATCTCCGGCCCGACCACATGGACGATGCCCTGCACGTCGCCCTCGATGTCCCACAGCGTAATGCCGAAGTCCTCGCAGTTCTGACGCAGCGTGCGCACCTGCGTCGCCGCGTCGCTCGGCCACAGCGCAATGTCCAGGCTGCGCGTGGGGATGGCGTGGTCCATCGTGGCGAAGGTCCGCTCCGGGCGGTACGCCTTCAGCCCGCGCTCGCGTAACATGCCGAACGCCTGGGGCGACGTCACCTCGTGAATCAGGTGCGCGTCGATGTAAAGCACAGCCGGCGCGCCCGGGTCCTGCGCCACCACATGCGCATCCCATACCTTCTCAAACAATGTCTTGCCCAATGAAATTGCTCCTTACTGTAGTTTGTCGAACGATACCCGGCATTGACCGCCGTCAGCATAACTTGTCAAGATGACGCGTCGTCTTGACGGATATTGTCTTTATTTAGCTGCACCTCTCCCCGCTACGGGTTGACGGCTTCTTCCGCCTCGACCTGGGCCGCGCCCTCGTTGGCCGCCTCGATTGCCGCCATGTTCTGGCGCGGGGCGACGAACCAGAAGAAGCGACGCTGCGTCTCCCAGTCGTCCAGCAGCGCTTTGGCGCGCAGCGAGCCGGTCTTTTGCGCGTGATCGCCGATCAACGCCTTTAGCTCACCTTCGTCGAAGCCGGGGCCGAGGCGTGCAATTGCGATCAGTTCGGGGTTATAGCGCCGCTCGAAGGTCTCGCTGATGTCGTAGACGTAGGCGCGGCCGCCGGTCATGCCTGCGCCGAAGTTGCGCCCCGTCTCGCCCAGCACGACCACCGTCCCGCCGGTCATATACTCGCAGCAATGCTCGCCCGCGCCCTCCACAACGGCTGTCGCGCCGCTGTTGCGCACCGCGAAGCGCTCGCCGGCCACGCCTGCGACAAACAGTCGCCCGCCGGTTGCGCCGTAAAGCACGGTATTGCCCGCGATCACATTCTGGTGTGGCACATAGCGCACGCCCTCCGGCGGGCGGATCACGATCTCACCGCCGCTTAGCCCCTTGCCTACGTAGTCCTGCGCCTCGCCGACAAGCGTCAGATGCAGCCCGTTGACGCCGAATGCGCCGAAACTCTGGCCGGCCGCGCCGTCGAAGCGGATCTGCACCTGGCCTGCGGGCAGGCCCTCATCGCCGTAGCGCAGCGCAAGCTGGCCGGACAGCCGCGCTCCGACCGTGCGCTGCGAGTTGTTGATCTTATGCGCCAGCCGCACCGGCGCCTCCGGGTTGGCGCGCAAGCTGGCGAGCACCTGCTCCACGATACGGTCGCCCACGGTCTGCGCCTCGGGCAGCTCGTTGCTGGGCAGCACATTGCGCCGGGCGCTGCCCGTGTCCGGCACATAGAGCAGCGGCGCCAGGTCCAGATAATCGGCCTCCTCGCCGTGCACGACTTGCGCCAGCATCTCCGGGTGGCCGATCACTTCGTCCAGGCTGCGATAGCCCAGATCGGCCAGCAGTTCGCGCACTTCCTCGGCCACCGCAATCATAAAGCGCATCACCATCTCCGGCGTGCCCTCGAACTTGGCGCGCAGCGCCGGGTCCTGTGTGGCGACGCCGACCGGGCAAGTGTTCTTGTGGCAGACGCGCGCCATGATGCAGCCTTCGGCGATCATGGCGCTGGTGCCGAAGCTCATCTCATCCGCGCCCAACATGGCCGCCATCACCACATCGCGCCCGCCGGAAAGGCCGCCGTCCGTGCGCAGCGTCACCCGCGTGCGCAGCCCGTTCGCCAGCAGCACCTGGTGCGTTTCGGCCAGCCCGATCTCCCAGGGCAGACCGGCGTTCTTGATGCTGCTCAACGGGCTGGCCCCTGTGCCGCCGGCGTGCCCGCTGATGTGGATCACATCGGCAAAGCCTTTGGCGACGCCCGCCGCGATCGTGCCGATGCCGATCTGCGATACCAGCTTCACGCTCACCTTGGCCGTCGGGTTGACCATCTTCAGGTCATAGATCAACTGCGCCAAGTCCTCGATACTGTAAATGTCGTGGTGCGGCGGCGGGCTGATCAAAGCCACGCCCGGCGTGCTGTGGCGCAGCACCGCGATCTCCGCCGACACCTTGTGCCCCGGCAACTGGCCGCCCTCGCCCGGCTTGGAGCCTTGCGCCATCTTGATCTGCAATTCGCCGGCGCTCATCAGATAGCTCGGCGTCACGCCGAAACGGCCCGACGCCACCTGCTTGATCTTACTCGCCCGCTCGGTAAAATAGCGGTCCTTGGCCTCGCCGCCCTCGCCGCTGTTGCTCATGCCGCCCAGCCGGTTCATGGCGATCGCCAGCGTCTCATGCGCCTCGGAGCTGAGCGCACCGTGCGACATGGCCGCGGTGCTGAAGCGCATGAGGATGCGCTCCACCGGCTCCACCTGCGCCAGGGGGATAGGCGGCCGCGTGCGCTGGAAATCGAGCAGATGCCGCGGCGCCAATTTCATGCCGTTGACCAGCGCGGCGTACTGTTTGTGCGCCGCCAGGCTTTCTTCCTGCGACTCGGCCTTTGCCACGGCTTGCAGCGCGTGGACGACCTCCGGGCTCCACAAGTGGGTTTCGCCGCCGCGCCGCGGCTTGTAAAGGCCCCAGGTATCCAGCCGCGGGGCTTTGGCCTTCTCGCCCTGCGGATAGGCCCGATCATGCCACGCGATCACGTCTTGGGCGACGGCGGCGAAGCCCACCCCGCCCAGCACGCTTGGCGTGCCCACAAACGCCGCGTCCAGCAGTTCTTCGCCGATCCCCAACGCCTCGAAAATCTGCGCGCCGCAGTAGCTGTCCACCGTGCTGATGCCCATCTTGCTCATGATCTTGAGCAAGCCCTTGTCCACGGCCTTGACGAAATTGCCGATGGCCTGGGCCAGCGTCAGCCCTTCGGTATGGCGGCCCTCCGCCACCATCTCCGCAATGGTCTCATAGACCAGATACGGATAGACGGCGTTGGCTCCATAGCCGATTAGCGCCGCAAAATGGTGCACCTCGCGCGGCTCGCCGCTGGCGCAGACCAGGCTGGCGCTCATGCGCAGCCCCTGCCGGATCAGCCGATGGTGCACCGCGCCCACCGCCAGCAGAGCGGGGATGGGCAGCATGCCCTGCTCCGCCGTCTCGTCGCTGATGATCAGAATGCGCACGCCGTCGCGCACCGCGTCTTCCGCCGCGCGGCACAGGCGCTCCACGGCCTCAGCCAACGCCTTGCCGGCCGATGCGCCGCTGCGCTCCGCGGGCAGTTCCCACGTCGCCGGGATCGTCGCCGTGCGGAATTCCGGTTCGTTCAGCGCCGTCAGCGCCGCCATCTGCTCCGGCTTCAGCACCGGAGAGGACAGCTCGACCAACCGCGTCGCCTCCGGCATTTCCATGAGCAGATTGGCGCGGCGGCCCAGCAACATGCGCAAGCTCATCACCATTTCTTCGCGCAGCGGGTCGATGGGCGGGTTGGTCACCTCGGCAAAGCGCTGCTTGAAGTATTGAAACAGCGGCCGCGGCAGGTTGCTCATTACCGCGGGCGGCGCATCGTCGCCCATAGCGCCGATCGGTTCATGCCCCTCCGCCACCATTGGCCGCAACACCACCACCATTTCCTCGCTTGTATAGCCGAAGCCAAGCTGCCGCTGCACCAACGCGGGCTTCTGCGCCGTATCGTTGCCGTTGGCGGAGACGGCGGAAACGCCGGTGTTGGGTTCTGTCGCCGCCCGCTGTATGACTCGCCCATCGAGCTTGAGCAAATTATCCTGCACCCAACGGTCATAGGGACGGCGCGCGGCGAAGTAGTGCGTGATCTCCTCGTCGCCCATCATCACGCCCAGCGTCGTATCCACGCACATGATCTGGCCCGGCCCCAGCCGGCCCTTGCGCACCACGCGCGCCTCGTCATACGCCACCGCGCCCGCCTCGCTGGCGCTGATCACCAGGCCGTTGTCCAGCACGACATAGCGCGCCGGACGCAGGCCGTTGCGGTCGAGGATGGTACCCACGATGCGCCCGTCCGTATAGGTGACCGCCGCCGGCCCGTCCCACGGCTCGATCAGCGCGCTGTGGTACTGGTAGAAAGCGCGACGCTCGGGCGTAACCTCGCCCTCCGGCAGCCGTTCCCACGCCTCGGGGATCATCATCATAAGCGCGTGGCGCACGTCTCGCCCGCTGCGCACAAGCAATTCCAGTTGGTTGTCCAGCTTGCCGCTGTCGCTGCTCTCCCCGGCGATGACCGGGCGCAGCTTGGGCGTATGCTCGCCCCACACCGGGTGCGCAAGGTCGCTCTCGCGCGCCCGCATCCAGTTCTCGTTGCCTTGCAGCGTGTTGATCTCGCCGTTGTGGCAGATCATGCGGAAGGGCTGGGCGCGCTCCCATGTGGGGAAGGTGTTCGTGCTGTAGCGCTGGTGAAAGACGGCGATGGCCGTGGTGAAGTCCGAATCGCTCAAGTCCGGGTAGAAGTGCGACAATTCTGCGGCCAACACCAAGCCCTTATAGACAATGGTGCGGCTGCTGAAGCTGGCGATGTAGAGGCGCTGCACCCCGGCAGCGCGTCCGCGGTTGATAATAGTCTTGCGCACCAGATAGAGCACGCGCTCGAAGTCGTCGCCGGCATCGCACGCTTGCGGCGTGCGCCGCACCAACACCTGCTCCATCCACGGGCGGCTCGCCTCGGCCCGCCGCCCCAGCGCACTGTCGATAACCGGCACAGAGCGGAAGGCCAGCGTCTCCAACTTGAACTCGGCGCACACCTCGCGGATGATGCGGCGCGCATAGTCGCGGTCCTCCGCGTCCTGGCGGAACAGGAAAAGCTGGCCCACGGCCAAGTCGCCGGTCGGCGGCGGCTCCACGCCCACCCGCTGCAATTCGCGTTTAAAGAACTCATAGGGCAGTTGCGTCAGGATGCCGGCCCCATCGCCCGTCTTGCGGTCATCCGCTACCGCGCCGCGATGCGAATGATTGGCAAGCGCCTCCAACGCCATCTGCAGGACGGAATGGCTGCGCCGTCCCTCGATGTGGGCCACAAAACCGATGCCGCACGCATCGTGTTCGTAGCGCGGGTCATAAAGCCCTTGCGCCGGGGGGAGCTCGCCTGTACGCTCGAACGGGCGACAGGTTTCTTGGGCGGTCTCTACCGCGTCGGTTTTGTGCATAGTTGCGTCCTTCCTCATCTAGCTACAAGTACGGGGGCGCCGTGTCATCAGCCGGGTCAGCGGTGACCAGGCGTCCCTCCGCCTCGAAGGACGCAGCTTGCGAAATATTATGATGGTTCAGCCCACATAAGGCGATCCTTGCCGGATCAGGGTATTGGTTATACCTCAAAGCCGCCCACTTAATCAAATGCCTTTTGCTTGCCGGGCCTACGCTTTCTCGCGCTTTTCACTATTATCGCTTCTCAGAGAGCTACAGCCTTCCAGGGAGTCGATGACTCCCTGGAAGGCTTTCTCGCTCATTCCGCCGCAATATCCACAGCCGAAGATTCCTCGATCTCCATCGCCAGAGCCTTGTTCAACGCCTGCATGTACGCCTTGGCGCTGGCGACGATGATATCGGTATCTACGCCGCGGCCGCTGAACAGACGGCGCCGCGGACGGCCCTGCGCCGTCTCCTTATAGCCCAGGCTCCTGTCCGGCACCTCGATGCGGATGGTCACATCGCCGTTGGCGTCGATCCCTTCGGTCACGGCCTGCACCAAGAACTCCACCAGCGTATTGCTCACGCCGATGACGCGGTTGATGCCCTTGTATACCGCATCCACCGGCCCTGTGCCGAACCCGGCGTCGGTTACGGTCTGCCCGGTCTGCGTATTGCGCGCCGTCACCACCGCAGTGGGCACGACATTCATGCCGCACTGCACCTGCACGTTGACCAGTTCCCAAATCTCTTTGGGCTGGTAGATCTCGTCGCCGACCAACGCCTCCAGGTCTGCGTCGGTGACCGTCTTCTTCTTGTCGGCCACATCCTTGAAGCGGAGGAAGACCTCGTTCAGCTCCTCCACCGTCAGGTGATAGCCCAGCGCCTCCAGCTTGCGCCGCAAAGCGTGTCGTCCGCTGTGCTTGCCCAGCACCAGCCGGCTTTGGCTCAGGCCGATGGTCGACGCATCCATGATCTCGTAAGTGCGCTTGTGTTTGAGCATTCCGTCCTGGTGAATGCCCGCCTCGTGCGCAAAGGCGTTCGCCCCGACGATGGCCTTATTGGGCTGGATGACCATGCCCGTATAGCGGCTTACCATGTCGCTGGCGCGGTGGATCTCGGACGTAACGATGCCGGTTTCCAGGCCGTAGACGTGCTGGCGCACGAACAGCGTCATCACCGTCTCTTCCAGGCTGGTGTTGCCGGCGCGCTCGCCGATCCCGTTGATGGTGACCTCCATCTGCCGCCCGCCGTTGGTCAGGCCCGCCAGGGTGTTGGCGGTCGCCATGCCCAGGTCGTTGTGGCAGTGAACGCTGAAGATCACATCCTTGCCGCCCGGCACGTTCTCGCGCAGGTACTTGATCAGACCGCCGAACTCCTCCGGGGTGGTATAGCCGACTGTGTCGGGGATATTCAAGGTGGTGGCGCCGGCTTGAATGGCGACGGTCAGCACCTGCACCAAGAACTCGCGGTCGCTGCGGCCCGCATCTTCCGGGCTGAACTCGACATCCTGGCACAGGCTGCGCGCATACTGCACCATGTCGCCCACCGTCTCCAGCACCTCATCGCGGCTCATGCGCAGCTTGTGTTCCATGTGGATATCGCTGGTAGCAATGAAGGTGTGAATGCGCGGGCGCACCGCGCCTTTCACCGCCTCCCACGCCTTATCGATGTCCTTCTTGTTGGCGCGCGCCAGGCCGGCGATGATCGGCGGCGCGGCCGGCTTGCCGTCCCTGTCGTAGCGCGCCCGGCAGCCGACAGTCTCCGCGATCTGGCGCACAGCGTCCAGGTCGCCGGGGCTGGCCGCGGGGAAGCCGGCCTCCATCACGTCCACGCCCAGACGTGACAGTTGGTTGGCGATATCCAGTTTTTCCTGGGTGTTGAGCGTAGCGCCGGGGCTTTGCTCGCCGTCGCGCAATGTCGTGTCAAACACGACCACGCGGTTGCCGCGGGCAATCTCGCGCGCATAGGCGGCAATATCTTCGATGGCGAACTGGGCTGCGTCTACGGCAGGCTCTTCGCTCGCCGCATCGTCCATGCCATTGTCATTGTCGTTAAACTCGGTGGTCATTGCGGAATCTCCTCAGGGTGTGATGGCGAATTTGGCTGTGCACTCAATATTCCCGCCCCAAGCCGCGGCGCACAGGCAGGCCGTCCGGCGCAAGGCGCTTGCTAAGGCCGCTAAGGTCATCTTCCATTCGCCCACCCCCTTTCCGCTGGGGCAAGGGCCTGCCGCGGACGGGCGTCCGCCGGCAGGGAACCTTGCCTGCGTGCAAAAGCCGCCGGCCCAATCGCGGGCCTAGACCTCTTTCGCATTGAGGAAAGTCATCATGCGGCGCAGTTCCTTGCCGACCTGCTCGATCTGCTGGTTCTGCTCCTGCTTGCGCCGGGCATAGAACTGCTTGCCGCCGCCGTGATACTCGTCCATCCACTCCTCGGCGAAGGCGCCCGACTGAATCTCGGCCAGAATCGCCTTCATGTTCTGGCGCACCTCGTCCGTGATGATGCGCTGTCCGCTCTTGTAGTCGCCCCACTCCGCCGTGTCGCTCACGCTGAAGCGCATGTAGTTCAGACCGCCCTGGTACATTAGGTCTACGATCAGCTTCAACTCATGCAGACATTCGAAATAGGCGATCTCCGGCTGGTATCCCGCCTCGACCAGCGTCTCGAAGCCGGCCTTGATCAATTCGCTCACGCCGCCGCACAGCACGGTCTGCTCGCCGAACAGGTCGGTCTCCGTCTCTTCGGCAAAGGTGGTTTCGAGCACGCCCGCCCGCGTGCTGCCGATGCCCTTGGCATAGGCCAGCGCATTGGCAAGGGCTTGGCCGCTGGCATCTTGGTGGACGGCTACAAGCGAAGGCACGCCCGACCCCTCCGTAAAGACCTCGCGCACGCGATGGCCCGGCGCCTTGGGCGCAACCATCGACACATCGACCGAAGCGGGCGGCTGAATAAAGCCGAAACGAATGTTGAAGCCGTGCGCAAACATCAGCGTGTCGCCCGCCTTCAGGTTGGGGGCGATGTCTTCCTCATATACCTTTCCCTGGACCGGGTCCGGCAGCACCATCATGATCATGTCCGCCTCGGCGGCGGCTGCAGCGTTGGTCATCACCTTCAGCCCCGCAGCCTCGGCAGCGGGCCAACTCTTGCTGCCCTCATACAGGCCGACGCGTACATCCAGGCCGCTGTCCTTCAGGTTGAGCGCGTGGGCGTGTCCCTGGCTGCCGTAACCGATGATGGCGATCTTCTTGCCCTGCAACAGAGACAAATCCGCCTGGTTCTCGTAATAAATCTTCGCCATGAGATGCTTTACCTTCCGTTCTGCTCTTTACGTTGAATTTGAACGCGGATTTTGCTCCGCCACATAGACTGCCAACCCGATGCGGCGCTCATGTCACACGCCGTTTCATCATACGGCATCCCTGCCGCACGCCCTATCAGCGATTCGTTTGCCAAATACGCAAATGTCATGCTGAGCGACCCTCTGTCATGCTGAGCGTAGCGAAGCATCTCCACCGCTGGTACAACGAGATTCTTCAGCTCGCTAACGCTCGCTTCAGAATGACAAACGCTTGGCGAAACCATCACTTGTAATGCGGCATCTTTGCCGCATTTTTTATCACGCGGCGTCCTTGCCGCCGCATTCCGCCGGCTACACGCCGCCCGTGGTTAGGCGCTCTTCGTCCATATTTTCATAGCCGTTGGCGCGCGCCCGCCACACGGCGGTGCTGCGGCGCTGCTTGCGCTCGGTCATGCCGCGCACCACAGCCACGCGCCCCGTGCGCACCATCTCGATAATGCCGAAGTTGTTAAGCAGCTCGATCAGCGAGTCCACCCGGTCTTCCGAACCGACAATCTGGACGACCATGCTCTCCAGCGCCACGTCTACAACCTCGCCGCGATAGATGTTGACCATCTGCACGATGTCGGAACGCGTCTCTGCGTTGGTCCGCACGCGGATCAGGGCCAGCTCGCGCACCACAGAGGGCTTGCTGCTGATGTCCTCAACCCGCGTCACGTCCACCACCTTGCGCATCTGGCTGATCACCTGGTCCACCATGCGCTCGTTGCCGTCGACGACGAACGTCATGCGGCTGATGCCCGGCGTCTCGCTGTGGCTGACTTGCAGGCTATCGATGTTGAAGTTGCGCCGGCGCAGCATGCCGGAAACGCGGTTGAGCACGCCGGGCTTGTCGCGCATCCACGCGATGAGTGTGTGTTTCATGCTCTCTTCTCTCGCTTTCTTCTGGCTTACCAACTGGGTTCCACGCCGCTGAAGCCCTGCACCACGGTCGGCTTCGGACGGCGGATCATCTGGTCCACCGCTGCGCCGGAGGCCACCATCGGGTAGACGTTCAGCTCTTCCTTCACGCGGAAATCGATCAAAAACGGCCCCGGCGTTTCAATCGCCTGCTTAAAGGCGCCAGGCACATCTTCCGGCTTGCGCACCGCCAACGCGGGAATGCCGTATGCGTCCGCCAGCTTGACGAAATCCGGCGCGACAATTGGCGTGCCGACGTAGCGTCTCTCATAGAACAACTGCTGCCACTGGCGCACCATGCCCAGAAACCCGTTGTTGATGATGGCGATCTTTACGGGCAGATCGTGCTCCTGCTTCAACACGGCCAGTTCTTGCAGCGTCATCTGGAAGCCGCCGTCGCCTACCACAGCCCACACCAGCCTATCCGGATGGGCCATCTGCGCGCCGATGGCCGCGGGCAGAGCGTAGCCCATCGTCCCCAGTCCGCCGCTGGTCAGCAGTTGGCCGGAGAACTCGTGCACGAAGTACTGGCTCTCCCACATCTGGTGCTGACCCACATCGGTGACGATGATGGCCGGGCCGCTTTCGGTATCTTTCGTGCTGTGCCAGAGCTGACGAATCACATAGGGCGGGATCAACTGATCGACCTCGTAGTTGATAATGTCGGACTGCACCGAATCATCGCGCCACACGTTCAGTTCCGCCAGCCAGTCCGGGTGCTTGCGCTGCTCGATCAGCGAGAGCAGCGCGGGCAAGGTCTCGCCCAAATTGCCGATCACGGGCAGATCGGGCACCACATTCTTGCCCACCTCGGCCTTGTCCAGTTCAAAATGGATGATCTTGGCCTGTTTGGCGAAGCGATCCAGGCTGCCGGTAATGCGGTCGTCGAAGCGCATGCCCATGGCGATCAACACGTCACAGCCCTGCACTGCGCGGTTGGCGTACGCCTCGCCGTGCATGCCGCCCATGCCCAGACTGAGCGGGTGCGTTTCGGGGATGTCGCCCGCGCCCAAGAGCGTGGTCACCACCGGGATTTCGGCCCGCTCGACCATCTCCAACAGTTCGCGGCTGACGCCCGCCAGCTTGATGCCGTGCCCTGCCAAAATAAGCGGCCGCTCAGCCTGGTTGATCAGGTCGGCGGCCTGCTGAATCTTGGACATATCCACGGTCGGCCACGGCTCGAAACCGGGCAGATCGACTTCCATGTCATAGCGGAACTCGCCCGTGGCGTTCTGCACATCCTTACAGATGTCGATCAACACAGGGCCGGGGCGACCCTCGCGCGCGATGTAGAAGGCCTCCTTCAAGATCATGGGCAGTTCATTCACGTCGGTGACCAGGTAATTGTGCTTGGTCACTGGCTGCGTCACGCCAACCACGTCCGACTCTTGGAAGGCGTCGGTGCCCAGCAGGTTGGTCGGAACCTGTCCGGTCACGGCGACAACGGGAACGCTGTCCATCAAGGCGGTCGCCAGGCCGGTGACCAGGTTGGTAGCCGCAGGCCCGCTCGTGCAGATGCACACGCCCACCCGTCCGGTGGAACGAGCGTAGCCGTCGGCCATGTGCGCCGCGCCCTGTTCATGGCGCACCAATACATGATGAATCTTGCCCGCCGCCTCATAGGCAGCCAGCGCATCGTAGGTCGGCAAAATGGCCCCGCCCGGATGCCCAAATACAGTGGTGACGCCCTCGCGCACAAACGCCTCCCAGACCATCTGAGCGCCCGTCATCGGGATCGGCTCTTCCGCGGCGGGAGCCTGCTGTCCGTCCTGATTCGCTTCGGTCATGGCACGTTCTCCTTACCTTCCTTGATATAAAAAGACCCTTCCCTGGTTGGGAAGGGTCTACAGTGACCTATCGGCGCTGCAACTGCTTCGGGCCTAAGGCGCTTCTCCAACCGGCATCGGCTTCTGGTCGCTAATAATTACGGCCAGAAGCTCTACAAGTACCAGAAGTACAATGACGGTTGAAATGTTGCTAAACAGGTCCATTGGGCAGGCGATCTCGTCACCAATTCTCCGCCGATGCGCCGGCTGCGCACTCTGCACAACCGAAAGCCGACGCTTTGCCTAAAAACTGTTGCAAAGTATACCGAACGTATCGGTCGCTTGTCAACTGCGTTTTACGCTTTCGCGCGCAAACGCCTACGCCGTCACCAGATCCGTCCGCACCGGGCGTCCGCCCTCCGCCGCCGAAGCGCGGATCGCATCCCACAGCCGCGCCATGCGCAGACCGATCTCCGGCGGGCACGGATTCGCGATTTCCCCGGCGCGCACCTTAAGAAACTGCTGCCATTGCCCCAGCGAAGGCGGCGTACGCACCGGTCGCAGCGCATCCTGCCCCGCTCGCTGCACCTGCAGCCGTTCGCCCCACACGCCCGTGCGCAAAATGCCTTCCGTGCAGAAAACGCGCACATCCGACGAGCAAGATCGCACCGTATCGCCGCAGCCGTTGAGCGTCGCCAGCACGCCCGAACCCGTGCGCGCCATGACCGCGCCCAGGATGTCGACCGGCGCACCCCGGTTATCCAGCCAAGCCGCCACCTCTACAAAATCCTCGCCCGCCAGATCGACCACCGTATTGAGCAGGTGCGCGCCCGTGTCGAACATGAAGCCCCCGCCCGCCACCTCAGGAACTTGCCGCCACTTGCCCGCGGTCAGGAGCTTCCAGTTCTGCCAAACTGTTGCGCTGATGTTGAGGATGTCGCCCAACTCCCCGCCGTGCAGCATTTTCGCCGCCTTGCGGATCTGCGGCGACAGGCTGCCATTGAACGAAACGACCAGCAGCCGCCCCGTGCGGTCGCGCGTTTCGATCAGGCCCAGAGCCTCCGCAGCGTTCATCACCATCGGCTTCTCCAGCAGCACATCCACGCCTGCTTCCATACACGCCCGCGCCTGGTCATGGTGCAGCGCGTGCGGCGTGATGATAAAGGCCGCGTCCAGCCGCCCCTCGTACTCGCGCAGCAGCTTGTCCAGGTCCGGCACATTCGGCGGCGGCGGCGCGCCGGCCTCGGCAAAAACCTGGCAAAACGCCTCATAGGCCGCCTCCGACGGCTCACAGATCGCCGCAACCTGCGTCGTGTTCTGCTGCTGCAAGATGCGCCGCACATGATGGCGCGCCATACCCCCACACCCAATCATCGCCATGCGGACCGGCGTCGACTCCGTTTTCATTTTTCTCTCTGTTCTGAATTAGCGCGGAAGACCGGCAAAATTGGGGCTTCCGCCGGCGGATAGTTGCTATACAATGATAAGCGGATTGTGCCGCGCGGCGGAAAATCAACGCCGGATCAGATCGGCCAAGCCCGCCGCCCCAGCGAAAGGAGGTTCCCCCATGTTTCGACGGCTCGCCTGCACCATGCTTCTGTGCGCGCTTCTGCTTGCAGGCTGCCCCGCGCCGGCGCCCGTCCCCGCCGCCCTGCCGGATCAAGACCCCTACGTCACCCAGCGCGAGCAGATGGTCACAAGCCAGATCGAGCGACGCGGCGTCAAGGATGCCGCCGTGTTGAGCGCGCTGCGCAACGTGCCCCGCCATCGCTTCGTCCCGCCGGACCTAATCGACCAGGCCTATGCCGATCACCCCCTGCCCATCGGCTACGGGCAGACCATCTCCCAGCCCTACATCGTCGCCCTCATGTCCGAAGCGCTCCAAGTTCGCCCCGGCGACAAAGTGCTGGAGATCGGCACGGGCAGCGCCTACCAGGCCGCAGTCCTGGCCGAACTCGGCGCGGAAACCTACACCATCGAGATCATCCCAGAACTGGCGAATCAGGCGGCGGATCGCCTGCAAGAACTAGGCTACACAGAGGTGCAGGTGCGCAACGCCGACGGCTATTTCGGCTGGGAAGAACACGCCCCCTTCGATGCCATCATCGTCACGGCCGCGCCCGATCACCTGCCCCAGCCGCTCGCCAACCAACTGGTCGAAGGCGGGCGCTTGGTCGTGCCCATCGGCCCGGTCGGCAGCGTCCAGACCCTCTGGCTGTTCGAGAAGCGCGACGGCGAGCTAGAGGCGACCAATCTCGGCGCGGTCAGCTTCGTCCCCTTCACGGGCGCCGCTGCTGACTGACGCACGCGTATCCGCGGGCAGCGCCAGCCACGCGCCGCCATAACAGGCAGCCCCCAGCAGCAGCACCGCCGTGAAGCCCGCGCTCAAAGAGATGATCGCGGCCAGGACGCCCGATACGACCGACGCGCAGCCGTTGACGGCCCATGCCCACGGCGTCAGGTCCGGCGCAGCGCGCTCCAGCCAGGCGATGCCCCTGGGAAAAGGCATACCCATCAGCACAGCCAGCGGTCCCAGCAGCAGCGCGGCTACGCCTGCACGCGCCGCAAGAGGCCAGCCCAACGCTATCTCCGCGAACCAGGCCGTCACAAAAGGCGTTGCCAGCGCGCACCCCGCCAGCGCTGCGAACACCGCCGGATGCTCCGCCCATTTGCGCCGCGCCAACAGGCTGCCGGCGCTGGAAAAGATCAGCAGCGTCAGCACCACGGCGGCGAACGCATAACTAGGATGGCCCAACAGCAAAATCCAGCGCTGGATCAAGGGGATTTCCACAAACAAGAACGCCAGCCCCAACAGCGCGAAATAGGCCAGCACGCGCAGCCGCACCCCGCGTGCAACGGACGAGCGCGCCTCACCGCCCCGCCGCGCAAAGGCCGGCGGCGCCACAATCAAGCCCGTGCTGAGCAGCAAGGCCAGCGCCAACATCGCCAGCAGGACGAAGTAGCCGCTGCCGCCGAAGGGCTGCCAGGTGCGGCCTAACGTCGCCAGCACGTCGGGCGTCTGTCGCCAGCGGAAAAAGTGGAAGAAGAAGGGGTGATCGTCGGTCGCCGGCGCGACTGCGAACGAATAACGCCGGAAAAAAGCGCGGCGGTCTCCCTGCAGCAGTTCACGCGCCGCCGCGTAATAGAGCGGCTCCGGCAGCCGGTTATAGCGATTCGCCTCATCCGCGGCGAGGTCCGGCATCCACACCAGATCGAAGCGGCGCTCCGCGGCGAAGGCGCGCACAGCCGCCAACTCGTCCTCTGTCCAGCCGCGCGGCTGCGCCAGGACCGTCAGGGTCTGGATGCCGCGATAGGCGACGATGCGCTCCGCCGCCGGGCCGAAACCGCTGCGCTCCAACGCCTCCGCCGCCGTCGCCAACAGGCGCACTTCCTCGCTGGGCGGCAATTGCAGCCAGCGCGTCGCCACGAGGATGCCGTCCGGTTCCAGCCGCGCCAGCATATCCGCCAACGCTTGCACCGTCAGCATGTACGTCTCCGCCAGGCTGTAGGCGCCGCTGGCGACCGGCTCATAGGCGTCCGTCAGCGGCAGCGCAACCACGTCGTAATGCGCCTTGTCGCGGTGCGCAAAGACCCGCCCCGTCTCAAGGACCGTCGTCACATGCGGGTGGGCATAGACATCGTACGCGCCCGCGGTCGCCGCCACGGCCCGCCGCACAAGGCGATTGCCCAGCGCCGCCGTGACCTGCTCCGCGCCGCCCGCTAGCGCCTGCATCACCGCCAGCCCTGCGCCCGGCTCCAGCGCCAGCACGCGGGCATCGGGCCGCAGCGCGTAGACGACGGCCTCCGGCAGATAGCCCGCGGCTGCGAACGTCTCCGGCTCGACCAGCGTCACCGGCAGCATCGCCCCGGCATCCAGCGCCAGCCCATGCTGCGGCGGCGGGTTGTCGCCATAGGCGTAGCTCAGCCCGGGAAGCCGGCGCGTGCCTGCATCCTGCATCACGTCAACGCGGCCGATCTCATCCCACGCGCCGAAAATGCGTGCGCTGCCGGGATACTGCCGCGCATAGGCCAGCCCCTTATAGGGCGAGATCGTCAGGCCGATATCCGCCCGGCCTTGCAGATTGCGCACGCTCAGCGCCGCAAAGCCCAGCGCCAGCGCAAGCAGCAACGCACCCGCGGCCATGCGCAGCCGGCCAGAAAACGCGGGCAGCAGCGCCAGGCCGGCCGCGGCCATCACCGCGCCGGGCACGCCCGCCAGCCGCAACATGCCCAACGCCAGCAGCGCGCCCAGCGCCGACCCGGCCAGGTTGGCCGCATAGACGGCGTGGCTGCGTTCGCCGCTGCGCGCCAACGCCGCGCCGATGCCCAGGCCGCCGCACAAAAACGGCCCGGTCAACGCCAGATAGTAGAGCAGAAAATAGACGATCTGTCGCCGCTGCCAGGCGATGCTGTAACTGTCAAACGGCAGCCAGTTGACGACCGCATAGCTGAGGCCCGCGCTGCACGCAAAGGCCGCGCCCGCCGGCGGCAACAACCGTGACAACGGCAGCGCACGCAGCCGCGGCGACAGGCTGAGCAGCGTGCCGCTCGCGCCGAAGCCCAGCAGCGCCAGGCTCACCACCAAGAAGGCAAAGTGGTAGAACTGGGCCACGGCCAGCAGCCGCAGCAACGCCCCTTCCAGCAGAAGCGTCGCAGCCGCCAGCGCCGCCACGTCTACATAGACGCGGCGCGGCAAAGAGCGTGTATTGGCCTGGCTCTGTGCCATGACGCTGACCCGTTCGCCGGTGCGGGCCACACCAACCCGCTAGAGGATACACGTGCGGCGTTGCAACAGCGGCTCATGCTGCGGCTGTTCGGTCACGGCCTCGCCCCCCTCCAGGCGCAGCCAGGTGCGGAAATCGCGCACCCCTTCCTGGAGTTGAATCAGCCGCGCGCCGCGCTTGAAGCCCTGACGTCCATAGGTGTTGAAGCCTGTGGCGCGGCCATAACAGAGCCGGATGCCGTACAGATCGCCCACGAAGTCGTTCACATGGTCATGCCCGACGAACGTGCCCATCACGTCGCCGGCTTCGTGCAGCGCGGCGTAGAACCCCGTATTGATCAGCGGGCAACAAATCGGCTCAAACTTGTGCCCGTAACAGACATGCAGGTCCCACGCCTCGTTGTATTCGGACAGCGGAATGTGAAAAAAGGCGAGTGCGGGCAGCGGCTCGTCGCCATTGGCCGCGGCGAGCGTCTGAGCCGTCCGCAAATACCACGCGCTCTGGTCGCGTCGCAGCCAGCCGTACCCCCCGATCTCGGTCTCGGCGTAGCTGTTGGAGTCCAGGAAGTAGAGCGTCGCCGCCGCTTGCTCGCCGCCGGCGGAGCGGATGGGCAGCACGTAGTTGCCGACGCCGGACACCTCCGCCGGCCCCGCTTGCGACAGGCAATTCGGCAGCGTGCGCTGCAATGCCATCAACTCGGCGCGGGTCATCGCGCCCTCGTCGTCGTGGTTGCCGAATACCGCAGCCCACGGAATGCCCCGCTCCACAAGCGGCGCAACGGCATAGCGCCACGCAGCCGCCGGGTCCCGGCTGTGCTTGCCGTCGATCACATCGCCCGTCAGCACGGCCAAGTCAGGCTGTTCCGCATCCAGGACGTCGGCCATCAGGGCGACCGTCTGTGCGTCGGCCGGTTCGCCGTTCTGAACATGCAGGTCTGTGAACTGCGCGATGGTAAATGCGCCGTCCGCCCGGAACCGCAGGTCTGCTTGCATATCGCCCCCGCTCAGCCCCGCTCGGCCAAATAGACGATCAGGTCCACATCGCCCGACGAATAGCCCATCTCCGTCAGCAAGAGGGCCGCCTCGGCCCGGTGCTGCGTGCCGTGGTTGACCACATGCGCCAAGATCTGCCACAGGACCCGTTCAAACTCCACGCCCTTTGTGTTGGCGTAGCGCACCGCGTCCGACAATTCGGCGTCGCTCAACCCCGCCACATAGGCGCGCATGGCCTGCTCCTCCGTCTGCCAGCGTGCGCGCAGGGCGTCCAGCGTCGGGTAATCGCTCGGGTCCAGCAACTGTCGCGGCGATTCGCTTTCCTGGCAGCGCATGCGCCATATCCATTCTGCGCTCATGGTGTGGATCAGCGCGCGCAGGATCGCCTGCCAACTCAGCGAGGTCGTCAAGTCGCGCTCACCCTCGACAGCGCGCTGAGCCGCGCCCAAAACGCGCGCAGTCGCCCAATAATTGTAGTCGATCAACAGCAGCATGTCGTCGCGATTCATCGTCCTCTCCTTTCGCCGGCTGCGATGCGCGCCGGCGCGCTCAGTTCACGCGTGCATCCGCCGGCGCGGACGCTTCCTCGCCGGCCCCGTCGATGCGCGCCAGCACCTGGCGCAGCACCGCTTCCTCCTCCGGCGTAATGTTCACCAGCGGCATGTCGTCTTGGTTGAGAATGGCCTGGCCTAACTTGCTGCGCGCCAACATGCGCAGATCTTCCTCCATCGGGTCGAGCAGGCGGTGGTCCTCTACAATGCGACCGTCATGCATGCGCACGATGCGCTGCGTCGCCTGCGCCACGCGGCGGTCGTGCGTCACCACCAGCACGGTTGTCCCCTGCGTCCGGTTGAGCTCGCCCAGCAGCGCCATGATCTCCTCACCGCTCTGGCTGTCGAGCGATCCGGTCGGCTCGTCCGCCAGGATCAGCCGCGGGTTGTTCGCCAGGGCGCGCGCCACGGCGATGCGTTGGCGCTGACCGCCGGAAAGCTGGCTGGGCATGTGGTCGGCGCGATCCTCCAGGCCGACCAGCTTGAGCAACTCCAGAGAGCGCTCGCGGCGTTTGTGCGCGCTGACGTTCTGTCCCTGCATGGGCGTCTCTACGTTCTCTCGCGCCGTCAGGGTCGGCAGCAAGTTGTGCAGTTGAAAGACGAAGCCGACCGTCTGTGCGCGGAACGCGTCCACATTCTTGAGCCGAGCGAGGTTTTCGCCCGCGACCCAAACCTCGCCCGCGGTGGGCTGGTCCAGCGCGCCGATCATGTTGAGCAGCGTGCTCTTGCCGCAGCCGCTCGGCCCCATGATCGCCAGGAACTCGCCTTCCTCCACTGTCAGGTCAATCCCGTCCAGCGCATGGACGGCAGTTTCGCCGCTGCCATATACTTTTGTCAACCCGCTGATGCGGATCAGTTGCTCGCGCATGAGCGCTTTCCCGCCTCGATCAGGGGGCCGCGATGTTCACGAACGCGGTCATCCCCCAACGCAGGCTTTCGTCCAAATCCTCAACGTCGATCTCGACGGTATAGTTCGTGCTGCCCTGTTCGGTATTGCTGATCGGCGCAATCTTCGTGATCGTACCTTGAAAGATCCGGTCGGGCAAAGCATCGAACGTCACCTCGACCGGCATCCCTGTGTGCAAGCGGACCACATCCGTCTCGCGCAGATCGGTCGTCTCGACGTGCATGCGGCTTACATCGCCCATGCGGATGGCGATCTGCCCCGGGGCCGCCGTCTCACCGGGCCGCAGATTGATCGTTCCGATCTGCCCGGCAAAGGGGGCCGAAATGCGGCCCAGGTCAAGGCGAGCCTGCGCCGAGGCCAGCGCGGCCTGCGCCGATTGCAGCCGGGCTTCGGCCATGGCGATCTCCTCGGCAGTCGCGCCCGCCAACAGCCGGTCGAGCTCGGCTTGCGCGCCGTCCAAGCCGGCCATCGCCGACTGCACAGCCGCTTCCGCCGCCGGCGCGCGGCTTCTGGCCGCTTCTACTTGTTCGCGCGCCGCGTCGATCTGGCCGCGAGCGACTTCGAGTTGTTCCGGCGTGGCCCCCTGCCGCACCAAGTCCAGCTTGGCATTGGCCGCTTCGAGCGCGGCGGTCGCCTGCTGCAGCGCCATCGCCTCCGGCCGCGCGGCGATATTCGGGTCCCCGCGCACCAAGTTATACGCGGCCTGGGCCTGGTTCACCCCGGCCTGGGCGATGCTCGCCTCCGCCAGCGCCGCGTTCAACTCCGCCGCGGTGGGGTGGCTGGCGATCTCGGCGTATTCCCGTTCGGCGATGGCCGCTTGAGTCTCGGCCAATTCGATGGCCGACTGCGTTTCCAGCATCTGGCCCGCCGCCTGGGCGACCTGCGCCTCGGCCGCGGCCACCTGCGCCCTGGCGCTTGCGATCTCGGCGGCGGCGGCGCCGGCCAACAGCTTATCCAATGCAGCCTGCGCCTCGTTTACCTGCGCCGCGGCCGCCTGCGCCTCGCTCTGCAAAACGGCGTTGTCGAGTTCCAGCAGCAAAGCGCCGGCCTCCACCACATCGCCCTCTTCCACATAGATGCGGGCCACGGTCCCGCTGTTCGTCGTGCCGAGGTCGGCCCACAGCAGCGGCTCCAGCTTGCCGGAGGCCCAGATCACGCTCGCCATCTCTTCCAGCGAGGCCGCGGCCTCGCGCTCGGCCTCCGTCTCCTCCGGGGGCGGCGCGAAATAAGTTGAATAAGCCCACCAGCCGATGGCAACCGCTATCACGGCAACGACCACAATCACAATCGTACGCTTCATCGCAACAACTCCCGTCGACGGGATGAACCGGCGAATGAATGTGAACCCTTCTGTACGCCGCCGGCCGCGCACAAAATGCAAGGCGTTCGCATCTGTCCTTCAGATACTCCGGCTTCGCTCGCCCTACTCATAGCGCAGCGCCTCGACCGGCTGCAACTTGCTCGCCCGCCACGCCGGATAGATGCCGCCGAGCAGGCCCAGCAGCAGCGCCAGCGCCGTCGCCGTCAGGAAGGTCCCGGCTGACCATTCGGCGCGCAGGAAGCCATTCATATAGGGAAGCCTGACCAGCAGCGCAAGCAGTATCACGCCCAACACCGAACCGAACAGCGCCGCGGTCAGACAGAGGTAAAGGCTCTCCTGCATGATCTGGCTGAGAATGCGCCAGCGCCGCCACCCCACCGCGCGCAGCGTCCCGATCTCGCGCGTGCGCTCGTAGATCGCCATAATCATGGTGTTGGCGACGACTACGCCGCCCACGATCATCGCCAACATGCGGATGGCGTCGGTCATGGCGCGCATCGACTCCATGTCATTCGTGTTCTGGGCAAATTCGCTGCTCTGACTGGCGCGCGCGTCGGGGAAACGCTGGTTGATCGCTTCGACGACAACCTGCGCCTGGCTCGGCTCCTTCACATCCACGAAGATGAACGTCACCGAGCGCGGACGGCCCAATAGACGCTGCGCCTCGCGCAGGGCCAACGTGCCGCCGCCGTCCTCAAAGGCGTTGCCCGTCTCCGTGATGCCCACTACCCGGTAGCGGTTCTCGTTGATAGCGAACGTGTCGCCCACGCCGACCTTGTATGTCTCGGCCGCAATCTTGCCCAGCATAATCTCGTTCGGCCTCTGAATATAGCGCCCCTCGGCCAGCTTATAATGTCTCATGGCCGTCGAATTCGGGTCCAGCCCGCCGAACATAAAGAAGGGCAATTCTTCCGACATGATAAAGCCCAGCACGAACGGGCTGGCGGATTCGACCTGGGGCATCGCCCGGATGGCGCGCACGATGCGTTCATCCAGGCTGCTCAGGCTCATGTCGGCCACGTCGCGCTGCATCACTGTGAGGCTGCCGGTGCTGTCGCTGCCCGCCAGGCCGTTGAGCTCGCTCATCATGCCCTCGACCAGCCCGCCCAACATGACCAGCGTCGCCACGCCGATGCCGATGCCGGACGCCGAGATCAGCGTGCGCGTGCGCCGCCGCCACAGGTTGCGAAAACCCTGGCTGCCCACGCGCGTCAACAGCCCGGTCGAGCCTTCGGCCGCGCCGCCCTCATAGCGCAGCGCCTCCACCGGCTGCAGATTGGCCGCCGTCCAGGCCGGGAAGAGTCCCCCGATGACGCCGAGCCCCAACGCCGTGGCAAGCCCCTGCACGAATATCCCAGGCGTAAACACCCCCTCAAAGAAGGCCCCCACGCCGGGGATTCGCCCCGCCAACCAGGCCAGCGCGGCGCCGAGGATCATGCCCAGCAGGCCGCCGACCAGACTCAGGCCAATCGACTCGCCCAGAATCATGTACAGCACCCGGTTGCGGCTCCATCCCACCGCGCGCAGCGTACCGATCTCGCGCGTACGCTCCTTCACGCTCATCACCATGGCGCTCATCATGCCCAGCCCGCCGATCAGGATGGCGATGGCGGCGATGCTCCAGGCGAAAGCCTGCAACATGCCGCTCCACTGCTCGCTGCCGTCATAGTCGCTGGCGGTGCTCACTGTCAGGTCGCTGTCCAGATTGGCGATGCGCCGCTTGACCTGCTCGATGTCGGCGCCGGGCCGCACCCCGACCTGGAATAGGCTTACCTGCCGCGGCTTCTGCACGATGTCCTGGCCGTCTTCCAGCGTCACCACGCCGCCGGATTCTTCCATCCCCTGGCCGGTCTCGTAAATGCCGACGATGCGGTAGGGCGCGCCGTTGATGCGCAAAGTATCGTCCACCCGCTTCTTGAGCGCGTCCGCCGCGCGCCGCCCGATGGCAATCTGCTTGGCGCCCGTCACAGGCTTGCCCTCGACGATGCGGTAATGCTCCAGGGCGACGCTGCCCGGCTCGTAGCCGTAGACTAGGAAATAGGGCGTATTGCCCACCGCAATCCAGCCAAAAACGCCGGCGTCCACGTTGGTCACATCGGGTACGGTCTGGATGCGCTGGCCGAGTTCCTGGTTCAGGTTACTGAAGGCGACGTCGTAGGAATTGGCCTGCGTGATCAACAGGTCGTTGCTGACGCCGATGACGCTGCCGTAGTTGACCGCCATGCCCTTAGCCATTGCGCCCAAAGAGACCACAGCCGCGACGCCAATGGCGATGCCAATCACCGTCAACAGGCTGCGCGTGGCTCGCCGCAACAGATTCTTGAGGATCATCCTTCCCCCTCTCTGTGCAACCGCCCGGCAACAGCGCGAAGGCGCAATGGATGGGTGCGCTCACAAGCAAGCATAGAACAACGCCTGCATTCTGTAAAAACCATACGGAACCGCCTCATCCCCGGTCGCGGAGAAATCCTGCCTACTGTAACACGCACTTGAGCGCCGGGTAGAGCGGCGTCAGGTGGGCCAACAGCGAGCGCGTGACGGGGGAAAAGTAGCGACGCGCGTCCCACACCAACTTGAGCGTGCGCGTCAGCGGCTCGCCGGCAATGGCAATAGCGCGCAGCGAACCGTACGCCTCCTCATCGCGCACGGCGTAACTGGGCAGTATCGTCAGCCCCGCGCCCGCGGCCACCGTCCGCTTGATCGACTCCATGTTGTCGAACTCGGCCCCAATGCGCGGGGCAACCAGATGTTGGCGCAACATCTGGTCGAGCCAAACGCGCGACTGGCTGGCCGGCTGGCGCATGATGAAAACGCGTCCGTCCAACTCCGCCATCGTCACCTCGGCGCGCGGCCAGAATTCGTGACGCGGGCCGACGATCACATACTGAACGATGGTCTCGAGGGGTTGGACGCCCAACTTCGCTTCCGCATCGGCATTCAACTCGCCCTCCACAAAGCCGATGTCGGCGCGGCGGGCGAGCACGTCCGCCACGATCTGGGACGTGATGCGAGTTTCCAGCAGCGCCGTCAGCTTCGGGTACTGCTCGCGAAAGGCATGCACCCGCTCACTGAGCACATAGATGCTTACGCCGGGCGTCGCCTCCACCAACACCTGCCCGCTCTCCAGCTTCGTCACGTCGGTCACGGCGCTTTCGGCCTCCGCCGCCAACCGCAGAATGCGCTGCGAATAGTCGAACAGGGCGGCGCCGCTTGGCGTCAAAGCGGCCCCGCGCCGGCTGCGCACGAACAACTCCGCGCCGAGCGTGCGTTCCAGGGCTCTAATGTGCTGGCTCACGCCGGACTGCGTCATCAACAGCCGCTGCGCCGCTGCGCTGAAGCTGCCCTCCTCCACCACGCATTCGAAAATTTCCAGCTTGTGCAAGTCCAACATGGCGCCTCTTCCATAAGCAAATGCTAATGCCAAGTATAAGCGACTGGGGGCGTCCCCCGCAACGTTTTGGGCTTATACTGTTCGTCGTATTACGGAAAAAAAAACTCCGCCGTAAATGAGGCGGATTGGAACGGAGAAGGAGAGATGCCATGTCACGCAAAAAAGCGCAGAAGCAGACACAGGGGAAAAGCCGCATGATGTCCATCATTATCGCCGTCGCCGTCCTCGCCGTAGCGGCTTTCTTCATTCGCATGCAGATGCAGGGCGGGGGCGCCTCCGGCACTGCCGCACAGCAGCGCATCGATCCGCAGCAGTACCAGGCCGACTTCATGGCGCCGGCTCGGCCGCACCTCCTCGTAGACGTGCGCACGCCCGCCGAGTTCGCAGGCGGTCACATCGAAGGCGCGGTCAACATCCCGCTGGACTCGCTGGCGCAGCGCCTCGATGAAATCCCGCAAGACCAGCCCGTGGTCATCTACTGCCGCTCCGGCAATCGCAGCGCCACCGCCGCGCGCCAGCTCGCCCAGGCCGGCTACGACGACATCTACGATCTGGGCGGAATCATCGCCTGGCAGAACCAGGGCCTCGCCCTGCACATCCCGCGCTGACGCTTCATCACAACCATGCCGCAACAACACGCGGCCAACGCACCCAAGGGAGAGAAACTCCGACATGCTGCTCAAATACTTCTACGACCCGAAGCTGGCCCAGGCATCCTACATGGTCGGCTGCCCTAAGAGCGGCGAAGCCCTGATCGTCGACCCGAACCGTGAAATCGACCAGTACCTGAAGGCTGCCGAACAAGAAGGCTTGCGCATCACCCATATCACCGAGACCCACATCCACGCCGACTACGTGAGCGGCAGCCGCGAACTCGCCGCCGCCACCGGCGCGATGCTCTTCCTCAGCGACATGGACGACGCCGACTGGAAATACAGATTTGCGCATGAGCCAAACGTGATCCTCGTGCGCGAGGGCGACAACTGGATGGTCGGCAACGTCCGCATCGAGGCCGTGCATACGCCGGGCCACACGCCCGAACACCTCGCTTTTCTCGTGACGGACACCGCCGGAGCGGATAAGCCAATCGGCGCATTCACGGGCGACTTCCTGTTCGTGGGCGATGTCGGTCGCCCGGACCTGCTCGAAGAGGCGGCAGACGCGGCCGGCAGCAGCGAGGAAGGCGCACGGCAGCAGTATTACACCGTCGCCGGCTTCAAACAATTGCCGGATTACCTGCAAATCTGGCCCGGTCACGGCGCGGGCAGCGCCTGCGGCAAGGCCCTGGGCTCCATCCCTTCCACCACCCTGGGCTACGAAAAGCTCTTCAATCCCGCCTTCCAGTTCGATAACGAAGACGCCTTCGTCGACTGGCTGCTGGACGGGCAGCCGGAGGTCCCGCGCTACTTCGGCCAGATGAAACGCGTCAACCGCCAAGGCCCCGAACTGTTGGAGAACCTGCCCGTCCCGCCTCGCTTGGACGCGGCCGCGCTCGACGCCGCCCTGGAAGCGGGCGAATTCATCATCGATCTGCGCAGCAACGACGAGTATATTCGCGCCGGCCTTCCCGGCGCCGTCAACATCGCGGCGGACGACGACAGCTTTCTCACCTATGTGGGCTGGTTCGTCGACTACGACAAGCCCGTCTACCTGATCGTCCCCTCTGCGGACGCGGCGCCCGGCCTGATTTCCGCGCTGCGCACCATCGGCGTCGACAACATCAGCGGCTACTTTAGCCCCGACGCCATACGCGGCGAGACCGTCGCCCTGCCCGGCATCACCGCGCACGAGTTGGCGCAACGCCTGCCCCAAAACGGGCTGCTCGTGCTCGACGTGCGCGGGCGCAGCGAATATCTGGAGCAGCACGTCGCCGGCGCCTGCAACATTCCGCTGGGTTTCCTGCCCGATCGTCTCGAACAGATCCCGCGTGATCGCACCGTCGTCGTGCAGTGCATGAGCGGCTACCGTTCGACCATCGCCGCCAGCTTGCTGCGCACCTACGGCTTCGACAACATCATCAACCTCGTCGACGGCATCGACGTCTGGTCTACCGAGTTGGCGACGGAATCTGCACAGGAAACAGGCTGACCGGGGCCGGAAAGCGACCAGGCTGTGGAGATCATCCTGATTGACATCGCGCTCGGTCTCGTCATCGGCCTGGCGCTCGGCTTCCTGGGCGGCGGCGGCTCGATCCTCACCGTGCCGGCGCTGGTCTACGTGGTCGGCCTCAACCCCCAGGCCGCGATCACCGCCTCGCTGATCATCGTCGGGACCAACGCCGCGCTCGGCGCCTATTTCCATCTGCAGCGCAACCCGCTCAACTGGCGCGTGGCCCTGCTCTTCGGCGGCGTCGGCATGGTCGCGGCCTTCCTGTCGGCGGGTCTGTCCGCCCACGTCTCCCCCGCCATGCTGCTCGTGCTATTCTCGCTGCTCATGCTGGCGGTAGGCGGCTGGATGATCGTCAGCCGCACGCCGCAGCGCCCGGACATTGCGCCGCGCGGGTGGGGCGTCATCGCGGTGAGCGGCGCGGGCGTCGGCGCGCTTACCGGCTTTCTGGGCGTAGGCGGCGGTTTCCTCATCATGCCGGCGCTGGTCATGCTGGTCGGCCTGCCCATCCGGCAGGCCGTCGGCACATCGCTCGTCGTGATCGCCATGAACAGCCTAGCCGGGCTGCTCGGCCACCTCAGCCTGGCTGCGCTCGACTACGGCGTGATCGCGCTCTTCGTGGTGAGCGGCTTCGCCGGCGCCTTTGCCGGCGCACGCCTAGCCTGCTACATCCGTCCGGCGCAACTGCGCACCGGCTTCGCCGTCTTCGTCGTAGCGCTCGGCCTGGTCCTCTTGCTCGACAACGTAAGCAAGCTGCTCTAGACATGCGACCGGAACAATTGGGCGGGACGCCGCGCCGCGTGTACAATGGGCGCATCTTTCGATGGAACGCAACGGCCATGCTGTCACGCACGCTTGAAGATCGCCGCCTGGCGGAACACAAGGCGGCCCTAACCTACATCGGTCACGCCACCCTGCTCATTGAGTTGGAAGGCATGCGCTTGCTCACCGACCCCATCTTGCGCGACCGGGTGGCTTTTCTGCGCCGTCACCAGCCGCAGCAAGTCGCGGCGCACCTGTTCCAAAACATCGACGGCGTACTCATTTCCCACCTGCACCACGATCACCTCGACCCGCCCTCTCTGCGCATGTTGGGCGATGACGTGCCGCTCTTCGTCCCCAAAGGCGCAGGAGACCTGCTGCGGCGCAAGGGCTTCCGCCGCATCACCGAGATGAGCGCCGGCGTTGACGCTCGCCTCGGCCCGCTGCGCATCAGCGCCACCTACGCCGCACATAGTCCGGCGCGGCAACCCTTTGGCCCTAAGGCGGACTGCCTGGGCTACATCATTTCAGGCCGCTACTCGCTCTATTTCCCCGGCGATACCGACCTCTTCCCCGGCATGGACGGTTTGCACGCCGACCTCGACGTGGCGTTGATGCCGGTTTGGGGCTGGGGGCCGACGCTCGGCGCCGGGCATATGAGCCCGGCGCGCGCCGCCGAAGCGCTGGCGTTGCTGCGCCCGCGCCTGGCGATCCCCATTCACTGGGGCGTGCTGCGCCCCACGGCCATGCACTATTTCACGACCGACTTCCTGACCGCGCCGCCGCTGGCCTTTGCGCAGCACGCCGCTCGCACCGCACCCGGCGTTAACGTTCACGTGGTCGCGCCGGGCGCGGCGTTATCCCTCGATCAAGCGCTAAACTAAAAAACAAGCCGCGTTGCGGGAAGCTCGCGGCTCCCCGCAACGCGACCTGGCAAAAGCGGGGCCATTGCGCCGGGCAGCGACACCCGTCGCCGCCCCGTCTATGTGATGTCCCGACTATGTGTGCGCAGCCGGCGTTGGCGTCGCGGACGCGACCGGCGCGCCGCAATGCGCACAGAATTTGTAGGACGGCTGCAAAGGCTGGCCGCACTCCGTACAGAAGCGCGGCGTCTCGGCGCCGCCTGGCGCAGCCGCTTGCGGCGTTTGCGCCGTTGTAACATCCGCAGGCGACGCAGCAGCCGGGGCGACCTCTTGCCGCGACGGTTGCGGCTTGGCCTCGCCTGCGCCGTTGCGCGTCTTGCGCAGCCGGGCGATCTCCGCTTCTAACCGCTCGTCCATGACCGCGCTTTCGGGCGCCAGTTTCTCGATCTGCTGTATCAGGCCGATAGCTTGCCGGCGCAAACGCTGATCCAGCCGGGCGTAGTCCTCATCGCCCAACTTGCCCGTATAATAGTCAAACTCCAGGTCCTTGATGGCGGCCAGCACCGCATCCTTGCGTCCGACCAACTCAGTCAGCCGGTCATCCTCGACTACGACCGGCGCCGGCTTGGAACTGACCAGCGGCCATACCACATAGGCGACGGCCGCAAAGGAAAGCAGGCCGGCGACGATTGCTGCAACGATTATAAGCATGGCTGCTCCTTAGTCCCCTGCGCTGCCCACGGCATAGGCGACGCTGGCCGCCGCCTCCGAACGCTTCCTGCCCGGATGCGGCCAGGACGCAATCAGCGTGCCCAGCACAAGCACGAGGCCGCCGATCCACATCCATACCGTCAGCGGGTTGACATACATTGTAAAGGTAGCGGTCGAGCCGCCGGCCTCCCACCCGTTCAGCACGACGTACACATCTTCGAGCAATGTCATGCGCAGGCCGACTTCGCTGGTCGGCTGTTCGGGCGTCTTGTCATAGATGTTGCGGCGCGGCAGGATGGAACCGAGAGTCTTGCCGCTCTCTTGGTCGAAAATCATCAGGCGGGCGCCGTACTCGACATGGTTTGCCCTCCGGTTCGGCTCCAGCCCGGTATAGGCGATCTCATAGCGGCCGAGCGTCACCGACTCGCCGTTGGCCAACGTCACGTTGGTGTTCTGCTGGAAGAACTCATTGCCGATGATGGCAACGGCGATCAGCACAATGCCGAGGTGGACCAAATATCCGCCATAACGCCGGCCGTTTCGCCGCCACAGATTGCCCATCGCCGCCGGCGCGCTCTCGCCGGCGGTAATGCGCCGGGCCTGCACCCCGCGCACGTATTCCTGCCCGATGGTCGCCGCGGCAAAGGCGCAAGCCGCCAGCCCGATGGCCGGATAGCCGACATCATACAGCAGCCAGATGGCGACGCCCGTCGCCGCGCCGATGAGCGTCGGCCATGTGAACTGCTTGCGAAAGGCCTGGCGGCTGGTGCGACGCCAGCCCAGAAGCGGCGCAGCGCCCATCAACAGGATCAACAGCAGAAAGAGCGGGCCGTTGACCTTGTTGAAGAACGGGGCCGCCACGCTGATGCGGTCGCCCGTCAAAATTTCGCTGAACATGGGGAAGAACGTGCCCCACAACGTGGCGAAGGCGATGCCCGCGAAAAGCCAGTTGTTCGCCATGAAGGCGGCCTCGCGGCTGGTATACGACTCAATCGCCTGTTCATCGCGCAGCAGCGGCAGTCGCTTGAAGAGCAGCCACAGGAAGCCGAAGAGGATGATGATCAGAAAAACGAGGAAGAACGGCCCGACATCGCTGCGGGCAAAACTATGTACGCTCTCCAGCACGCCGCTGCGTGTGGTAAATGTGCCCAAGATCACCAGGAAATAGGTCATCCAGATCAGCGCCGCATTCCACACCTTAAGGATGCCGCGCTGCTCCTGAACGATAATGCTGTGCAGGAAGGCCGTCGCCGTCAGCCAGGGCAGGAAGCTGGCGTTCTCCACCGGGTCCCACGCCCAATAGCCGCCCCAGCCCAGCTCCATATAGGCCCACTGGCTGCCCATCAAAATGCCCGCGGAGAGGAACATCCACGGGATCAGCGTCCAGCGGCGCACAGTGCGCACCCACTGGTTATCCAGCCGCTTGCTGAGCAGCGCGCCCACGGCGAAGGCAAAGGGTACGGCCAGCCCCACATAACCGATGTAGAGCATGACGGGATGGAGCACCATCCAGTAGTTCTGCAAGAGCGGGTTCAAGCCCATGCCGTCTTGGGGTACGAAGCTCGCCAACTTGAACGGATTGGCGGCAAAGACGAGCAGCACAGCGAAAAAGAGCGACGTGCCGAGCATGACCGCGTTGACATAGGGCATCATCGCCCAATGCCGGCGGCGATTGGCGAAGGCCGCCGCTACGCTAAAGCCCGACAGGATCAGCAGCCAGAAGAGCAAGCTGCCCGCCTGCCCGCCCCACAGCGCCGAGAACTTGTAGAAGAAGGGCAAGGCGCGTTCCGAGTGATTCCACACATAGGCCACCTCGAACCGGTCCGTCAGCAGTGCGTACCAAAGGATAATGGCAGCCAGCGCAACCAGCCCGGCCACCGCATACACGGCATGATAGCTGCTTAGGGCCAGCTTGACATTGCGCTGTCGTCCCCCCACAAAGCCGGCGACCATGCCGAACGCCGCCAGGACGGCGGCTGTAATCAGAATGAGATAGCCGATGTGAAAGATCATGGGCAATTCCTCTCAACATGCGCACAGTACAAATGCGTACAAGTGCGCGCCAATCACCATGCCTGCAACGCCGCTATCGCCGGAACGTCTACGGGCGAATGTCGGCCAGATAACTCTCCATCTGCGCTTCGTTCACGATCGGGCCGATGACCGTGTGCACGATCTCGCCCGCCGGATTGATGAAAAACGTCTCGGGCACGCCCTTGATGCCGTAGCGCCGCGCCGCTTCGCTGCGCAAGTCCGGCCCGTTGGGATAGGTGATTCCGTACTCGGCCAAATAGGCCTTGGCCGCGGGTTCCTGGTCCAAATAATCCAGACCGATAAAGACGATGCCGTTGTCCTTCTCGCGCCGCCAAGTCTGCTCCAACAACGCCGCCTCGTCGCGACACGGGTCGCACCAGCTCGCCCAGAAGTTCACCACCACGCCCTGGCCTTGCAGACCTTCCAGGCTGATCGTCTCGCCCTCGAAGGTGGTGAAGGTAAACGGCG
>CAZYSJ010000005.1:0-71270 GCA_964649875.1 uncultured Caldilineaceae bacterium
GGCTACAAGGTGGCGCTCTGCCAGCGCGACCTCGCCATCTATGGCTCCGTCCTCGTCGCGGGGCTGATCTTCGCCCTCGTGCGCCATCGCCTGCGCCCGCCCAGCATCAAGCTCTACCTCCTGCTCCTGGTCCCCATGGCCGTCGACGGGATTACGCAGATGTTCGGCCTGCGCGAAAGCGACTGGCTGCTGCGCTCGCTCACGGGCGGGCTGTTCGGCGCGGCCTCAGTCTGGCTGGCCTACCCCTATGTCGACGACGCCATGCGCGACGTCATCGCCGTCGAGGAACAGCGCAATCTAGCCCCGCCGCCCAACCGGCCCTAGGCATCGCTCGGATCACGCAGTTATCCAAGCAATTAACCGTTTCGCAGAAGGCTTTTCTTCGCCCCCAAAAAACCACATTGCGCATTTTGCCGCTTTGCCGTAGGATTTAGGGCCAGTCTACGGCTTAGTCTATCTTACCTATGCGGCGCTCCAAGATCGGAGGGGAGGTCTTTATGTTCGCTCGTGCGTCTATTCGCCTATTGCTAACCTGTGTCTTGGCTGTTGCAGTCCTCACGACGGGAGTCAATCCGCTCCCCATCGCCTACGGCGCTCCCCTCGACAGCCCCACTCCGCAGTCGTCAGCTATCGATCGCGTCGACGAAATTCGCGTCGGCGAGCCGGAAGTCAGCGACGATTTCGCTGCGACCACCGACTTCTGGAGCACCTCTTACGACGGCGAGACGGCCGGCTACTACAAGGCCGGCGCCTTCCATATCAGCATCAACACGGACAACCTGGTCGCCTGGGAGACGGGCGACGTCACAGCCGGCGATTTTGTGGCCGAAGTCGACGTCTCGCACTACGACGGCCCGCTGATCAACGAAGGCGGGCTGCTCTTCCGCTACGTCGACAACGCCAACTTCTACCTATTCACCGTCAGTTCGGATGGCTATTACGTCGTGAAGAAGCTCGCAGACGACGAATGGATCACGCTGATCGACTGGACCGAGACCGATGCAGCCAACACCGGCTCCCGCTCCGCCAACCGCCTCACAGTTCTGGCGGAAGGCGAGGAGTTCACCTTCTTCATCAACGACGAGCTGGTGGCGGAGATTGCCGATGACAGCTTTTCCGAGGGGGCCATCGCCCTGGTCGCCGGTTCCCTGGACGAATACGAGGTAGACATTGCCTTCGACAATTTTGCCCTCTGGCCTCTAGATGCCGTTTCAGGCCCTATCACCGAGCTCCCCAGCCGCCGCACGCCCGACCTGCCCGAACAACGGTCGCAAGACGATCAGCCGCTGACCGTGGAAGAGCGCATTGAGGCCATCCGCAACGACGAGCCGGCCTTCTACGAAGACTTCAGCGTCGACAGCGGCGAATGGGACAGCGAAAGCACCGACGAGACATTCTACGACTTTGACGATGACGTCTTCTACATCAACGTGCTGCCCGTCGATTGGGTCAGCTACAGCCAGACTGACTATGTCCATTCCGATTTCCTGGCTGAAGCGGATACATATCATAGCTTCGGGCCGACCGCAGTCGAGTACGGCCTTTACTTCCGCAACTCCGACGGCGACAACTACTACTACTTCGGCATTTCGGCCAACGGCCAGTTCAACTTCTGGAAACGCATCGACGGCGAATGGAGCGAAATCCTGCCCTGGGCCCCGTCCGACGCCCTGGAGACTGGCGCAGGGGCCTACAACCGCATCGGCGTGCTGGCGGACGGCGCACAACTGACGCTGCTCGCCAACGATGTCGTATTGGCCGAGGTAGAGGACGATTCCATCGCCGCCGGCGCTCTGGGCGTCTTCGTCCGCACCTACGATGAGGAAGACGTCGAAATCGCCTTCGACAATGTGGAGGTCTGGGACATCGCCGCGCCGGCGGATGACGAAGCCGTCCGGCCTACAGATGAAGACGCGGCCTCGATTGAAGATGTCGAAGATCGCTTTTACAGCATCCTCATCTCGGAACCGACTTACAGCGACGACTTCCGCGCCGACACCGGGGATTGGTCTACCAGTTCAACGGACGACGCGACCTCCGAATTCAAGCGCCGTCGTCTGCACATCAGCGTCGACTCCGCCGACTGGATCACCTGGAGCCTATACCCGACCGAGTTGTCAGACTTTCTGGCCGAAACCGATGTCCAGGTCATAACCAGCCCGCTCGACGGCAATTACGGCATCGTCTTCCGCATGCTCGACAACGACAACTTCTACATTTTCCGCATCAGCCCGCGCGGCACCTTCAGCTTGATGAAAAAGGTCGGCGGCGAATGGGCGACTCTGACCGACTGGACCGCGTCGGCTGTCATCGACACGTCCGAGGGCGCGGTCAACCGGCTAAGCGTCCTGGCGGAAGGGCCGCAATTGGCCGTGCTGATCAACGACGAGGTCGTCGCCCAGGCCACAGATGCGGACATCACGGAAGGGCAGGTCGGCCTGACCGCCGGCGTCTACGCCGAGCCGGGCATCGAAGTCGCCTTCGACAACGTAGAAATCTGGGACCTGACACAGTAGGCGGTCGCGTCGCAGATCGCGGCAACATGACGAAATCAGCCGGGAGCAAATTCGACAGCGCATGCCGGATGCGATATACTTAACCGCTGTGTTGGGTGACGGTGCGCCTGCCTGCAGGCCGCCTTTCGTGCCGACAATGGACGAAGGCAGAGCACACAGAATATGCCGTCACAGACTGGATGAGCAACCGTCGAGCGATTCCGCTTGTGAAGATGGATATACCGGGAGTAATTTAGGATGGCGAATATTAAGTCCGCTGAAAAGAAGAACCGCCAGAGCATCAAGCGCGCTGAGCGCAACCGCGTCGTACGCGGCAGCACGCGCACTGCGGTCAAGAAGGCGCGCCTGGCAATCGATAGCGGCGACCCGAATGCGCTGCAGGCAGTGATGGCTGCCGAACGCGCCCTGGACAGAGCAGCGAGCAAGGGCGTGATCCACGCCAACAACGCCAGCCGGCGCAAGAGCCGCCTGTACCAAGCCCTGAACCGGGCGCAGACAGCCGCCTAAGTCCGCGGGCCCTGCCAACAAACGACGGTAAAACCACGGCGAACGTTTCGCCGTGGTTTTTGCTGTTTGCTTTTTTCTGGCGGGCGTCTTCATATTGGCGCGGCAACTTCCGGCGAACTAGACGACCGGCTCAGCCCCACTCGCCCCGCTGCCCATAATAGTCGCACAGGTCTTGCAACGGGCATGCTTCACAGCGCGGCCCCCGCGCCAGACACGTCTCGCGTCCATGACGGATCAAGTCCAGGTGCAGCGCGTAGTACGTATCTGCCGGCATCAAATCTTCCCAAATGCGCTTGATCTGCTCCGGGCCGGCGTTGCGACGGCTTAAGCCCAGCCGCTGCGTAATGCGCTGCACATGCGTATCCACGGGGAACGCGCCCTTGTTAAAGCAGAAAAGCAACACAATGCTAGCCGTCTTGTGGCCTACGCCGGGCAGACTGGTCAGGTAGGCCAGCGCCTCGTCGACGGGCGTCTCCGCCAGATGCTCCAGCGAATAGCCGCCCCAGTCCTGCCGGACGCGCGCCAGGGTCCCTACGATATGCGGCGCCTTCTGGTTGTACATCCCTGCCGGACGAATCGCTTCCTTGATGTCTTCCAACGGCGCCACGCGCACGGCATCCCAACCGTCGTCGAAACGCTCCTTCAGCCGGCGAAAGGCGCGCCCGCTGTTCACATCGTTGGTGTTGGCGCTCAGGATTGTCCCGATCAACGTGTCGAGCGCATTCTGCCCCGGCTGCCACTGCGGTTCGCCATAGGCTTCCAACAGGCGGGCATAGACAGCCTCAGCCTTCTCGCGCAGCAGTTTTTCCTCTTCGCTCGCGCTCACGCTTCCTCTCCCGTCGATTTCTCCCCCGCCAAGATACGCGGCACGCGCGCCAGAATGCGGCTCACCACGTCGTAGTTGATCGTACCGATTCGCCGCGCCGCCTCCTCCGCAGAGAGCGTCGCTGCACCCTGCCGGCCGATCAACACAACCTCGTCGCCCTGACGCACCGGCTCGCCCGCCGCCACAATGTCCGTCACATCCGCGATGCTCTGGTCCATGCACACGCGGCCTACGATTGGGGCTTCTTGCCCGTGGATCAAGACGCCGCCCCAGGTCAGCGGTCGCCGCGGGAAGCCGTCGGCATAACCCACCGGAATCACCGCCAGCGTGGAGGGCCGGCGCGTCACGAATTCCAGTCCATAACTCACGCCCGCACCGGACGCAAGCGTCCGCACCTGCGCCACTTCCGCCTTCCACGACAGCACAGGCCGGAAACCCGACGGCAACGGCGTCAGTTCCTCATCAGGGGCCAACCCATAAAGCGCAATGCCGCAGCGCACCATGTCGAAATACGTTTCGGGCAAGGTCAGCGTCGCCGCCGAATTGGCGGCATGCACCAGGGGCGGACGCAGCCCCGCGGCCTCCAGCGCGGCGATCACCTCGCCAAAGCGCGCCGTCTGTTTCAACGCAAAGCTGCGATCCGTGTCCGATGTGGCGAAATGCGTAAAGACGCCCTCGACCTCCAGCGCCGCCATCGCACGCAGCGCCTTCAGAAAGGCGAGCGCATCTTCCGGGTCAAGCCCCAGCCGGTTCATGCCGGTGTTGACCTTGACATGCACCACGGCGCACACACCCTGCTGCGCCGCCGCTTCGGCTAGAGCTTGCGCCGTCTGCATATCGTACACCGTGGCGGTGACGCCGGCGCGCACCATCTCTGCCGCCTGGCGCGGCGGCGTGTAGCCAAGCACGAGAATCGGCGCATCGACGCCCGCCGCCCGCAGTTCCCGCGCCTCGGAAAGCGTCGCCACGGCTAGGCGATCGGCGCCCGCAGCCAATATCTGCCTGGCGACGGGTACGGCGCCATGCCCATAGGCGTTCGCCTTGACCACGCCGGCAAGCAGCCGCTGCGGGCCGATCAGCCGCCGGATTTGCCGCACATTGTTCGCCAACGCGCCCCGGTCGATCTCGATCCAGACAGGCCGGCTCGGCTCAATCTCCATTCGTTTCCGTTCCGTTTCCATTCAACGCGAAGACGAAGCGCGCACGAAGACAATGCTGCCCCCACTCATAACCTGGGCGTTACCTGGGATCATACCCGAAGAGGGACAATTTACCGAAGCGCGGCTAACACGACTCGCTACCGCAATGCGTAGAAATCCCAAAGGAACCGACGCTCCGCAGATTCAGAAAAATGTTTCATAACACACGCCTGTCACCCTGAGCGTAGCGAAGGGTCTCGTAGCGAAGAGTCTCGACCTGACGGACGCTGAGATTCTTCAGATCGTAGAGGCGGCAAGGATGCCGCCTGACGTGCCGCTCGTGCGCCAAGGATGGCGCACCCACAAATCGACGCGCGCTTCAGAATGACAGTCTCCACTAATTCGCGCAATTCGTGCAATTCGTGGCAAGAAAGATTGCGCGGCGTCAACACGCGAAAAGCGTGCGTTCATCCTGGAAATCGCCCGTCCCCGTGATATACTGTAGCCGCAAATCTGACTAGTAGGGTTCCAGACAGGGGACAGCATGAGCAAATACATTTTCGTCACAGGAGGCGTTCTCTCCGGCTTAGGCAAAGGCGTGACCGTCGCATCGATCGGTCGCATCCTCAAGGCGCGCGGCGTCAAAGTCGCCACCATGAAATTGGATCCGTATCTTAATGTGGATCCCGGCACCATGTCCCCCTACCAACATGGCGAAGTCTTCGTCACCGAAGACGGCGCCGAAACCGACCTCGACCTGGGCCATTACGAACGCTTCGTCGATGAAAACCTGAGCAAACTGAGCAACGTCACCAGCGGACAGATCTACAACTATGTACTGAGCCAAGAACGTCGCGGCGACTACCTCGGCGGCACGATTCAGGTCATCCCCCACGTCACCAACGAGATCAAACGGCGCATCGGCCTCGTCGCCCGCCAGTCCAACGCCGACGTCGTTCTCGTCGAAATCGGCGGCACGGTGGGCGACATCGAAGGCCTACCCTTCCTCGAAGCCATCCGCCAGATGCGCAAGGACGTGGGCCGCAAGAACACCCTGTTCGTTCACGTCACCTGGCTGCCCTACCTTGCCGCCAGCAAAGAGCTGAAAACAAAGCCGACCCAACACAGCGTGCGCGAACTGCGCAGCATCGGCATCCAGCCCGACGTGATCGCCCTGCGCAGCGATCACCCGGTCGACGAAGACGTGCTTGCCAAGACCGCCCTCTTCTGCGACGTCGAAAAAGAAGCCGTCATCCCGCTCATTACGGCCGACACCATCTATGCTGTCCCCATCAGCCTAGAGGAGTCCGGTCTGGGCGATTGGATCGTCAACGAAATGCAACTCGCCGTCACGCGCGACCCGGCAGAAGGGCTGGCCAAGTGGCGCACTTTTGTCGACGACATTCGCCGGCAAAAGCCCGCCCTGCACATCGGGCTGGTCGGCAAATATGTCGAGCTGGAAGACGCCTACTTCAGCGTCAAAGAGGCGCTCATCCATGCCGGTCTTGCCGCCGGCTGGGATGTAGAGATCGAGTGGATCAGTTCCGAAGACATGGAACGCGGTCGCGGCCTCGACAGACTCGACCAAGTTGACGGCATCGTCGTGCCGGGCGGCTTCGGCTACCGCGGCATAGAGGGTAAGATCGTGGCCGCACACTACGCCCGCCTGCACAAAATCCCCTATCTCGGCCTCTGTCTCGGCATGCAGGTCATGTGCATCGAGTTGGCGCGCGATCTCTTCGACAGCGACGAGCCGAACAGCACCGAATTCGATATCGGCACCGAATACCCGATTATCGACCTGATGCCCGACCAGCGCGACATCGCTGACATGGGCGGCACCATGCGCCTCGGCGTCTATCCCTGCGAGTTGCAGCCCGGCGCCAAAGCCGCGCAAGCCTATCAAAACCTGGGTTATGGCTTGGTCATAAACGAACGTCACCGCCATCGCTTCGAATTCAACAACCACTTCCGCGACGATCTCGCCGCCCACGGCATGGTCTTTAGCGGCATGTCGCCGGATGGCCGCCTGGTGGAGATCGCCGAATTGGCCGACCACCCCTATATGATCGGCAGCCAGTTCCATCCCGAATTCAAAAGCCGGCCCAACAAGCCGCACCCGCTCTTTCTGGGCCTGATCCAGGCTGCCAAAGCCCGTCGCCTTGAACGCGGCGCCGCGGGCCAAGCGACGGAGACAGAAGACAGCGGCGAGTTGCTCACGGCGGACTAAGCGCCGAGAAGCAAGCCCCACGTGACACAGGCGCGCTTTCTGTGTCATAATGAGGCGATGACACGGCCCGCGCAGCAGACAAAGCAAAAGAAGAAACGGAGAATTCGCCAATGTCAGGACATTCTAAATGGTCAACCATCAAGCGAAAAAAAGGCGCTAACGACGCCGCTCGCGGCAAGATATTCACGCGCCTCGCGCGCGAAATTCAGATCGCAGCCCGCAGCGGCGCCGACCCGAACACCAACTTCACCCTGCGCCTTGCCATCGACCGCGCCCGCGCCGAGAACATGCCCAAGGATAACATCGAAAAGGCCATCGCCCGCGGCTCCGGCGCTGACAAAGATGCCGCCGAGATCGAAGAGGTCACCTACGAAGGCTACGGCCCCCACGGCGTCGCCATCATCGTGCAATGCCTTACCGACAACCGCAATCGCACCATCGCCGACATCCGCCGCTGCTTTAACCGCGGCAACGGCAGCCTGGGCGAACCCAACTCGGTCGCCTGGCAGTTCACCGAAACCGGCTACATCCTCTTCAATCTTAACGACGACCAAGGAGAGCCTCGCGGCATTGACCCGGACGAGCTCTTCATGGCCGCACTCGACGCCGGCGCCATTGATGTGACGACCAGCGAAGACGCCGTAGAAGTCTACACCGAGCGCAACGATTTCGCTCAGGTCAGCCAGGCCCTGGCCGAGGCAGGCTTCGAGCCGGACGAATCAAGCTTGATCCGCAAGCCGAACACAACGCTTTCCCTGGAAGCGGATGAGGCGGCCAGCGTGCTGGGCTTGATCGAAGCGCTGGAAGAACTGGACGATGTGAACGCCGTCTATCATAACCTCGAACTCACGGACGAGGTTGTCGCCCAATTCGCCTGATCGCCTAGCAAAGACCGATGCGGCCCATGCCGTCCTATGACAAGATTGCGCTGGGCATTGATCCGGGCACCGCAACCACCGGCTATGGCGTCGTCGCCCAAACGGCGGACGGCGAATTTGAGTTGCTCGCCTGCGGCGTCATCCGCACCGAGCCGCACACTGCTATGCACCAGCGCCTGCGCGAGTTGTTCGAGGACCTGCGCGGCCTGATCCGCGAGTTCAAGCCGGACACCATGGCCGTGGAAAAGCTCTTCTTCGGGCGCAACGTCACCAACGCCATCTCCGTCGGCCAGGCGCGCGGCGCGGCGCTCCTCGTCGCTGCGCTGCATGATTTGGACCTGGCCGAATACACGCCGGCGGAGGTCAAACAGGCGATCGCCGGTTATGGCAACGCCGACAAGCAGCAGATTCAGGAAATGGTGCGGCGGCTGTTGGACTTGCCAACCGTCCCCCGGCCGGACGACGCAGCCGACGGCGTCGCCATTGCGCTCTGCCACCTGCAGACGCAGCGCTACCGCCGGCTCGTCGACCAAGCCGGTTGATGCGCCTTGCTTCGGCTGCGCGCTGTTCGGCGCTGACCACTAGCGGTACGTTAACATGCTTTGTGCCGTTGTCATTCTGAGCCGAAGGCGAAGAATCTCTGTGTAGCGGGCGAACAGATTCTTCCTCCCTGCGGTCGTCAGAATGACAGAAACAGAGTTGCCAAAGCACTAGCGGAGGATAAGCCATGATCCGGATGATCCGCGGCACGGTCATCGCTCGCGGCAAGGGCAGCCTCGTCATCGACGTGGGCGGCGTCGGCCTCAAGGTAGCCGTCCCCGAACCGGCAGCCCTTGCCGCCCATATCGGCGCGCCGATCACGCTTCACACCTATCTGCAAGTGCGTGAGGACGCGCTCAACCTCTTCGGCTTTCCCAGCGAAGACGAGTTGTCCCTCTTCGAGTTGCTGATCGGCGTCAGCGGCGTCGGCGCCAAATTGGCCCTCTCCGCCCTCAGCACCCTCAGCCCGGACGCCTTCCGCCTGGCCCTTGCCAACCAAGAACCGGCCCTCATCGCACGCGTGCCCGGCATCGGCAAGAGAACCGCCGAGAAGATCGTCCTCGAATTGAAGGACAAAGTAGAACCCGCAGGCGATCTCGCCGGCCTCGTCGCCGCCACCGATGCCGACGGCGAAGTGATCGACGCGCTGCTCGTGCTCGGCTACAGCGTCGTCGAGGCGCAGCGCGCCATCCAGCGCATCCCCAAAGACGTAGAAGGCGTGGAAGAGCGCTTGCGTCTGGCCCTCAGCCAGTTCAACCCCTAGCCGCCGCCCTAAAATCTTTGACACAGCCCCTGCCCACACATATAATTTGTAAGCTTGTGAACGCACACGCCGGCAAGCGCCGACTTTTTACGCATAGCAACCATGCGCGATACCCGTTAGGGGAACAACTATGGCAGAGGTTCAAACACTCCGCAAAGGCAACATTTACGAGGAAGACGACCAACTGTGGCGCGTGCTGGAATACCAGCACATCAAGGTCGCACGCGGCGGCGCCACCATTCGCCTCAAGGTGCGCAACATCCGCACCGGCTCAACCGTAGAACGCACCTACAACAACGGCGCGCGCGTCAAAGATGTGCGCCTCGACAACCGCGAGGTCGAGTACCTCTATCAAGACGGCGACTTCTATCATTTCATGGACACCGAGACCTTCGAGCAGATCGCGCTCGGCCCCGATGTGTTGGAAGGCATCGTCGACTACCTCGTCGACAACCAGGTCGTGGTGCTCGAAACCTATGAAGGCGAGCCGCTCAGTGTGAGCCTGCCCACCACCGTCGACCTGCAAGTCGTGTGGGCGGAAGCCGCGATTGCCGGCGATACCGCCAACGCGCCGACCAAGCAGGTCGAATTGCAGACCGGCCTGCGCATGCAGGTGCCGATGTTCGTCAACGAAGGCGACACTATCCGCGTCGACACCCGCGACGGCAGCTACGTCACCCGCGTGCAGAAATAGCACGAACGAAGCGCGTCGCGGCGTCGCGGCGTCGTGCCGGATCGCCGCAGAGTGAGCGCGGTTGCGCCGCGCGCCCGCGGCGCCGCTTGCGGCGAAAGCCGGCCCGTCCCCCCGCAAGAGGGCTGTCCCAGATTCTTGACCGGAAAGAGCGTAGAGACGGCATCCCTGCCTCCGGTCGTGCGGCTCGTGCGCTAAGAATGACGCCGACAAACCGCCGTGACGAGTTCGCCAAGCTCTGGGACGCATCCCCGTAAGGGTGCAAACTTGCGATTTGGGACAAAATTGCTATACTGTCCTCAGATAAGCGCCGTTGTAGCTCAGTCGGTAGAGCAGCGCCCTCGTAATGCGCAGGTCATCGGTTCGAGTCCGATCAACGGCTCCACACAAAAACGCCTTCCCCGCTCAGGAAGGCGTTTTACTTTCCGTTTTCGCTTGACGGGACAGAAGCCGCTAGGCGATCACCGGCTCCGCCGCAGCCACGGCGCGCGCATACGAGTCAATGTCGATGTTCGTGCCGCACACGATCACGCCCACCCGCTGTCCGCGCAGCCGGTCTAACAGCGGCCCGGCCAGCGCAGCCGTAGCCGCCGAGCCCGCCGGCTCCACCGCCAGCTTCATGGAATGGAAAAGCAGCGCCATCGCATGGCGCATGGCGTCGTCGTCGATCAGCACAATCTCGTCCACAAACTGCCGGCACATGGCGAAGCTGTACGGCAGCGCATAGGGCGCGCCGAGGCTGTCGGCAAAAGTCCGCACCCGGTCGATAGCCTGCGGCGATCCGGCCTGAAAGCTGCGGAACATGGTGTCCGCCCCGACCGGCTCCACGCCATACACCGTACACGCCGGCTGCAGCGCCTTGACCGCAGCCGCCATGCCCGCGGCCAGCCCGCCCCCGCCGATCGGGATGATCACCGCATCCAGATCGGGGACTTGCGTGCAGAATTCAAGGCCGACGGTCGCCGTGCCTCGCGCGGTCAGCGGTCCCTCATACGGATGGACGAAGGTGCGCCCTTCCTCCTTCTGGATCTCCTCCGCCTTGGCAAAGGCCTGGCCCACATCGTCCACCAATACGACCTCGCCCCCATACGAACGGACGCGCGCCACCCGGATCGGGCTGGCGCTCTTGGGCATCACCACTTTCGCCTCGGCGCCCAGCAGTTGGGCGGCGTAGGCCACGGCGATGGCATGGTTGCCCGCGCTGACCGCGGTAACGCCGCGCGCCAGCGCCTGTCGATCCAGATCGAGCATCACGCTCAGCGCACCCCTCGGCTTGAACGTGCCGGTGTGCTGAAACAACTCCAGCTTGAGGAAAACTTCGGTCTCTGCGCCAAACGCCTCGACGGCATCGCGATTGCGCCATTGCCAAACCGGCGTCTCCACCACATATTCTTCAAGCCGCTCGCGTAAACTGCGCACTTCTGCGATCGTCGGAGTATCCATCCAAAATTCTTTCTGCAATAAGCGCCGCAAATAGGCAGCCGCTAAGCTACCAAGGCAGCATGCCCTTCTGGTACATCGAATACAGCCCGTACAGGAAATAGACGACGACGATAAAAAACAACACGCGCACGATCCGGTCGCGCTGCGCCCACGAGCGCTTGATCTCCGTCCACATGCCCCGCGGTCTAAGGGCAATCAGGAAGAGCATGATCACGATAAGAACCAGCGCATACCTCAATTTCACCGGGCCGCTCCTCTTAAACGCGCCAACTCGTGAGCGCGGCATGTGGCCGTCGCCCCAACTTCTGCTACAATCAGGGCCATCGATCCGCTGCGGCCGGCTGTTTTACGCCGGCGCCAGGAATCCATCGGGAAGTTCAACCACGCACTGGCTGCACCATGACCGACTGGCGAATCGCCCAACTTAGCCCCAACGCGCCGGGTTTCTGGCTGCTCCTTAGCCTGCTCGCAACCCTGGCGATCGGCGCGACGCTCAAGCGTACGCCTCGCCCCTGGGTGCAATGGCTTTGGCTGGGACATTGGCTGTTGATCCCCTACTTCGGGCTGCTCTTCGGCGGCCTATCCCCTCGTCTGATGGGGCTGGCCTACTTCGACTGGTCCGTAAGCCTGAGCCTCGGCGTCGGGCTGATCTTCGCTGTCGTGGCGCTCGTCGTCATCGTGCGCATGACGGTCGATCTGCCCAGCCCGCACCAAGGCAGAATAGAAGAATCGGCCCCTATCGTTCGCACAGGAGCCGAGCATCCTCTCGATGGGCGACGGCCGGCTTGGCAAGCTATCCTCATACTGGTCGCGACCGGCGGCGCCGAGCAGTTCCATTGGGCGTTTCTGCGCGGCGGATTCTGGGAAATTCTCCTGTCTATGCCGGAACCGCCGGAGTTGCCCGCCTACTGGGCCATATGGCTAGCGGCGCTCGTCGTGATCCTCACCAGCGCGCTGCGCCGCCCGAATGTGCTGCAATGGCTGTTGTTACTTGCCACGCTTGTAACGACCAGCATTCTGTTTTTCTACACGCACAACTTCTGGCTGTGCTGGATTCTGCACAGCGCCATAGCCCTCATTCTTGCGCCGTACGGGCTTGCGTCTTTCGATCAAAACTTGGACGATCGCCGCTACAAGAAGAAGCCGATCACCAACATGACGACCAGCAAAGCCGCAGACACAATGCCTAGTTGGCGCAGATCCCGGAAGACGTAGCCGTACTCCTGCGTCCAGTCGAGCGACTTGCCAGCCGCTGCAACAGTCTCCGCCTCGGCAGCTACCCGCGTCTCGCTGCGGCCTTCGGGGAGAACCGACTGTCCCTTGTACATTTCGCTATAGCTGCGCGGCGCCGCCGTGCTGGCCCCCTGTTTGCTCGCGCGTCTCTTCTTCGAAGCCATTCTGCTCTCTATCTCCGCTCACTCGTAGGGTTCAACTGCATTCAATTCCGTTCATTATACCGTCCCCCCCTGCCCGCATCAAACCATCGCGGGCGAGAAAAGAACGCGCATCTGCGAAGCCCCCTTGCTAGACCCGCTGCCGCACAGCGCGCAGCAACTGCCCGGCCTCCGGCAGCCGCATACGCAGCAACAGCCCAAGATACACCGCCGCGCCTGCGCCGCCTCCAGCCGCCAACACAACCGGATCGGCCCAGCGCCCCATCCCAACTAGCGCCGGTGCGAGGGCCCACTGCACGCCGACAATCACCGCAGCCATCGCCAGCGCGGCCAGCCCTATCGGAAAGAACGCTCGGACAAAGCGACTGTCCAGCCCGCCCGCCTTCCAATGCAGAAGCCCCAACATCACCGCTGCATGGCTGGCCTGCTTGGCCGTATCCGCCCACACCAGCCCCAGATAACCCATGCGGCCCAGCAGGCTCAGCGCCACCGCCACGTAGACGCCTACGCTCAACACGCCGACAAGCGCAGGCAGCAGCGTATTCTGGCGCGCATAGAATGCATAGTTCAGCGGGAAGTCGATCGCAGCGAACAACATGCCGACCACATAGACATTGAGCGCAGCCGCCACCTGCACCGTATCCGCCGGCAGGAAGCGATTGCGCTCGAACAACAGGCGCACCGCCGGCTCGCCCAGCAGCCACAGCCCCACCGCCGCGGGCACAATGAGCAGCGTCACCAGGCGCAGCCCGTCGACCAAGGTAGTGCGGTAGGCGCGAGCTTGCCCCAGCGCATAATATTGGCTCAGCCGCGGCAGCGCCGCCAGCGCAATCGCCACGCTGACCAGGCCAAGCGGCATCTGTTGCAGCGTCGTGGCGTTGCTCATCCAGGCAATGCTCTGCTCGCCTGTGCCGCTTGCCAGCCGCCGGTCCAGCCCGATCTGAAAGGCGCTCACCACCAGTCCCGCGGCGATCGGCGCGTAGAGCTTCACAATGCGCGCCAACGCCGGATGCCGCCAGTCGATGCGCAGACGCAAACGCAGACCGCTGCGCCACAGGTCATAGCCGAGCAGCGCAACCTGCGCCGCATTGCCGGCCAACATGCCCGCGGCCAAGGCGTAAATGCCGAAGCGCTCGGCCAACAGCGGCGCCGCCAGCACGATGCCCAGGTTGTAGACCGCCGGCGCTAACGCCGGGAAGGTGAAGCGCTGCTGCGAGTAGAGCACGGCCATCAACGCGCCCGCCATGCTGAACAACCACACCGTCGGCGCCAGCACCCGGATCAAGCGCACGGTCAGGTCCAACAGCGCCGGATCGCTCTGGACAAAGCCCGCGGCAAGCAGCCAGGCGGCCTGCGGCGCAAACACTTCGAGCGCCACGACCAGCAGCGTAAGCGCTAGCGAGAAGATGCCGAACAGCGCGCTCACCAGCCGCGCATACTCCTCGCGCGACTGGCGGCGCAGGGCCTCGCTCAACACCGGCACCAGCGCCGCGCTCAACATGCCGCCCACCAAAAAATCGTAGAGCAGCACCATCAACTGGCTGGCAACGCGGAACGCGCTCACCACGCCGGTAGCGCCGAACAGCGCAGCGATCAGCATCTCGCGCACCAGCCCCAGCACGCGGCTGGCCGCGCTGCCCAACGACAAAAGGCCGGCGCTGCGCGCCAGCCCAGGGCCTTGCTGCGCTTCTAGTGACGGCTCTTCAAACTCAGGGGCGGCGGGCTGCATAGCAGGCATTGTAGCATAGCCCGACGCTCATCCCGCCAATCAAACGGGCGCGGCATAGATTGCCGCGCCCGCGATTTTTCCGTTTTCGCAATGCGGCTAAACGGCCATGCCCTCCAGGCGCACAAACTCGCGCGGGTCCTCGAAGCCGGGGAAGCCTTCGTCCTCCAGGTCGGCAAGGAACTTCTCGGTCTGCATCGCCGCCGCGCACCCCTGCCCAACGCTCGTCGCCACCTGCTTGAACACCTTGTCCATGATCTCACCGGCAGCGAAGATGCCGGGCACGTTGGTGCGCATCTTGTTGTCTGCGATCAGATGCCCGTCCTCGTCCAGGTGGAACTTGCCCTGCAGCAGTTCGTTGTTGGGCAGGTGTCCGATAAAGATAAAGACGCCATCGGTTTCGAGGAAACCCTCTTCGCCCGTCACCGTGTCCTTGGTCTTGACGCCGTCAACCTTGCCCTCGGCGTCGCCCGTGATCTCCGTGACCACCGTATTCCACACGAACTCGATCTTATCATTGGCAAAAGCGCGCTGTTGCAGAATCTTGCTGGCGCGCAATTCGTCGCGGCGATGCATGATGCGCACGCGCGTGGCGAACTTGGTGAGGAACAACCCTTCCTCCACCGCGCTGTCGCCCCCGCCGACCACCACTACATCTTTGCCGCGGAAAAAGAAGCCGTCACACGTGCCGCAATAGCTCACGCCCCTGCCGGCGTACTCCTTCTCGCCCGGCACGTTCAGATAGCGCGGGCTAGCCCCCGTGCATAGAATCACCGACTTGGTCTCATATTCCTTGCCGCTCGCCGTACGCACCACAAACGGATGCCGCTCGGTGACGATCTCGGTCACGTAGTCAAATTCAATACGCGTACCGAACTTCTCTGCCTGCTCCTTCATTTTCTCAACCAACTCAGGCCCGCTCAACCCATCCGGAAAGCCGGGGTAATTCTCCACCTCATAGGTGATGGAGACCTGCCCGCCGTAGTCGTTCCCCGTAATCAGCAGCGGGTTAAGATTGGCCCGCGCCGTATACAGTCCCGCCGTAAAGCCGGACGGGCCGCTGCCCACGACAATCACGTTCTCCACCTGCGGCTGCGAATCCTTGCCGCTCCCATTCGTCGCAATCATGCCGTCGGACATAAACTGTCTCCTCATTGCTCTTTTTGGCTGCGGCGACGGCCTGCTCACGCGTTGACAAAGAGGCCGTCGCTATATTTTTCGTAGTGCATCATACGCAACGCAGTATACGCCTGTCAAACCTGATCCGCTGTAGGTCCGCCTACAACCGGCGGCGCACCCGGCCCCATCTCGCCCGCCAGCGCCATTACCACGGCGATTGCAGCCAGCGCCGCCGTCTCCGCCCGCAGCGTACGCGGGCCAAGCGTCGCTATCTCCCATCCCGCCGCGACCGCCTCCTGCGCTTCCGCCGCAGAAAGCCCGCCCTCCGGCCCGATGAGCAGATCAATGCGCGGTTGTCCCGCCGCGCCGCCGATCGCACGGGCAAAGCGCTCGGACAGGCCGGGCGCGCCGCCCGCCTCTTCCCAGGGCAAGAAGCGCATGCCGTCCGCCCGGCGCACGGCCTCGGCATACGGCAGCGGCTCCGCCAACTCCGGCAGCAGACCGCGCCCGCTCTGTTCTGCGGCCTCGCGCACGATCGTGCGCCAGCGTTCATACTTGCGCAACAGCGCAGAGGCAGGCCGCACAATGGTGCGCTCGCTGATGACCGGCACAAAGCGGCTCACGCCCAGTTCGGTCCCCTTCTGCAGCACCCACTCCATCTTGTCGGCCTTCAGCGCGCACTGCCACAGCGTCACATCGATGGCCGGCTCGCCGGTCGCGCGGCGTTTCTCCAGCACCCGCCCTGTCATCTCGCGGCCGTCGACCGCCTCAAGTTCGGTCACGTACTCAAAGCCGTAACCGTCCAACAGCAGGACACGGTCGCCGGGTTTGGCGCGCAGCACCCGCTGTAACTGATGGCGCAGCGGCGACAAGTCAACCGCCGCCCCTGTCGCCGGCGGCGCATTCGTTAGAAAGAAACGATGCATTCCTCGCCTGCCCAGTCCTATCTATGCATCCGCCGCCCGCCCCATCACCAGCGCCACCCAGTCCGACTCCTGCTTGCGGTCAAGCAGCGCCAGCCCGTGCCGTCGCCCGGCCTCGATCACCAGATCGGCCTTTTCCTCGATGATGCCGGCCATGATCAGCCGCCCGCCTTCCGCCAGCGGATTTGCCAGCGGCACATTGCCATAGGTTCCGTCCAGCAGATTTGCCAGCACCTCGGCCAAGATGTTGGCGACCACTACCTGAAAGCGACCGCCCGTCCCTGCGGGGATGCTCCCCGCGCGGATTTCGATGTGCGCCGGCGCATCCGCAGCGGACAGGCCGTTGACCTGCACGTTCTCGGCAGCCACCTGCACCGCGGTCGGGTCAATGTCGGTGGCGACAATGTGAGCAGCGCCCAACTTGGCGGCCACAATCGACAGCACGCCGCTGCCCGTGCCCACATCCAGCACCGCATCGCCAGGCCGCACCAGTTCTTCCAGCGCGGCGATGCACAGCCGCGTGCTGGGGTGCAGCCCTGTGCCAAAGGCCATGCCCGGGTCCAGTTCCACCACGATGTCATCCGGCTGCGCGGCGTATTCCTCCCAACTCGGCTTCAACACGATGCGCCGGCCAATACGCATGGGCTTATAGAACTGCTTCCAGGCGTTGGCCCAGTCCTCTTCGCGCACCGTGCGCAGCGTCGCTTCCGGGATCGGGTAAATTTGGGACAAATGCCACAGGCCATCTTCGATCTTGCGGTGAATCTCTTCGCCGCGCGCCCCGGGCTTGATATACGTCCGCACCACCACGCGATATTCGCCCTCAATCGGCTCGCCGAAATCGTCGAAGCCCGTCGCCTCGATCACCGCGCCGCCGCCGCTCGCCTCGCCGGCCTCGCTGTCGTCCAGATAGCCGCCGCCGTTGTAGCGGTTGAACAACTCGCTCACCGCCTCCGCCGCCTCGCCATCGCACTCTACTGCGATTTCCAGCACCTCGCCGTTACTCATCGCCCCATCCTTTGCCCGACGTGGGCCGGGATCTATGGCACACACAAAGAACGGAGACCCGCTCGCGCTACACTGGTCTCCGTTCTCGGTCTGTCTGGGTCTGTATGCATTCGCCGCACCGCTGCGCAACCGTTTAGCTGCCGCCGAAAATGCGGTCAAAAAAGCCTTTATGCTCCTCCAGCGGCGCATCGTCGAAGGTGCGCGCCAATTCGCGCAGCAACTCCTTCTGCTCGGCGGAAAGCTTAGTGGGCGTCTCCACCCGCACCGTCACGATCATATCCCCGCGCCCGCTGCGTTGCAGCCGCGGAACGCCCTTGCCGCGCAGCCGGAAAGTCCGCCCAGCCTGCACGCCGGCGGGGATCTCAAGTTCCTCCTGATCGCCCTCCAGAGTAGGCACTTTCACCGTTGCGCCTAGCGCAGCTTGCGCAAAGTTGATCGGGTACTCCAGATGCACGTCGAACTGGTCGCGCACAAAAATGGGATGCGGCTCAACCGAAATGACCACATACAGGTTGCCCGGAGGTCCGCCAAGTTGGCCCGCCTCCCCTTCACCAGCCAGCCGGATGCGCGTACCGTCATCCACGCCGGCGGGAATCTTGACGTTGATCTTGCGCGTCACGCGCACGCGCTTGCCGCCCTTGCACTTGGTGCAGGGGGAAGGGATCACCTCGCCGCTGCCGCCGCACGCCGGGCAAGGCGTCGACGAAATCACCGCGCCGAACAGCGCGCTCTGCTGGCGGCGACGCACCTCGCCCGTGCCGTTACAAGTCGAACACGCAACGGGCGACGTAGGCGGCTCTGCACCTGTGCCATGACAGTGGTCGCATGTTTCCAGGCGCGGGATCTCCAGTTCGCGCTCCGTTCCGAAAACGGCTTCCTCGAAGGTCAGCGTCAGGTCGGCGCGCAGATCAGACCCGCTGCGCGGCTGTCGCCGCCCGCGCGCGCCCGCGCCGCCGAAGCCGCCGAAGAACTCCTCGAAGATGCTGCTGAGGTCGCCAAAGCCGGCAGAGAAATCGTCGAAGCCGGCGCTGCGCAGCCCGTCGTGCCCGAAGCGATCATAGGCGGCGCGCTTCTGGTCATCACTCAACACCTGATAGGCTTCGTTGATCTCCTTGAAGCGCAACTCCGCTTCCGGCGCCGAATTCACATCCGGATGGTATTGCTGCGCCAGCTTGCGAAAGGCCTTCTTCAGCGCATCCTTATTAGCCGTGCGATCCACGCCCAATACATCGTAATAATCTGGCTTGCTCATCGTCTCGTATACCTACGGCTACCTACAACTTACGACCGTTGCCACACCCGGCCTACTCTACTCCCAACTGATAATCCACGCACACAACCCGGCGAGCACAATCGTCGCCGCCGCCAACGCAGCCCACTGGCCCGGCAGAAAGCCGACATGCCGCGCGCTAAAATACAGAATGATCAACATGCTCACGGCCAGCACCAGCCAGTTGGACAATACGGGATGCACATTCCAAAAACGCTTGATCGATTCCATATCGATGCCTCGCTTATGCCTCAGCCGTTCCCAATCGGGCTGCGAACTTGCTTTGCAGATCGGCCCAGATGCGATCCAGTTGTGCATAGAGATCCGCCAGCGTGCCGTTATTGTCGATCACGCGGTCAGCCTGGTTGACTTTGGCGGCTTGGGGCGACTGCATATCCATGCGCCGCCGCGTCTCCTCCTCGGGCATGCCTCGGTTTTCCAGCGCGCGCCGCACTTGCGCCGTGGGGCTGGCGACTACCACCCAAATTTCGTCACACAGACCGGCCATCGTGCCGGCCTCCAACAGCTTGATCGCCTCCAGCACGACGATTTTTGCCGGCGACTCCTTAATCCTGTTATACACCCAAGCAAATACGGCAGGATGTACGATTTGCTCCAAGCGACCCAATCGTTCGGCATCGCCAAAGACGATCTCGCCCAGTTTGCGCCGGTCGATTTCGCCCTGTTCGTCCAAAATGTCTGCACCGAACTCGGCCACGATGTCCGCATAGGCTGCGCCGCCGGCTTCCATCACCCGATGAGCCACGCGATCCGCATCGATGGCCCACGCGCCGTGCCGCTTCAAATACTCGGCAACCGTGCTTTTGCCTGTAGCGATGTTGCCGGTAAGTCCAATTACCACCGAATCCGTCGACATGCGCTCCCTAATCAGTCTCGGTGTCCATACAAAGCGCCATTCAACCATCACTTCAACCATCGTTGCGCTCGCGCGCCCGTTTTCATGCGCCAAAGCCGGCCGACGCGCGCTAGATCATACCATAGCCTTCCGCCGCCCCGAAAACAACCCTCCGCCGCACGTGGGGGTCTGCCCCAGATTCCGGACGATCATTGCGACGATCATTGTGTAGGAAAGGCTCTCCTGGGATCGCCGACGACTTTGACGCCAGGGATGGCGGCGTTCCCGGCATCATCAATCCTTAGGAACCAGCGGAATTGTTCTCAGGGCGACGAATACGCCGAAATATCGGTGTCCGCCCCCGTTTCGCGCGCAGTTGTGTGGATAAGTGTTTCCGACTATAATTATGCGCCATCAGACGGGGGTCTTGGCTCTGTCGTTTTTCACATCACAGAGCAGGGTAAGTTTTGTTGACGCCGGCCATAAAACTGATCCGCCAGGGCTCCGCCCACAACGTGAAGCGGTATTTCTGATCCTACTCCATCCTTTTGGCCCGTGAGAGTTGAGTCGCCTTCTCACACATCACAATTTCAACTTGTCCAAATGTCGAACAGACGGGAGAAGCAGATGCGTAAGTATTCGATGATTTTTGGATTGCTGGTTGTCGTGGCGCTAGTTATGACCGCTTGCGGCGGCGGCGCGGCCCCCGCCGCGGAACAAGCAGCCGCACCCGCAGCAGAGGAAGCAGCCGCTCCGGCGGCGGAAGAAGCAGCCGCACCCGCAACAGCTGATAGCGCCGAGGGCAAAGTTATCGTCGCACCTGGGCAGCCGATCCGCATCGGCGGTTCGTTCGGTTTGACCGGCCCGATCCCCGATCCGGGCAAAGATGAGCACCAATCAGTACAGATAGCGGTTGAAGACGTGAATGCCGCCGGCGGCGTCAATGGCTTCATGCTCGAACTGGTGGCCGAAGACGGCGCCTGCTCCGGCGATCAGGGCACAGTCGTCGCCAACAAGTTCGCCGCGGATCCCACGATTGTCGCGGTCTCCGGCGGCATGTGCTCGGGTGAAACCTTTGCCATGATTCCGATCCTCATGGAAGCTCGTATCCCGTTCGTGTCCCCGAGCGCCACCAATCCCGATGTAACTTCGCCCGAATGTGACATCTGCAACCGCGTGGCGTTGAGCGACGCCTTGCAGGGCGAGACCGATGCCGCCTACGCGCTGGAGACGCTTGGCGTCACCAAGGCCGCTGTCATGCACGACAACAGCGACTACGGCAAGGGCGTAGCCGAAACCTTCCAGGCGGCGTTTGAAGCCGGCGGCGGCGAAGTGACCGCCTTCGAAGGCGTGCAGGTCGGCGACACCGACTTCCGCGCAGCCCTGGCGAAAATCGGCGCCGGCAGCCCCGAAGTCATCTTCTTCGGCGGCTATGCCACCGAGGCCGGCCTGATCGCCACCCAGATGAAGGAAACCGCCGGTCTTGAAGAAGCCTACTTCATGAGCGACGACGGCACTTACATGCAGCAGTATCTCGACGCTGCCGGCGCAGCGGCGGAAGGCACCTTCGCCTCCTCCTTCGCAGGCACTGCCGAGTCTGAACGCAATATCGAGTTCGTCGACAAGTATGTCGAAAAATTCGGCATGCATCCCAGCGATCTGGGGCCGTTCCATTACCAGTCGTATGACACAGTCCTGGTCATCACCGAGGCGCTGAAGAAGGCGTCTGAGGTCGACGATGCCGGCAACCTGGTCATCGACCGCGAAGCGCTCATCACAGCCATTCGCGAGACCGAGGGGCTTGAAGGGCTTACCGGCACGATCACCTGCAACGAAGTCGGCGACTGCGGCGCCGGCGGCATCCAGATCTACGAAGTCATTGACGGGGCCTTCCAACAGGTCTCCGGCTTTGGCATGGAAGAATAGCCGGCTGGCAACGTAACGCGATCTGAGTAACGCGAACTGAGTAACGCGATCTGAACGAACGTCACCCGAATGGAGCAAGGGGTTCCGCTCTTGCTCCATTCCCCTCCATCAGCGGGTCTACCATCAACGCCATACGCACCCCCTGCCTGCGTCACTGAAGCGCAAGGGGACAATCATCCGGACAGCGGCCCATGACATCCACAACAGCCCGTATTGACAGCGCAGCCTCTCGCCGAGTCCGTTCGCCAAGCCTCATCAAATGGGGGTTAGGAATCGTGATCTTGGCGCTGCTAAGCTGGCGCGTGATCACCGTCGGCGTGGCCGAAGGCTATCCGGCGTCCTTCTGGGCTTCCCAAGCGCTCAACGGCCTCGTCCTCGGCGGCGTCTATGCCCTGGTTGCACTGGGCTATACGCTCGTCTACGGCATCCTTTTCATGATCAACTTCGCCCACGGCGAGATCATGATGTTGGGCGGGATCGCCGGTTACTTTGCCCTGCAAGTCTTCACCGCCCTCGGCTGGATGGAAGGGTCTGCTGCGCTCGTCATTCTGGGGCTGCTGCTGATCATGGCTATCGGCATGGCGACCTCGGTCGTCACCGGCGTGACATTGGAGCGGCTTGCCTATCGCCCGTTGCGCAAGGCGCCGAGGCTCGTTCCTCTCATCAGCGCCATCGGGGCCTCGCTCTTCATCCAGTATTCGGTGCTGCTCATTTTCGGCGTCAGCCCGCACGTCTATCGCAAGCCTGCCCTGCTCGAAGGCGGCTTTCGCGTCGGCCAAGTATTCGTCTCCTACACCGGCCTCATCATCTTTGTCACCTCTATCGTGCTGATGCTGGCGCTCTATCAGATCATCCAGCGCACCAAACTCGGTCGCGCCATGCGCTCTGTGGCCGAAGACAAAGACACCTCGGCGCTGATGGGCGTCAACGTCGACCAAGTGATCGTCTTTACCTTCATCCTCGGCTCAGCCCTAGCCGGTGCGGCGGGCGTCATGCTCGGCTTCCACAACACAGTGGTCAAGTTCAACAGCGGCTTTATTCCGGGCATCAAAGCCTTTACCGCCGCCGTGTTGGGCGGCATCGGCAACATCCCCGGCGCCATGTTCGGCGCCATGATCTTGGGGCTGATCGAATCCATCGGCCCCAGCGCCCTGGGCATTCCCACCGAATACAAGGATATTATCGCCTTCAGCATGCTGGTGCTGATCCTGATCTTCAGGCCCACCGGTCTCTTCGGCGAAATCCTGAGCGAGAAGAAGGCATAGCCATGGCCCAACAAGAACCTCTGCGCCGCGGCGTCACAATCGGGCTGATCGCCTTTGCCGTCCTCACCTACGCCATCCTGATCGGCGTCCCGACCCGCATAGGCGCGGCAGCCTTTCCGGTCCTGTCCGCTCTCATCGCCCTCTTCATCTTTGCCATACTGCACCGCCCCATGAAGGGCTATCCTGCCGGACGCTCCGCCATGTCGATCATCCGACAAGCGATCACAGCCGGCCTTGTGGCGGGAGCGCTTGTCGCCGCTCTCATCTGGCTCTTTACCGCGCTCATGGCGGACGGCGTCCGCATCCAACCGGTCTTCGACCAGGTTGTGCCGCAAAACATCGCCGCGCTGCACAACGTAAGCCCCGGCGCCGTCGCGAACGGTGAAGTCTCCTGGACCAGCCCTCTGCTGCAGATCGGCATGATGGCTCTGGCCGGCCTGGCGGGAGCCGCTCTAGTCTTGCTCAACCGCAGCCATGCGGCGGACGCTTTGCGCGCCCGGCGCGTTCCCGGCGCGCGATGGATCGTGATCGCCCTGCCCTTCGTGCTGATGCTGCTCGTCATCTGGCTCGGCAACCCAAGCGTCACCATCGGCGGCCCCAACAAGGGCACCATCCGCCTACTCCTGGCGATGATCACATTCGGCAGCGGCCTTTTCTCCCTGCGCCAAGCCAACCGGCCCCGAGAACGCGTCATCGTCGGCATCCTGCTCACCGCCGGCGCACTCTACATGCCCTTCACCCTCGACCAATTCCAAAACTCGGTGATGGGCCTCGTCTTCATCTTTGCCATGATGGGCCTCGGCCTCAACATTGTCGTCGGCTATGCCGGCCTGCTTGACCTGGGCTATGTGGCCTTCTTCGCCATCGGCGCCTACGTCTACGCCTTCATCTCGGCGCCCTTCTCATCGCCCTTCATCACCCAGCAGTTGACCAATTTGGGCGTCGATTCGAATACGCCGCTGCTCGGTTTCTGGATCGCCATGCCCGTGACTATGGCCGTCGCCTGCATCAGCGGCGCGCTGCTGGGCATCCCCGTGCTGCGTATGCGCGGCGACTACCTTGCCATCGTCACCCTCGGCTTCGGCGAAATCATCCGCCTGTTTATGCTCAACATGGCGCCCTTGACCAACGGCCCGCGCGGCCTGCTGCGCATCGCCCCGCCCGCCATCGGGGACTTCTCGCTAGGCAGCCCTCGTTACATCTTTCTGCTCGCCTTGCTCGGCGCCGGGCTAATCGCTTTCGCCGCCTACCGCCTGAATGACTCGCGCCTGGGCCGCGCCTGGACCGCCATGCGCGATGACGAAGACGTCGCCCAGGCCACAGGCATCAACCTTGTACGCACAAAACTGCTCGCCTTTGCCACCGGCGCGACCTTCGCCGGGCTGGCCGGCCAACTCTACGCCGCCCGCCAGGTAAACATCTTCCCGGAAAACTTCACACTCTTCGTCTCCATCGACGCCCTGTCGATCATCATCGTCGGCGGCATCGGCAGCATACCGGGCGTGGTGTTGGGCGCGCTGGCGCTGAAAGGCCTGCCCGAAGTGCTGCGCGGCATCGACGAATACCGCATCGTCGCCTTCGCCGCCCTGCTCGTCATCATGATGATCGTTAAGCCCGAAGGCATCATGCCGGCAGAGCGCCGCAAACGTCAGTTGCGACGCGACGACAACCCCGTCGTCGACTCCTCCGGCCAGAACCCCGCCGGCGGCGCCGATGCGTCCCTCGAAGAACGGAGCAGCTGACCATGTCTCTCCTTGTCGCGCATCAAGTAACCAAAGTTTTCGGCGGCCTGACCGCAGTCAACCGCGTTGATCTTGAAATCGAGAAGCAAACCATCGCCAGCCTGATCGGACCGAACGGCGCCGGCAAAACCACCTTCTTTAACTGCCTGACCGGCCTCTACAAACCCGAAGGCGGCGAACTTCTCTTCGACGGCCAACTGCTGATCGGCAGACGCCCCGATCAGATCACTGCGCTGGGCATCGCCCGCACCTATCAGAACATCCGTCTGTTTAGCACCATGACAGCCCTCGAAAACGTCATGGTCGGCCAGCATGTCGAGATGCGCTCGACCACGCTGGGCGCGCTTCTGCGCACCCGCACCACGCGCGAGGAAGAAGAGCGCGCCATCGAACGCGCCCATGAATTGCTTGCATTTGTCGGTCTTGCCGGCGAAGAAGACACGGTCGCCCGCAATCTGGCCTACGGCGACCAGCGCTTGCTGGAAATCGCACGCGCCCTGGGCAGCAGCCCCAAACTGCTCCTGCTCGACGAACCGGCCGCGGGCATGAACCCAAGCGAGACCGAGGAGATGATGGCCCTGGTGCGCCGCCTGCGCGATCAACTCGGCATCACCATCCTGCTCATCGAGCACGACATGCGCGTCGTCATGAACGTCTCCGACCAGGTTTCGGTATTGGATTACGGCGAGAAGATTGCGGAAGGCACGCCCGATGAGGTGCGGGCCAACCCGCGTGTTGTCGAGGCTTATCTCGGCCCAGGCGCGCAGGAAGAAAATGGGAACGACCGCCGGCCCAGGTCAAAGCGCGCCGCGTCGCCCGTCTCTGCCGCCTGACGTCTGTCATCAACTCCCTATCGGATGCGGAGCAGCTAATCCATGCTCGTCCTAGACAACGTTCACACCTACTACGGCCATATCCATGCGCTCAAAGGCGTCTCCTTGCGCGTCGAGCAGGGCGAAATCGTCACGCTCATCGGCTCCAACGGCGCCGGCAAAACAACGACGCTCAACACGATCAGCGGCCTGCTCGCCCCGCGCACCGGGACCATCACGCTAGAAGGCAAGACGATCGCGCATACGCCCGCGCACGATGTGGCGAAACTCGGCGTGTCGCAGGCGCCGGAAGGCCGCAAAATCTTCGCTCGCCTCACCGTCCAGGAAAATCTGGAGATGGGCGCGTTCTACCGCACCGACAGCGCCGAGATCAAAGCCGATTACGAACGCGTACTGGAGCTATTTCCGCGACTGAAGGAACGGCTCAAACAACCGGGCGGCACACTCTCCGGCGGCGAACAACAGATGCTCGCCATCGGACGCGCCCTCATGAGCCGGCCGCGCATCTTGCTGCTCGACGAACCTTCAATGGGACTGGCCCCCATCCTGGTGCAGATCATCTTCGAGATCATCCGCAACATCAACCAGCAAGGCACGACCATCCTGCTCGTCGAGCAGAACGCGCACGCCGCCCTCGAACTGGCCAACCGCGGCTATGTGTTACAGACGGGGAATATTGTCCTAAGCGATACGGCTGCGGAACTGCGCAAAAACCCGATGGTGCAGAAGGTCTACCTGGGCATCGACTGAGCCAAGCCCTACCACAACGTTACGACCCGCTCCCGGCCCTCCTTGAGCTGCGTGCGGTTGGTGCGCAGCGCCAAGAATACCGAAGCAAACGCAATGACGCCGTAGACCACATACGGCCAAAAAGTCGCCCAGTCGTCGACGGCAAGCATGGCGAAAATGGCAAACGTGCTGACGCCGACGCTAAACGTGGCAATCGACGCGATCCGGCTCCACCAAAACATGATCCCGCCGATCAGCCACACCATGCCGCCCACCGGCGGATAGAGCGCCATCGTAGTCGCCGCGCCGGTGATGCCGCCCGCTCCTCCCTTAAAACCCAGAAAGACCGACCAGATGTGCCCGACGATGGCGAGTCCGCCGGCCAACGACTGCGCCAAGTGCAGCGCGTTCGCACGGCTCACCGCCTCGCTTACGCTCATCGACGTCGGCTCCGGGAACAACCCGCGCATCAGCACGGTCACCAGCCAGATCGCCACCGCGCCTTTGACGGCATCCCCGATCACGGTAGGGATCGCCGCCTTGAGACCGGCGGCGCGCCAGGCATTGGTCGCACCCGTGCGCCCGCTCCCCACCTGGCGGATGTCCACCCCATAGAGCCGGCAGGCCAACACCCCCACGGGGATGGCCCCCAAGAGGTAACCGACCAGCGCCGCCACAGGCGCCATGATCCAGATCATACGACGGACCCTTTCTCACTACTCGCGCCGGCCTCAGCCTGTCGTCCCCTCAGACGGCGCAATGCGATCAGAAGGCGCAATCCGCTCGGATGAAGCGGGCTTCTCATATGGCGTGATGACCGGTATCGGCTCATCCGCCTGGCGCGACGCTGGGGCCGGCGACTCCGCCGGCGCAGCGCCGCGGATGTCAACCTCCGCATGCAGCGCCACGCCTTCGTCCATGAAGAAGCTGTTGACGTGAAGCGCGCCGCTCACCTGGCTCCCCTCCAACAGCTCCACCCGGTCGGCGCGCAGTTCGCCCCAAAACGCCCCGCGAATGCTCACCGTCTTGGCGACAATGTCGCAGCGCACGCGCGCCGTCTCGGTTAAGATCACGTTGGCGGGCGTTTGGATGCGCCCGCCGTCCACCGCGCCGTCGATGCGGATGCTTGTGTCGCTGCTCAGATTCCCGCTAAAGGAAGCCCTCGGCCCGATGATGACCTCAATAGCATCCGGTTCCGGCTTACGAATTCGGCTAAACATAGATTCCTCCTCGCCCCCCCAGCGGTATTCTCATCGCGGCCCCGCCGCTTTGCGGAATGCCGCCGATGTACGTTCCCAGAAGACAGCTCAACCGGCCAACGCCCGCCCACGCAGCAACCAAGCCGTATGAGCAGATCGCCTCTACGCCAACTCTAGGCCAAAATGAGCTGTTCAGAAATGCTCGCGCCTCGATAGATGCGCTGGATGATGTCCGCCAGCAGAGGCGCAATCGAAAGCACCTCGATCTTCGAGGTGCGCTTCTCCGGGGGGACCGGCAAAGTATTCGTCACAACCAATTTCTCGATCCGGTCATCCGCCGCCAGCCGCTCCAGCGCGGTCGGCAGCAGCACCGGGTGCGTAATGGCAAAATAGGCGCGGCCTTCGGCGCCGTTTTCATACAGCGCGTCCACCTGCTTGAGCACGCTGCCGCCTGCCATGATATCGTCGATGATAATTGGGCGCCGCCCCGCCATATCGCCCACCACGCGCGTCGTCTCCGCGGTCTCGAAGCTTGTGCGCCGCTTCTGCATAATCACCAGCGGCAGGTTGAGCAACTCGGCGTACTTGCCGGCAAGACCGGCGCGGCCCAAATCCGGGCTGACGATGGCGGCGTTAGCGAATTTAGGCTGCCGGAAATAGTCCGCCAGCAACGGCAGCGCACTCAACGGATCGACAGGAATGTTGAAAAAACCCTGGATAGCGCGGCTGTGAATATCTACGAAGATGACCCGCCGCGCGCCCTGCATCTCCAACATATTCGCCACAACGCGCGCGCTAATCGCCTCCCTGCCCTGCGCCATGCGCTCCTGCCGAGCGTAGGGGAAATAGGGCACGACCACGCTCACGCTGTGAGCGCTCGCCCGCCGGAACGCATCCAGATAGAGCAGCAACTCCATCAGGTTGTCGTTCACCGGCGCCGGGCAGGGTTGAATAATGAAGATATCCTGATCTCGCACAACCTCATCCACCTGCACGTGGATCTCGCTGTCCGGCAAATGCCGCGTAGTGGCGCGGCCCAATGGCACGCCCAGGATCGAGGCGATGCCCTCGGCCAGTTCGGGATGCGCCGAACCGGCGAATATGCGCAGACGATGATATGATTCAGCCATTGCTTTCTTCCATCATCTAGTTGCCGGCATCCGGCCAGTGCCGCGTCTTCTCGCCTAATGCCATCTCGCGTGGCATCACCCATTCCGCCGCCGGATACCGCATATGGTAGCATATTACCACATGCGCCAAAAAGATCGTTGGGCTCCACACCGTAAGGCTTCGCCATGCACAAACTCGTCATCGCCACACACAACCAGGGAAAACTGCTCGAGTACCGCCAACTCTTGGCCGATCTGCCGCTGGAAGTCGTCTCGCTCGATGACCTGGGCATTACCGTCGATGTGAACGAAACCGGCCAAACCTTTGCGGAGAACGCCCGGCTGAAAGCGCAGGCCTACGCCAAAATGACCGGCCTCGCAACTTGGGCGGACGACAGCGGGCTGGAGGTGGACGCGCTCGACGGGCGGCCCGGCGTCTACTCGGCGCGCTACGGCGGCCCCGGCCTATCCGACCCGGATCGCGTGCGCCTCCTGCTGCAAGAGATGGACGGCCTGCCCGCGCCGCAACGCACGGCGCGCTTTCGTTGCGCCGTCGCCATCGCCCTGCCCGACGGCTCCCTCCACACCGTCGAAGATGCGGTCGAAGGCCTCATTGCCGGCGCGCCGCGTGGAGACAACGGCTTCGGCTACGACCCGGTTTTTCTGCTGCCCGACCGCAGCCTCACCATGGCCGAGTTGCCGCCCGCAGTGAAGAACCTCATCAGCCACCGCGGCAAAGCGGCACGCGCCGCCAAGCTCCTCATCGCACAGATCATCGGCCAGATGCCCTCGCACAGACAAGATTGATCTATCTTCCGATTCGGACTAGAATGACACGCGCAGGAATTTAGTCCATGCGCACCCGAACGGAGAATAGGTCTCCGTCTCCCGCGCCACGTTCGCATCCTGACCGGAGCGGCGATTCGACGCCGTCCGCCGCCATGCAGAAGATCATCAACAACCCAGCAGACGCCGCCCTGGAAAGCCTGCAAGGGTTCGAGCTTGCCTTTCGACGCCTCCTGCGCGTTTCCTATCACCCCAACTTTGTCTGGCGGAGAGATGCGCCGGTCACCGGCAAAGTCTCCATCATCAGCGGCAGCGGCAGCGGTCACGAACCGCTCAACATCGGCTACGTGGGGCCGGGCATGTTGGATGCCGCCTGCCCCGGCGCCGTCTTCACCAGCCCCACGCCCGACCAATACCTCTCCGCCATTCGCGCCGTCTATGGCGGAGCGGGCGCGCTCTTCGTCGTCAAGAATTTCGGCGGCGGCGTGCTAAACACCGAGGTGGCGCTGGAACTCGCCCGCGATGAGGGCTACGATGTCGCCTCCGTGCTGATCAACGACGATGTTTCCATCGATCAACCCGACAACCGGCGCGGCATGGGGGCCGCCATCCTAGTCGAAAAGATCGCCGGGGCCGCCGCCGAAGCCGGCCAGACGCTGGACGAAGTGATGGCGCTGGCGCAGCGCACCAGCAGCCAAACGCGCAGCATGGCCGTTGCGCTCAGCAGCTGCACTTCGCCCTATGTCGGACACCCCACCTTCGACCTGCCCCCGGATCAGATGGAAGTGGGCGTAGGCATCCACGGCGAACCGGGGCGCTACCGCACCGCGCTCGTATCGGCCAAACAGATCGTCGATATCCTGATGGAACCAATCGTGAGCGACTTGACCCTGCACGCAGACGATCGCGTCCTGGTTCTGGTCAGCGGCCTCGGCGCAACGCCTCGCCAGGAGCTTTTCATCGTGTTCCGGCACATCTACGACCTGCTACAGCAACGCTCGATCACCGTCGAGCGTCAACTGGTCGGCAACTACATCACCAGCCTAGACATGGCGGGCTGCATGGTGACGCTTTTGCGTCTCGATCCGGAGTTGACTGCGCTGTGGGACGCTCCGGTGCACACCCCGGCCCTGCATTGGTAGAGGATATCAGGCAATGAGCCAGGACATTACACTGGCGCAGTTCCGGCGTTGGCTGTCGCTCTTCGCCGAACAAGTCCAGGAGCAGGTAGACCTTCTCACCGAACTCGACGCCGCCATCGGCGATGCAGACCACGGCGCCAACATGCAACGCGGCATGCGCAAAGTGCAGGAACGCCTGAAAGACCCCGCCGCGACCGGCGACGACATCGGCAGCCTGTTCCGCAGCATCGCCATGACGCTGATCAGCACGGTGGGCGGGGCGGCCGGTCCGCTCTTCGGCGCCTTCTTCCTGCGTGCAGCCAAAGATGTCGACGGAACCGACGCGGTCTCGCTCGAGCAACTGGCCGCCATGTTCCGCAGCGGGCTGGAAGGCGTCCAACAGCGCGGCAAGGCGCAGATCGAGGAGAAGACCATGATCGACGCCCTGCAGCCCGCCGTAGAAGCGCTCGAAGCCGCGGTGGCGGAAGGGCTGGACGCCGCAGCCGCCCTCGACCGTGCGCTCGAAGCCGCCCGGCTCGGCATGATCCATACCGCAGAGCTTCAGGCAAGCAAGGGCCGGGCCAGCTACCTTGGCCCCCGCTCGATTGGACATCAAGACCCTGGCGCCACCAGCGCCTTCTATCTGATCAAATCAGCCGCCGCCACGCTCGGCAGGCAATTACAGGCCGAGGAGATCTAGCCGGCGCGACGCCTATTTAGAACTTTCAGAGTGTGCGTCCCGCTTTGCATTTCTTGGCCGCGGGCGAGCGCCTAAACCGTCTAGCGAAAAGAAAGAGACCACGATTCATGGCAAAATACATCGGCGCGATCGACTCCGGCACAACCAGCACGCGCTTTATTCTCTTTGACCAAGACGGCAACATCATCGCCTACGACCAGCGCGAACACGCCCAAATCTTCCCGCAAAGCGGATGGGTTGAGCACGACCCGCTCGAAATCTGGGAGCGCACCCGCCAGGTGATCGGCGCTACGCTCGCCAAGGCGCAGGTCGTCGCCTCCGACATCGCCGCCATCGGCATCACCAACCAGCGCGAAACAACCCTGCTCTGGGACCGGCGCACAGGCCGCCCGGTGTACAACGCCATCGTCTGGCAGGACACCCGCACCGACCGCATCTGCCGTCAGCTTGCCGACGCCGGCCGCGCCGAAGCCATCGCCCGCAAGACGGGCCTGCCCCTCGCCACCTATTTCGCCGGCCCCAAAATCCGCTGGATGCTCGACAACGTACCCGGCGTGCGCCAACAAGCCGAAGCGGGCGACCTGCTCTTCGGCACAGTCGACGCCTGGCTGATCTGGAACCTGACCGGCGGCAAGCATGTCACCGACCCCACCAACGCCAGCCGCACCATGTTGATGAACCTGGAAACGCTGGACTGGGATGACGAAATGCTCGACATCCTCGGCATCCCCCGTCAAATCCTGCCGGAAATCCGCCCCAGCAGCGATCCGGACTTCTACGGCCGGACGCTCAACAGCGGGCCGCTGCGCGGCTCCGTCCCCGTCTGCGGCAACCTGGGCGACCAACAGGCCGCCACCGTCGGCCAAACTTGCTTCGCCGTAGGCGAGGCCAAGAACACCTACGGCACCGGCTGCTTCATGCTGCTCAACACCGGCGAGGAGATCGTACACAGCCGCAACGGCCTGCTCACCACCGTTGCCTACCAGTTCGGCGACCGCCCGCCCGTCTACGCCCTGGAAGGCTCCATCGCTATGGCCGGCGCGACCGTGCAATGGCTGCGCGACAACCTGAAGCTGATCGAAACCGCCGCCGAAACCGAAACCCTTGCCCAGAGCGTCGACGACAGCGGCGGCTGCTATCTCGTCCCCGCCTTCAGCGGGCTCTTCGCCCCCTATTGGCGCAGCGACGCACGCGGCGTCATCGTCGGCCTCACCCGCTACATCAACCGCAATCACATCGTGCGCGCCGCCCTAGAGTCGATCTGCTATCAGACGCGCGAAGTGCTGGACGCAATGGAAGCCGACAGCGGCGTGCCCCTGCGCAGCCTAAAGGTGGACGGCGGCGCCACTGTTAACAACTTCCTGATGCAGCTACAAGCCGACATCCTCGGCGTCGAGGTCATCCGCCCCAAGATCGCAGAGACGACCAGCCTCGGCGCGGCCTACGCCGCGGGGTTGGCCGTCGGCTTTTGGGAAGACCTGGACAGCCTGCGCGGCAACTGGCAAGTCGACCGCACCTGGCAGCCGCAATCGGACGAGAGCGCACGCGCCGCGGGCTATGCCGGCTGGAAACGCGCCGTAGAAAGAACTTTCGACTGGATCGAGGACGAGTAAAACGTTGTGATCGCCCTGATTATCGTCTCGCACTGCCATGATATTGCCGAAGGCGTCTGCCGTCTCGCCGCCGAAATGACACAAACGCCCGTGCCCATCGCCGGCATCGGCGGCATTGTCGACGAAAACGGACAGCGCCAAATCGGCACCGACGCCACAGCCGTCTTGGCGGCCATCGAGGAGTGCTGGCGTCCCGCGGGGGTGCTCATCCTCGTCGACCTGGGCAGCGCCATTCTCAGCGCCGAAACCGCGCTCGAACTGCTGCCCGACGACCAGCGCGAGCGTTGTCTGATCAGCAACGCACCCCTTGTCGAGGGCGCGGTCGTCGCCGCCCTAGAAGCCAGCCTGGGCCACAGCCTCGAAGACGTCAACGCCGCCGCCGAAGCGGTGCGAAACCTGGATAAGGTGTTACGCTAGTGGATGCTGCCAAACCTGCCGCCATCACCGTCACGATTGCCAACCCGAACGGGCTTCACCTGCGCGTGGGCAAAGAGATGGTGTACATAGCGAACCGCTTCCAAGCCGACATCACGGCCGAAAACCTGACGCGCCCTTCTCCGGTCGTGGACGTCAAAAGCATCCTCCAGATCATGCAGTTGCAAGCCCGCACCGGCCATACGATTCGCATCTCCGCCGACGGCCCCGACGCTGACGCAGCGCTCGATGCCTTGCGTGAATTGCTTGCACCAACAGGATCGCCGGTCTAAACGCCTATGCAGACCTTCTCCGGCCTCATTGCGGCGCCCGGCATCGGTATCGGCGCGGTCGCTGTTTACCGCCCCGATCAGGTCGCCCCGCCGCACCCGACGACGAAAGCCGGCGTTGACCCCGAAACGGAGTGGCGTCACTTCCTCGACGCCCAGGCCGAGGTCGATGCCGAACTGGAGCAACTCTGCGCCAACCCCAATTCCCTGGTCGCCGAGATCTTCGCAGCCCACCGCGTCATGCTCCACGACCAAACCCTAATTGACGCCGTCCGCGCCAACATCGTCGAGCATGGCGAGGGCGCGGCCGCAGCAACCTTCGACGCCATCACCGACCTCAGCAAGCTCTTCACATCGTTCGACGACGAGTACTTCGCCGGCCGCGCCTCAGATATCGTCGACCTGGGCCGGCGTTTGTTGGCGCGCCTGGGCGCACAGGTCAACCGGCTTGAGCTGGCAAACCTGCCCGAAGGCACGATCCTCATCGCCGAAGACCTAAATCCAAGCGAACTAACCCAGCTATCGCCCGAGCGTGTCGCCGGCATCGCTCTCGCCAAAAGCACGCCCACCGCTCACTCGGCCATCCTCGCCCGCAGCCTCGGCATCCCCCTGGCCTGCGCGCTGGGCCACGAAATTCTACACATCAGCCCCGGCGGCCTGGCTGTAGTCGACGGCTTCCGCGGCCAATTGCATATCGGCATGGATGAAGGTCAGGTGCAGACCTTCGAGCGGCGTCGCCGGCAGTTCCTAGACTCCCAGGCCACGGCGATCGACCACGCCCGCGCCCCCGCGGTGACGCGCGACGGCGTTGCCATCCCTGTGCGCGCCAACGCCAACAACCCCAAAGAGGTGGCCCACAGCGCCGTTGTCGGCGCAGACGGCATCGGCCTCTTGCGCAGCGAGTACCTGTTCCGCTCGCGCGTCGCGCCGCCTCCGCTGGAGGAACAAGTGCAGACCTATGCGGGCTTCTTGGCGCAGGTCTCCTCCCAACTGACGGTGCGCGCTCTCGACGCCGGCGGCGACAAGCCGGTTCACTACCTGACGCACCAAGTCGAAGACAACCCGTTCCTGGGGCTGCGCGGCATCCGCCTGCTCATTGAAGAGCCGGACATCCTCCTGACGCAGTATCGCGCCCTACAAACCGCCGCAGCAGCCTCTAACGACGTCGAGGCGCGCTTTATGCTGCCCATGATCAGCACCGTGGAAGAGGTCGTTACGGTGCGGCGCCTCCTCTCCGAACTGCCGTCCGACCTGCCCCCGCTGTGTCTCGGCATCATGATCGAGGTGCCTTCCGCTGCGCTGATCGCACAGACGCTCGCCCCGCTGGTCGACTTCTTCAGCATCGGCACCAACGATTTGTCCCAATACGTGCTGGCGAGCGACCGCACCAACAGCACCGTCGCGCGCATGGCCGACCCGCTGCACCCCGCCGTCTTGCGCCTCATCCAGATGACGTGCGACGCCGCCCGCACCTACAACAAGCCCGTCTCCCTCTGCGGCGAAATCTCCGGCGATCCGATTGCCGTCCCGCTGCTGCTTGGCCTCGGCGTCACCGAATTGAGCGCCCCCCTGCCCGCAGTGCCGCTTATCAAAGAAACCATCCGCACCCTCGACCTGGACGACTGCCGGCGCCTGGCGCGCCAGGCCCTGGCCTGCCCTTCCGGCGAACGCGTGCGCGACCTGCTTGCACAGCCTTGACGCCGTAGGTCGTCCGACCAATCCTTTTGAACTGCACAGAACATGGTAAAATCTTGCCTATGACACACCCCATGCAACGCATCGACACGGAGATTCTGGTCATTGGCGGCGGGTCCACGGGAACCGGCGTAGCCTGGGATGCCGCGCTGCGCGGCTTCAAAGTCGTCCTGGCCGAAAAGCGCGACCTCACCCACGGCACTACCGGGCGCTATCATGGCCTGCTGCACAGCGGCGGGCGCTATGTCGTCAAAGACCCGCAAAGCGCTGTCGAGTGCATCCACGAAAACCGCATCTTGCGCCGCACCCACGCCCACTGCATCGAAGAGACCGGCGGCTTCTTCGTCGTTACGCCAGAGGACGAGGGCGACTACCCGGACCGCTTCAAAGGCGCCTGCGCCGAACTGGGCTTGCCCTGCACCGAAATCTCCCCAGCAGAAGCGCTGCGCCGCGAGCCGCTCCTCAACCGGCGCATCAGCCGCGTCTTCGAGGTGGATGACGGCGCGGCCGACAGCTTTCTCGCCACGCACGTCACCGCACAGGCCGCGCAGTCAGCCGGTGCGCACTTCCTCGTCTACCACGAGGTCGTCGACCTCCTCGTCGAAGGGGCGGACGGCGAGCGCCGCGTGGTCGGAGCCAAGCTCCGCGACATGACCACGGGCGAAGAGATGCTCGTCTATGCCGATCTGGTTATCAATGCAGCCGGCGCCTGGGCCGGACAGATCACGCAAATGGCCGGCATCGAAGTCCGCGTACTCCCCGGCAAAGGGACCATGGTCGCCATGAACCACCGCGTGGTCAACACGGTGCTCAACCGCTGCAAGATGCCCTCAGACGGCGACATCATCGTGCCGATTCACACCGTCGCGGTCATCGGCACCACCGATGAAAAAGTTGCAGACCCGGAAAACCTGCGCATCGAACCGTGGGAAGTGCAGTTGATGCTGCAAGAAGGGGAAAAGTTGGTTCCGGGCATCAGCCAGGCGCGTGCACTGCGCGCCTGGGCGGGCGTCCGGCCTCTCTACCAAGAAGGCTTCAGCGGCGACACCCGCAACGCCACCCGCGCCCTGGCCCTGCTCGACCACCAGGATCGCGATGGCGTCGCAGGCATACTCACCATCACCGGCGGCAAATGGACCACCTTCCGCCTCATGGCCGAGCAGACCCTAGACGCCGCCTGCCGCCAGCTTGGCGTTCAGCGCCCTTGCAAGACCGCCGAGACCACCGTCCCCGGCGTCGAGCAGGGCCACTATTGGCTGGGCCACCGCCTGCACGAGGTCGAGGATCACCGGCTCCAGGGTGAGTTGATCTGCGAATGCGAGCTGGTCACCCGCGCCATGCTGGAGCACGCCGCCGCACACAACCCAACCGTGACGCTGGACGACCTGCGCCGCGATGTTCGCCTGGGCATGGGCCCCTGCCAGGGCGGCTTCTGCACCTACCGCGCCGTGGGCGTGCTCCACGAGAACGCCGCCGCCCAAGGACAGACCGCACAGCCCGACCGCCGCAAGCCGTGGAATATCGCGGCCATGCAGTCGCCCGCCCACCCCGTGGCAGCGAGCCGTCAACCCGCCGCCCCGACGCCCGCTTTCGAGCCGAACCTGCTCCTGCGCGATTTCCTGCAGGAGCGCTGGAAGGGCGTCACACCCATCCTGTGGGGATCGCAACTCAAACAGGAGCGGCTGGACCAGTTGATTTACCTAAGCCTGATGAATGCCAACCACCTGCCCGACGACCACCTGCGCAGCCCGCTCAGCGAGTTTTACCGCTTCACCTCGGTGCAGGAAGGCGAAGACCCGGCTGCGTCGTGAGCCGCGACCCGCAGAGCATCCGCCTATGCTGACAACCGATAACCTATGACGATCGTTACCGCCTGCAAAGGACTCGAACCTGATGCTTGACCTGCTGGTGATCGGCGCCGGTCTAGCCGGCCTCAGCGCCGCGCTGACCGCGGCGGAAGCGGGGCTGAATGTGCGCGTCATTGCCAAAGGCATGGGCGCCCTGCACTGGTCCGCCGGAACCGTCGATGTGCTGGGCTACCTGCCGCAGATCGACGCGCCGGTAGAACGCCCCCTGGCGCAGATGTCCGAACTCGACCCGGCGCACCCCTACGCCCTCTGCGGCGCAGAGAACGTGCGCGCCGCCCTGGTTTGGTTTCAGTCCCACGGCGCCGAGCAGGGCCTGCCCTATGTCGGCGCCGACGACGAAGCCAACGCCTGGCTGCCCTCGCCCGCCGGAGCCAAGCGGCCCGCCTACCTCGTCCCCGCCGCCCAATCCGCCGGCGCGCTGGATCGCCCCGACCCGATGCTGATCGTGGGGCTGCAAGGCATGCGCGACTTCTACCCGGCGCTGATCGCCGACAACCTGGGCAAGCAGGGCGTTTCCGCTAGGGCGGCGTTCGTCCCCATCGGCGAGATCACCGACCGTCGCGACGCCAACACCATTCACCTCGCCCAAGCCTTCGAACAACCGCAGCGCCGCCGCCGCTTTGCCGAAGCGCTGGCCCGCCTCGTCCGCCCCGGCGAGCGCATCGGCCTGCCCGCCATCCTCGGCCTGGACGACCATGCAACCGTCCTGTCCGACCTGCAAACCGTCGCCGGAGCGCCCGTCTTCGAGATACCGACCCTGCCGCCCAGCGTGCCGGGCGCGCGTCTCTATCGAGCGTTGCGCAGCCGCTTGCGCCGCTACGGCGTCCGCATCGAGGCGGGCATGGAGGTTATCGGCTTCTCCGCCGACGGAAAGCGCATCCGCTGGGTGGAGACCGAAACGAGCGCCCGGCCTCTGCGCCACCGCGCCGACGCCTACCTGCTGGCGACGGGCGGCATCCTCGGCGGCGGCTTCTCCAGCGATGCCGCAGGCCGCTTCTGGGAAGTCGTGTTCGACCTGCCGCTCAGCTCGCCGCCGGACCGCAACCAATGGTTCCGCAGCGATTTTCTCGACCCGCGCGGCCAGCCGATCTTCCAAGCGGGCGTCGAAGTCGACGACGGCTACCGACCCGTCGACGCAGACGGGCAGCCCGTCTACGACAACCTGCGGGCGGCCGGCGGGCTGCTCGCTCATGCCGACCCGCTGCGCGAACGCAGCTTAGAAGGACTGTCCATTGCCGCCGGTCGCGGCGCGGCCCTCGCCTTGACCCGCAGCGCCGCACGCCGACCGGCCCACACCTAGGCGCATCCGCACGCCGCCGATGGAGCATTATGCACGGAATCTCTTGGCAATCGGTCGATCACACGCTCGACGCCTGTATCAAATGTAATATCTGTACGACCTACTGCCCTGTGGCCGCGGTGACGGACCTTTTCCCGGGTCCCAAGTATGCCGGCCCCCAGGCGCAGCGCTTCCGCGAAAACGGGCAGCCTACCTCGCCTGATCACGCCGTAGACTACTGCTCCGGCTGTCGCGTCTGCAACGAGGTCTGTCCCACCGGCGTACGTATTGCCGAGATGAACGCCCGCGCCCGCGCTCAGATCGCAGAGACCGAGGGCATCCCTCTGCGCAACCGGCTGCTCGGCCGCAACGAGCTACTGGGCATGGCCGGCAGCTTCGCCCCGCGCCTCGCCAACTTCGGCCTGCACAACCCGGTGAGCCGCGTGCTGGCGGAAAAGGTCATGGGCATTGCCCGCGAAGCCCCTCTGCCCCGCTGGAGCGTCGACGGCACGTTCGGCGAGTGGATGCACGCCACGCGCCGCGCTCGCCTCAAGGCGGACAAAAAGGTCGTCTATTTCCACGGCTGCGCCACCATGTACTACGAGCCGTTCGTTGGCCAGGCGGCTGTTGCCGTCCTCGAACACAACGGCTACGAGGTGATCGTCCCGCCGCAGAACTGCTGTGGCCTGCCCATGCTGAGCAATGGCGAGTTTACCGCGGCCGAAGCCTATCACCGGCGCAACACGGCCCGACTCAGCGGCTATGCCCGCGCCGGCATCCCCATCGTCGGCACAAGCACAAGCTGCACGCTCACCCTCAAGGAAGAAGCGCCCGAACTGCTCGACCTGCACGACGACGCCGTTCAGACGCTGCGCATGGGCGTCTGGGACCTGTTCGAGTGGCTGCGAGAACTGAATGACCAAGGCGAGTTGCGCACCGACTTCCGGCCCATCGAGTTGACCGTTCCCTACCATGCCCCTTGCCAGCAGCGCGCCCATCGCGTGGGCAAGCCTACGCTCGAACTGCTCAGCCTCATCCCCGGCATCGACGTGCGCGAGAGCCACGCAGCCTGCTGCGGCATCGCCGGCACTTACGGCTATAAGACGGAGAAATACCGCATCGCCATGGACGTCGGCGCAGAGTTGTTCGACTTTGTGCACGCGCAAGGCCCGCACATCGCCTTCTCCGCCTGCGATTCCGAGACCTGCCGCTGGCAGATGGAACACGGGACCGGCATCCCCAGCCGCCACCCTGTCGAGTTCCTCGCCGCGGCCTATGGCCTCTACGACCTGGAGCGGCGAACGCTCGTCTTACCTGCTTGACCCAACTATGCGGACACACTACGAGGAGCGCGATTGAAAGCACTGATCATCGGCGCGGGCGCTATCGGCTGTTTGGTCGGCGGCAAGCTGGCCCAGGCCGGGCACGAGGTCACGCTGGCCGCACGCCCCGGTACGGCGGCAATCATCCGCCAACAGGGCGTCGAGATGCACGATAGCCGCGGCCGGCATCACATTACCGCCATCGCCGCCGCCGGTTCTATTGCCGCCGCCTTCCACTTGGCCGCCTACGACCTGGCAATTTTGACCGTCAAGAGCTATGACACCGCAACGGCCCTAAACGAATTCGTGCAGGTCGCGGGCAGCGCGCCGCCGCCCGTGCTCAGCCTCCAGAATGGCGTGGGCAACGAAGAAGCCCTCGCAACCGCCCTCGGCGGCGCCAACGTGCTCGCCGGCGTGATCACGACGCCGGTCTCCGTGCTGGGGCCGGCTGTCGTCCAGGTCGACAAGCCCGCCTACACGCTCGGCCTCAGCCCGTGGCACGCAGACGCCCCTGCACCGTTGGTCGATGCAACGCAGACGGCGCTCACGCAGGCCGGCTTCAGCGTGACGCGCTACGCCGACGCGCAGAGCATGAAGTGGACCAAGCTCCTCATGAACATGATGGGCAACGCCGTCTGCGCCATTCTCGACATGACGCCCGCACAGGAAATGGCCGAAGACGTGCTCGTCGACCTGGAGATCGACGCCTGGCGCGAGGCCCTCGCCGTGATGCAAGCCGCAAACATCCGCCCCGCCAATTTGGGCGGCTACCCTTTTCGCCTGCTGGCGCCGCTGATCAGAACGCTGCCCAAGCCGCTTCTGCGCAGCGCCCTGCGCGTCAAAGCCGGCGGCGCGCGCGGCGGCAAAATGCCGAGCCTGCATATCGATCTACACAGCGGAAGGAAACAGAGCGAAGTCGCCTGGCTTAACGGCGCAGTCGCGAAAAAAGGGGAAGAAGTAGGCGTGCGTACGCCGATCAACCGTATGTTGACCGACGTTCTGCTCGGCATGATCGACGATGGAGAACGGCGCGCCCGCTGGCGGCATAATCACGCGCGCATACTGCTTGCCGCGGAGGAATACCGCTCCCGCTCAGGATACCGTTAAGGTGAAACCCGGCCCCACCAGCGCGATCAAAATCAACGCCACCACAGCAAATACGGCGAACTCGATCAGCACCCGGCGGGTAAGACGTCCCTGCAAGCCGTGTTGGGCGATGCCGATCAGCAGATAGAAAATCAGCAGCAGCAACAACCCGCCGGTCAGCCCAGGCAGCACCCAATAGTTCAGCGCCCACGTTACCTCGCCCAGCACCAGCCCGACAATGCCGCCATAGACCAGGGCGATACGCGCACGCGGCGTCACGCTGCGCAGAATTTCAATCGCCAAGAGCATCGCCGTCGCCGCCACCAAGGTGCCGGAGAGCAGGCTGCGCGTGCGCGTCTGGTATACAAACAGAAAGAGCAGCAGCGCGCTGCCATAGGCAAGCGCATCCAAGAGCAGCCTCGCCCGCCGCGAACCGGGTCTGCCCGGCTCGACTGTGGCATAGAGGCCCGCATACGCCAGCGCGATCAACGCCCCGCTCAGGGCAATGGCGACCAGTTGAATGACCGGGCTCGGCCCAAGCGGCAAGAGCAGCACGGCGATGCTGGTCAAGGCCATCGGCAGCGCCCAATACGGCCAGTTTTCCAGGCCAAACACGCTGATCCGGTCAGCATTGGCCGGATGCGCGGCGACGACGCTCTGTGCGCCTGTCGCAGCCGTCAGCGCCAAGAAGATGGCAAACCAGATCGCGCCTGTAAAAGGCAGCGTGATCGGAGAGCCGAACGCCCAAAAGCTCACCACCGCAGTCGGCAGATCGATCACCAAACTGGCGCCGAGACCCAGCACCACCAGCCACGTCGCCACGCTGATGCGGTCGCGGTAATCCGCCCCAGGGCTGGTGCGGTTGCGCAGCGCGTGTCCAAGCTGCGCCGCCGCCGTCTGCGCCGCGCCGGTGATCTGCCGGCCGAAGCTTCTCGCCCACGCGCCTCCGCGCCCCGTTCCAAATATCCCCGCTCGCATCTGCTTCGCCGTATCGACCTCTTTACGCATCCGCCAACGCTCCATACCGCTTGACCCGCCTAGACCGTCATGATAAGGTAGGCAAAGTCATTCTAAGAGCCGGATAAAGGCCTGTCAACAATGACCCGTTGCAACTTCATCGACTTCGACATCACTCTGCGCGGCGACGCCCCGCCCTATGCGGTCGCCGCCCGCTATCGCCGCCAATCGGCGCAAGGCGCTTTCGCCTGCGACATCAACCAAGGCGACTGGCCTAGCCTCGCCGGGCGCATCGAACACACCATGTTTGCGCCCGACGCCAAACTGCTGACCGACGCAGGCGGCAAGCTTTTCACCGCGCTCATGCACGACGACGTGCGCGATCTGTGGATCGCCGCCCGTTCGGACCTGGACCAGCAGCGGATAGACGGCCTGCGCATTCGCCTCGCCTTGCACCCGCCCTCGGTCGCCGCCCTCCCCTGGGAGGCGCTCTACGACCCGGATCGCCGCCAAGCTATCGCCGCCAACGGGCGAACGTTGCTGGTGCGCGTCGAGGACTCGCAGCGCCTCGTGCAGCCTCCGCGCCCGCTGCGCATCGCCTGGCCGCTCACCATTCTCGTCGCCGCGCCCGACGACGCCTCAGGCCAGATCAACGCCGCCGCCGAAATCCAGTCGGTCAAGCGCATGCTCGAAGGCTTCGGACCGGATCGCATCCGCGTGACGACGCTGACAGGCCGCTTTTCCGTCCTCGACCTGCGCCAGGAGTTGGATGCGCTCAAGCCCGACATCTTGCACCTCATCACTCACGGAGGGCCGGAAGGGTTGGAACTTTGGCAGCGAGGCCGATCGGTTATGACGCCCTCCGCCTCGTTGCAGACTATTCTGGAACACGCCCCTTCGGTCAAACTGGCCTTTCTCAACGCGTGTCTAGCCGGCGCCGGCGCCGGCAACTTGCCGCTCCAAAACGTGGCCGGCCGGCTGCTGCAAGCCGGGCTGCCTGCGGTCATCGCCATGCAGTCCGAAATCCGCGACGATGCCGCCATCCACTTTGCCAAGTCCCTCTACGAAGAACTGACGGCCGGCGCCTGTCCCGGCGCAATCGACGCCGCCGTCGCCCTCGCCCGCAACAGCCTCTTCACGCTTAACCCGGGCGACTTTAGCTATGCCACGCCCGTGCTGTGGCTCAATGCCGCGGACGGACTGATCTTCACGACCGCCGGCGACCCCGGCACGCCCGTCCGCGCCGAGGAAAACGTAGCGATCAACGCCGAACGGCGCTGGCTGGTGCAGGTGGCGCAAGACGTCGACACTTCCCGCCTCCCGCCCGACCTGCGCTTTGTGGCGCGCGACTGGAAGCACACATTGAGCGATCTGCACGGCCTGTTGGACCAACTGCGCTACGTCCAGTTGCACGGTTCCGCCAACGCCTATCAGGACAAGGCGCGGCAGTACCAAACCCGCAAAGCCGCGTTGTTGCGTCTGCAAAGCTATATCGACGAATTGCCGAAATAAACCGATCGACCGCATCCCTCCACCTTGCCCACAGATGGCGTATGGCGCTGGCCGCCCTGCGCAGCGTGTTGTTGCTCGTTGCGCTCTGCGTCTTCAGCATCGCCGCGCTGTTGCAACTCCGCGCCGATGAGCAGACCGGCGCGGGCTTGCCTCCTGCAGACGAAGCGACCCTCGCCGGATTGCCGTTCCTGGGCATCAACATTACCCTCGAACAATCAGGTGAAGCCTCCCAAGTCGAGGCGCTCGACGAACTTCAGGCTGTGGGCTTCGGCTGGGTGCGCCAGCGCTTTGACTGGGCTGCTCTGGAGCCGGAGCCGGGCCGCTTCGACTGGGCCTGGAGCGACGCCGTCCTGCACAACATCCGCGACGCCGGCCTTGTCCCCATCGTCGTACTCGACGGCAGCCCGGCCTGGGCGCGCGCCCCGCAAGACGCCGGCCTCGACGACAATCCCCTGGCGCCGCCCGCCCACAGCGCCGACTTCGCCCGCTTCGCCGCCGCTTTCGCCCAGCGCTACGCCGCCGACGTCCGTTATTACCAAATATGGGACGAGCCGAACATCGCGCCGCACTGGGGCAATCGCTGGGTTGACCCGGTTCACTACGCCCAACTGCTCAAGGCCGCAGCGCCGTCTATCCGCCAGGCCGACCCGGATGCAGTCATCCTCCTGGCGGCGCTCGCCCCGACCGCGGACCGCGGCCATCTGGCCGTCGACGAGGTCTACTTTCTACAACGCCTCTACGCAGCCGGCGCGCAGCCCTATTTCGACGTCGCAGCCATCCAGCCCTTCGGCTTCGGCCACGCGCCGCAGGATGCGCGCGGCCAGCGCGAACTCCTCAACTTCCAGCGTGCTCGCTGGGTGCGCCGGGCTATGGTCGCAGCCGGCGACGCGCAGACACCCTTGCTCGCCGTGCGTTATGGCTGGAGCCGGCAGCCGAACTCGACCTGGGGCGCGGTAATTTCGCCCAGCCAGGCCCGCTTTGCACGCGAGGCGCTCGACATCGCCTATGCCCGCTGGCCCTGGCTGGGCGGCATGGGCTGGGCGACTTACCGCCCGGACGCGCCCGCATCCGACCCAAGCTGGGGCTTCAGCCTCAACGCCGCAACCGCGCGCGCCCTGGCCGAATGGCGGCAGACGCAGCCCGAGCGCGCCGCCGCCCTCGCCGCGCATCCCCCGCCGCGGCGCGACTGGCCGCGTTGGCTGCTGCTCCTGGCGGCGACCTGCCTGGCAAGCTGGCGGCTCGCCGCCGCCGCACGGCTCCTGCCCTGGCAGCGCTGGCAACGCGCCTACCTGGGCTTACCGCCCGCCCGGCGCGCCGCCATCTGGCTGGCTCTGGGCGTGAGCTACTACTTCGCCGTCTGGCCGCCGCTCATCGTCCTGCTCTGGATAGCGGCTGCACTATTGATCCTGGCCGAACCGCAGACAGGCATCCGGCTGGCGGCTGCGCTGCTGCCCTTCTACTTCCGGCACAAAGAGATCCACTGGGGCCAACTCAACCTTGCCGTGCCGCCCGCACACGCCGCGGCGCTCTGCCTCCTGCCGGCCCTAGCCCTCCACACGCGCCGCGCTCCCCGCCGCTTCGACCGCTGGGATGCCCTGGCATTGGGCTGGCTAGGAGTTGCGCTGCTCAGCGCAACCGGCGTGTGGCATTGGCCCGCCTACGGCCGCGGCTTCGCAGACCTGGTCGCCGTCCCGCTCATCCTCTACTGGGCCGTGCGGACCTGGGCGCGCACGGCCCAACAGCGCCGTCGCATTCTGATGGCGCTGGTCGCCGGGGGCGCGCTGGCCGGTGTATGGGGGCTGATCGACTGGCTGGCAGGCGGAGGGGGCGAAGCGGACGGGATGCGCCGCCTAGCCGGCGTCGTCTACTCGCCCAACCACGCCGCGCTCTATTTGGAGCGCACCCTGTTCGCCGCCCTAGGACTGGCGCTGTATTTGAGGACGCGCCGGCGCCGGCTCTGGGCGGGCGCAGCCCTGATCGGCGGCGTCGCCCTGCTGCTCACGGGCAGCCGCGGCGCCCTACTGCTGGGCTTGCCCGCGGGCCTGATCGCACTCGCCGCTTGCACCAGCCTGCCCGCGTCGCGCAAGCTTGCTCGCCGGCCCGGTACGCTCGCCCTCGGCGCCGCCGGCACCGCGCTGACCCTCCTGCTCGTCGCCGCCGGCCTCTCATGGGAACGCCTCAGCAACAGCGCCACCCTCGTTGAGCGTACAGCCCTATGGCGACAAAGCTGGCTGCTCTGGCTGGATTACTGGGGCACGGGCGTTGGGCCGGGCGGCTTCCTGTGGCGCTTCCCCGCCTACATACCCGAAGGCGCGCCCCTCGACCCGAACCTGCAACACCCGCACAACGTCTGGCTGGAATTCGCCGCGACGGCGGGGCTGCCCGGCCTGCTCTGGCTGGGCGCGGCGATCCTCCTCACCGTCGACGGCGTCCGCCGGTCGCAACGCCTCGGTGGGACGGCGCGCAGTTGGGCGGAGGCGGGCTTGCCGGCCGCGCTCGCCGCGGCCTTCGCCCACGCCCAGGCGGACGCCTTCGCCGCACTCCCCGACCTCGCCGCCTGGAACTGGCTGGCCTTGGGCCTGCTGGCGGGCAGTCTAGCACATGACCGCCCGCCCGATCCCCATGCCGGCCAATAACAAAGCCGCCCCGGAAACCCGAGGCGGCTTTCGCTTTCCTGTCAACCGGCGAGGGGCCTACTCCAGGTTAAGCGTCACGTCGATCTGCGCCAGCGGGGCCAGCGGCAGAATCTGCTCCCGGATGAACTTCATCATCGTCGGGTCTTGCAGAACGGGAGAATCGCCCAGGAACGGCATCGCCAGGTCCAACGCGGTCGCCAGCGACTCGCCGTCGTAGTCGATGCCCAGCGCCTTCTCGCCGTCGAGCAGAATCTCAAGCTGGCTCTCGCCGCTCTTGATCTGTAGCTGCGACACGCCCTGCGCCTTCAGCACGCCCATCACCTCCGGCGGCAGCGCCGGCAAGCTCACGCCCAGTTGCGCCAGCGTATCGGCGGAGAGACCGCCGACTTGCGTAAAGCCCTGGTCGCCATAAGCAGCTTCCAGCTTGATAAACGGCACAGTCATGCCGCTGAGGTCTACGGGCTGGGCGGCCTCGGCAGGCGCGGCCTCGCCGGCAGCCTCAGGCAACTGCACGCTGACGTCGATGCCCAGATTGAGCGCCGTCCCCATCAGCGTATCCACCAGTTCGGGGCTGAGGCCGGCCAACGGGCCGACCAGTTCCGCCACCGTCTGCATCGATTCCTCGTTCCAGGTGATGGCGGGCAGCGCCCTTTCCCCGGCTGTGATCGACAGACCCTCAGGGGCCACCTGAACGCTCAGCGAATCGACATTGGCCGCGCCGAGCTTCTGCACCACGTCCGCAGGCAAGGCGATCCCTGCAGGCAGCGGCACGCCGGCGACGCTCTCAACCGTCCCGTCAGCGCCGACAGCCACCGTAATCGCGCTGAGTTGCGTCTCCGCAGCCGGCTCGCCGGTAAAGGAGATCGCCGCGCTGATGTCCGCGCCGGGCAACAACGGCACAATCTGGTTCACCATCTCCAGCATGGCCGGATCGGAGATGAACGCGCCCATTTGAGCCTGGAGGCGGCCCAAAGATGCGCTGTCATAGGCAATGCCGGGCAGCGGGTCGTCATTCAGGCTGAGGTTGATGCCGTTGGGGTGTGTGGCAATCCGCACAGCATCGACGCCCAGCGAGTTCAATATCCCCAGCGTATTGGCGTCCAACGTGGGCAGCACAGGCCCGCCGGTCAACTGCTCCAGCGTCGAAGCGGGAATGCCTTCGATAATGGCCTGCCCGTTCTCGTCAAATACCAGGCTGCCAATCGTGATCGGGCCGATAGTTGTCTCGGCAGACGTTTCCCGGCTTACCGCCGTCTCGCCCTTCCAGCGCGGGATGTCCAGCTTAGCCGTGCCATCGGCAATGGGCAGATGCAGCGCCGCGCCCAAGCCGATCTTGCGCGCCCACGGCAACAGATTGGCGATAAGGTTCCCGTTGGGCACGCCCGGCATCGACCTGATCACCTGCTGCAAGGTTTCAGTCTTTTCCTGATCCCATTCAATGTACGGCATATCCTCGCCGTTGACATAAACATGGATGCCGTTATACCCGATCCGGGCTTCCAGCTTCTGGATATTGGCTGCCTGTAGTTGCTGGATGAGGGCCGGCTGCAACACCATGCCTATGTTGAAGCCATAAACCTTCGCCGTGCCATCCGGCTGAACAGTCACTTTGACGGACGGCAGGTTGAACCACGTCGAACCGCTGGTTCCCCCGCCGCGACCAACCAACACCAGACTGACAATGAGTGCGACAACTAAGATTATGACAATCTTTGCCCTCGCCTGCATATCCAGTCTCCTTTACGTACGTGTGCGTTGACAGGTAAGTGGGATGATAAGGGTTAGAAGAATAATCCCGGCAAGCTTAAAAAACTCGGAGAATTTAGCGCAATCATACACCAGTTTAGGTGAACACACAAGCGAAATCGTCGCCTATCCGCGCGCATCGTTTGCGGGCGGTTCCTCCGGCGCGGTCGGCGCATCCAGCGCCGCGATCATGGCCGCCTGGTCGCTCCACGGCTGCTCAACCGTGCCGAAGCACATGGAACGTTCGTGGCCTTTGCCGAAAGCCGCCACCACATCGCCGGGACGCGCCAAGCGCACCGCCGTGCGGATAGCTTCGGCCCGATCCGGCACGATGCAATAGGCGTCCGCGCCCGCGTGCTTGCGTACGCCCGCCTCAATCGCCCGGTTGATCTCGTCCAGGTCTTCGGTGCGCGGGTCCTCAGCCGTGATCACGGTGAAGTCGGCCAGTCGCCCGCTCACCTGCCCCATCAGCTCGCGCTTGGCCCGGTCGCGCAAGCCTGCGCAGCCGAAGACCGCGATCACCTTGCCCGGCCTCCCGTCCGGGTTCGGCCGCGTCAACGGGCGCAGCGTCTGCAGCGCCCGCTCCAGGCTCACCGGCGAATGTGCGAAGTCCACGACGGCCAAGAACGGCTGCCCGCGATCGATGCGCTCCATGCGCCCGGAAACGCCGCGCATCTGCGCCACGCCCCGGCGCACGGCGTCCGGCTCAATCCCAAGTTGTAGGGCAATGCTCGCCGCGCACAGGATATTGGACACGTTGAACTCGCCGATTAAAGCGGTCTCGACATCGAATTCCCCGCCGGGCCAACGCAGGCGGAACGTCGTACGCTGCGGCTCATAGGCAACGTCCGACGCGGTTACGTCGGCCTTTCCCGGCTCTAGGCCATAGGTGAGCGTGTCCACGCCGCGGCTGCGGCGCGCCGACTCTTCACGCAGCGCCTCTTGCAACGCGCCGAAACTGCCCGCGTCGTCGGCGTTGAGCACGGCCAGCTTGCGCACGCCCCGCTTCTGCGCCGACGCGAACAGGCTGCGGAACAGCAACGCCTTGGCCTGCACATAGGCTTCCCGGCTGCCGTGGTAATCCAGGTGCTCGTGGGTGATGTTGGTCACGGCGGCGACGTCGTAGTCCACCGCCGCTGTTCGCCTTTGCGCCAGGCCGTGGCTGGTGCTCTCCACGATGGCATAGACGCAGCCCGCATCGCGCATCTGCGCCAGATAGCCCTGCACCTCCGGCGCATCCGGCGTCGTCACATGCAGCCCCGTATCCTGCTCGGCTCCGGCGATGCGCGCCGCCACCGTCGTGATCACGCCCACGCGGCCGCGCGGCGCGGAAGCGGAGCGAGTCGCCTCGGCCAAGATCGACTCCAACAGCGTACATGTCGTCGTCTTGCCGTCCGTGCCGGTGACGCCGATCACCGTCAGGGCGCGGCTGGGAAAGCCGTGCAGAGCGGCGCTCGCCTCGGCCAGCGCGGTTCGGGCGTCCGCCGCGACCACGTAGGGAAAGCCGGGCGGCAGCGCGATGCCCTGGCCAGCCAGTTCGTCCGTTGGGACCGTCCCGATGGCTGCCACGGCGCCGGCCCGGATCGCAGCCGGCAAATACGCATGCCCGTCATGCTGACCCCCGCGCACCGCCACGAAGAGCGATCCTTCGGCCACACGCCGGCTGTCCGCCGTCACATCGCCAATTTGCGCATCGGGCAGCCCGATGCCGCCGCTTTGCAAGCCGGACAGCGCAGCCACAATCTCTGCAAGCGTGATCATCTGGCAGTCCACATGGCCAAGAACTCGTTTATATATCGCGCGGGCCGCGGATCACCGCGAGTCCTGCAGCAACCACGACCACAGCCAACAGAATGCCGGCGCCGACGAACACGGGGGGAAGCGTCGTCTGCACCAACTCCTCGACGTTGATCGGCGTGCGCGTCGGCGCCGGCGTGGGCGTCTCTGTGGACGGTTCGGTCGCGACGGGCGACGGTGTATCGGCAGGGATCGGAGTATCTGTCGCCGGCGGCGGGACCGCCGGTTCAGTCTGCGGCGCGACTTCCGCCGCCAGCGTGGCGGTAGGCGACGGCTGTACCGGCGTGGGCAGTACGACGGCGACCGCATCCGGGGCGGCGGGTTCGGCGTCCGCCGATCCGGTCGGGATAGCGAGGGGAAGCGCCGTACTGAGCGGTTCGGTCGCCGTGATGATCTCCGCCACAGGCAACTGCAACTCGATGCTGATCGGGTCCGTATCCGTCACCACAGCCGAAGCGGGGGGCGAATCCGCCGGCGGGGGCGTATCCGTAACCGGCGGCGTATCGGTCGGCAGCGGCGTTTCGGTCGGCGTCGCCGTGGGCGTGGGCGTATCGGTGGGCAGCGGCGTATCCGTCGCCGTCGGCGTGGCGGTAGGCGTGGCCGTATCGGTAGCCGTCGGCGTCGGCGTCGGCGTATCGGTGGGCGTCGGCGTCGGCGTGAAGGTCGGCGTCGGCGTAGCGAGCGCCGCCTCACGATCCAGCGGCGGCATGTTCAGCGCTGCGAAGAAAGTCACGCCTTCGTCGTCGCTGCGCAGCACCCAGTCGTTAGCCGTGCCCGCATAGAGCGTGCGCGGCGCCTGCGGAATGTTGGCGATCGCATAGGTGACGCCGCCATAGGGCGCGCCGTTGACGAGCGGCTGTTGCCATTCGCCCTCGGCGCCGGTCCACAGCCCGGTCTCGGTCGCGGCCACGATGTTCCGCCCCGTGTCGGCCAGATCATAGACGATGGTGAGCGGGAAATTGGGCATTGCCGTAAAGGTTGCGCCGTCCTGGCTGCGGTAAAGTCCCTGGCCCGTTCCCGCGTACAGCCCATCGGGCCGCGACATCAGGCTGAACACAATTAGCGTGTTGGGCAGGCCGGGGACAAACTCCCAGGTCGAGCTTTCGGGCGTCATGCGGTAGAGACCGGCATGCGTACCCGCGTAGAGAATGCCGTCATGCAGCACGACCTCGCGCACGCGGCGCGCCTCGCCCTCCAGCCCGCTGTCCAGCTTCTGCCAGATGTCGCCGGCATTGGGGCTGCGAAACACGCCGTCATAGCGCGTGGCTGCGAAGAAAACGGTCACGCCGTCCTGCACGACCGAATACAGTTCGCCCACGGCCGCATTCTCCGACAAGAGCGCCTTGAACCCCGGCAGTTCCTCCCAGTTCTGGCCGCCGTCGCGGCTGCGGTACATATAGCCGAAGCCGCCGTCGCCGGCAAGGATCAAGTTCGGGTTTTGCGGGTCTGCGGCTAGCCCGGCCATGCTGATATTGGGCCGCATGCCCTGGTTGGCCCCTGTCCACCCCACAGCGCCGTTGGTTGAACGATATAGGTTAACCGGGTCGGGGGCGTTGAGCGTACCCGCCAGCACCTGTTCCGGCTGTCCGGGCAGCACGAGCACGCTGATCGCCACGTTGCGCGTGGGCACGGCGGTCTCCTGCGCCAAGACCAATGCCGGCAGCAGCCAACTCGCCGCCAACACGCCGGCCAGCAACGGCAATATGTAGCGCTTGGCTCGAAACACACGCAGTAATCGGCGCATTCGCCTGATCTGGATCATCCTGTCTGCTCAGGCCGCCCCCGCGACCCTATAGCTCTATATGCAGATTATGTGTAAATTATACGGTGCATGGGCGAGAACGTCGAATCATGCGAAGACTGCTTGCGGCAGCGGCGCCGCGGCTGTATAACAAACGCCAAGGGCGGACGCGAGTTCCCTCCCTTGGCGCGATCGCCGTCTTCGGTTGGCAGGCCGTCCGGCAGTCTACAACATCAGGGCCAGCAGTTGTTGCGATGCGGAGTTGGCCCATTCCAGCAGCCGCGCCGGGTACAGGCCGATCCAGATCGTCGCCAGCACGCAGAAGAGCACGACTCCCTGTATGGCGACGGGCGCGGCCATCCGGCCAGACGTCGCTTCTCCGTCCGCCGCGAAGAACATCGTGCGCACCACGTTCAGATAGTAATAGGCGGCAATCGCCGCGTTCACCAGCCCCACGCCGGCCAGCCAAAAATACTGGTGTTGCACCGCAGCCCCGAAGACATAGAACTTGCCCACAAAGCCGCCGGTGAGCGGAATGCCCGCCAGGCTGAGCAAGAAGATAAACATCGCCCAGGCCATGCCCGGCGCGCGCTGCACCAGGTTGTTGTAGGCGTCCAGTTCCGTGCTGCCTGCCTCGTCCTCCACAGCCAGCACCACCAGAAAGGCGCCGATATTGGTGAACAGATAGGCGAACAGATAGAGCAGCAGCCCATTCAGCCCGTTCATGCCCAATATCGTCAGATCGGCCTGTTGGCTGGACACTACCGCCGTCAGCCCCATCAAGATGTAGCCCGCCTGCGCCACAGAGCTATAGGCCAGCATCCGTTTGACGCTGGTCTGGCGCAAGGCAATGACATTGCCCACGGTCATCGTCAGCACGCTTAGGCCGGCGAGGATCGGCGCCCAGTCCACGCGGTATGCGCCCAGCGCCACCACGAAAACGCGCGCCATCACCGCAAAGCCCACCGCCTTCGACGCCGTGGACAGATAGGCGGTGATCGGCGTGGGCGCGCCGTCATACACGTCCGGCGCCCACTGGTAGAACGGCGCCAAGCTCGCCTTGAAGCCCAGCCCGACCAGCGTCAGCAGCGTCGCCGCCGGGATGATTGCAGCCATCTCTGCGTTCGCCGCCAATCCCTGGGCGATCTCCACTAAATCCAGCGACCCGGTCGCGCCGTAGAGCAGACTCATGCCGTACAGCATGACCGCCGCCGCCACCGAGCCGTACAGGAAGTACTTTAAGCCTGCTTCGGAGCTGCGCTTGTTGGTGCGCAAGAAACCCGCCAGGATGTAGCTCGTGATCGACAGAAACTCGATAGAAAGATAGAGCAGCAGCAGATTCGTGGCGCTAACCGCAAAGCTCATCGCCGCCGTCACGAAGAGAAACAGCGCCCAGAACTCGCCGCGGCCGGTGGCGTGCCGGTTCATATAGCTGCCGCCGCCGATAGCGACCAGGATCATGCCCGTGTAGATGACCAGCTTGAGATAGGTGGCGAACGGGTCAATCGCGGTCGTGCTCAGCACGACGTAAGGCTCCATGCCTATCTGCAAAAGCACGCCCGTCAACCCCACGATCAGGAACAGCGCCGAGACCGCGAGATAGCCGCGCCCGGAGTCTTGCCGGTCCGCCTGGGCAATGTCCAGGATCAGGATCAGCAGACCGCCGAGCACGATGATGAGTTCCGGCAGAATACCGCCAAGTGAGCCGAAGCCGATGTCGCCCAAAAGTAGCCCCCTCGCTTACATGATATTCTGAATGAACTCGATCAGGCGTTGCGCCGATCCGTTGAAGTAGTTCAAGATCACAGTCGGATAGATGCCGATGATGAACATGCCCGCAATCAACGGCCACAGCGTCACCTTCTCGAAGCCGGCCATGTCGGTCGGACCGTCGGCGTCCTGCCCGTCTACCGTTGTCCAGTGCGACACTTTGCCCGGTTCATATTCGCCCAGGAAGACGTTCTGGATAATGCGCCACAGGATGTAGACGGCCGTCATGACGATGCCGATCGTGCCGAACGCCGCCCACAAAGGAACCAGCGCAAACGCCCCGCGGAAGGTGAAGAGCTCCGCCCAGAAGCCGGCCAGCCCCGGCAGCCCCAGGCTGGCAAAGGCGGCCACCATCATCATGCCGTAGAAGTAGGGCGTCACCGTCGCCAGGCCGCCGAACTTGGCCAACTCACGCGTGTGCGCCCGCTCGTAGATCACGCCGACCAACAAGAACAACGCGCCGGTGATGATGCCGTGGTTGAACATCTGCAGCGCAGCGCCGTTCAGCGCCATGGCCGCGCTGTCGTTGACCGCTTCCAGCGTGACGCCGAAGACGTCGGCGGCGCGCTGCGCCGCGTCCGCAGTCAACACCGACGCCGCCGCGCCGATGCCCAGCATCACATAGCCCATGTGGCTCACCGAGCTATACGCGATCAGCCGCTTGAGGTCGGTCTGCGCCACACAGACGAACGCGCCGTAGACAATGGCGATTGCGCCCAGCGCCACCAGCCACATGCTCCAATACTGGCTCGCCGCCGGATAGGTGGGCAGAACGATGCGCAGAAAACCGTATGCACCCAGCTTGAGCAGCACGCCCGCCAGGATCACGCTGCCGGCCGTCGGCGCCTCGGTGTGCGCGTCGGGCAGCCACGTGTGGAACGGGAAGCTCGGCACCTTGAAGGCGAAACCCAGGAAGAAGCCCCAGAAAGCCAGGCTCGAAAGCAACAGCCCGCGATCCGCCGGCAGGTCTCGGAAGGGCTGCGCCGCAGCCGCGCCGACGATGTCGAACGTGCCTGTGGCAAAGTAGGTCAACAAGATCGCCAGCAACATCGCCACAGACCCGACCAATGTATAGATGAAGAACTTGATCGAAGCGTAGCTGCGATTCTTGCCGCCCCAAATGCCGATCAGCAAGTACATCGGCACCAGGCTGATTTCCCAGAACACGTAGAACAGCACGTAGTCCAACGCCACGAACACGCCGATCATGCTCAGTTCGAGCAGATGGAACATGGCGAAGTACTCTTTGACGCGCAGGTTAATCACGCCCGCGCTGTAGTAGATGCTCAGCGTGGACAGCAGGGTCGTCAGGAAGACCAACGGCAGACTCAGGCCGTCGACGCCCAGATGGAAGCTGGCGTTCAGCGACTCGATCCACGGGACCTGCACCTCGAACGCCATGTTTGCGGCGGCGTAATCATAGGCGACCAGCATATAGATGCTGAGGCCCAGCGGAAGCAAACTGGCCGCGATAGAACCCTGTTTGATCAGGCGCGTGTTCTCGCTCGGCGCCAAAATGACCAGCGCCGTCGAAATCAAAGGCCAGATCAAAAGAATCGGCAGCGCCCATTGATTCAGCAATTCCATGGATGTTTCCTCCGCAGACCCCTATTTTGGAATTCAGTTTCCATCTATGCGCTTATGCGCTTGCGTGCGCTCCTGCACAAATGCGGCGCAACGCATCCGCCTCACAGACCGCCCCATCGCCGCCGCAACCGGCCAGCCACGTCCGCCTAGACCAGCGTCAAGAGCACCGGCAGCACGGTCAACAACAGCCATATCGCCATCGACACCACCGCCACCAGCAGATACGCCTGCACATGGCCGTCTTGGATATGGCGCATCGCCTGGCCGGTGCGAGCCGTCGCCCAACCGACGGCGTTGACCGTGCCGTCTACCACGATGCGGTCAACCGCGGCCAGCAGCGTCGACAGCCACACGCCCACGCGGCCAATCGCGTTCACAATCGGGTCAATCACCCATAGGTCATCCACCCAGTAGAGGAACTTCGACAGCCCCACGCCAAAGGCAATGATCGTCGCCTGATAGAACTCGTCTACATAGTACTTGCGATGCAACACCGTCCAGATCGGCCCCAAAACCCGTCGCAGCGGGTCGATCTGCCCGGCGGCATAGCCGCGACCGTAAACCCAATAGCCCACAGCCAGGCCGCCCAGCGCCACGACCAACGATGCAACCAGCGGCACGTAGCTGAAATCGGGATGCGCTACGTGCAGTTCCATATACTCGATATACGGTTCCAGCAGCCCTTCCAAGAAGTTGGGAACCAGACCGCCGATCAGCGGGAACTTGGCCGGGATGCCGAACCAGCCCAGCGCGATCGCAAAAGGCGCAATCAGGATCAGCGGCCATACCATAGCGCGATTGCTTTCCGGCGCGTGCGCCGCCCCCTCCGTGCGCGGCGCGCCGAGGAAGGTCAGCCCGATCTGGCGCGCGGTGTAGAACGCGGTGATGAAAGCAGATATCGCCAGCACCCAGAACACCAAGTTATGCCCGGAGCCCCAGGCATAGGCGAAGATCTCGTCCTTCGACCAGAAGCCGGCGGTGATCAGCGGGAAACCGCTCAAGGCCAAGCCGCCGATGATGAAGGTCCAGCTTGTGCCGGGCATGCGGTTCAGCAAGCCCCCCATGTTGCGCATGTCCTGCGGGTCGTGCGGGTCGAGCCGTCCGTCCGGCCGCGTGACGACCTCGGCATGCTCCTCGTGCTCCTCGTCATGGCCTTCCTCGTGACCATGCTCGTGCGCATGGTGGAAGCCGTGTTCGACGCCGTGGATGACGCTGCCCGAACCGAGGAAGAGCAGCGCCTTGAAGAAGGCGTGCGTAATCAGATGAAACAGCGCCGCCGGGTATGCGCCGATGCCGATGGCAGCCACCATATAGCCAAGCTGGCTGATAGTCGAATAGGCCAGCACACGCTTGATGTCCCACTGCGCCACGGCAATCGTCGAGGCGAAAAGCGCCGTAAACGCGCCGATAAACGCCACGAACTGCAACAGGCCAGGCGAAGCCTCGCCGCCGACCGCGTACAGCGGGAACATGCGCACCAGCAGGAAGACGCCCGCCGAAACCATCGTCGCCGCGTGGATCAACGCGCTGACCGGCGTCGGGCCTTCCATGGCGTCGGGCAGCCACACGTGCAGCGGGAACTGCGAGCTTTTACCCACCGTCCCGAAGAAGATCAGGAACCCGATCAGCGCGATCCACGGCACGGTCACGTTGAAGACGGGCACAGTCACCATCTTCTCGGCCAACTGGTGCAGATTCTCCGGTGAGAGAATCTCGCGAAAGGCGAGGCTGCTTGGCTCGCTCTGCGCGTAAAGCAGGAGCATGCCCATGAGCATGATGGCGTCGCCGATACGCGTGGTGATAAACGCCTTGACCGCGGCGGCCCGCGCCGTCGGCTTCTCATACCAAAAGCCGATCAGCAGGTAGCTGCACAGCCCCATGATCTCCCAAAAGACGAAGAAGGTCAGCAGCGAATTCGAGACGACCAGCCCCAACATGCCCGTGGCAAAGAGGCTGATATACGCCATAAAGCGGCTATAGCGCGGGTCCTTGCCCTGCGCCGCAGAGACGGGATAGATCGCCGCCTGCAAGTGCGGCGGGAAGCTCATGTAGCCGCTGGCATAGATGAAGATCATCAGCAGCAGGAACGACGCCATGAACAACATCAGCGCGTTCGCCGGGTCCACCTGATACCCGATCACGATCTCGGACGCGCCGGTCGGGATGGTGAACAGCTCTCCGTAATGAGGGTGCAGGCCGAAATGATCACCCAGGAAGGCCGCGAAGGCGATGGGCCAGCCCAACAGCAGGCTGAGCAGCGCCCCGCCGATGGCCGTCAGCGCGCTGACCGTCTTGTTGCGGTTCAAGAACAAGATGATCGCCGCAAACGCCAGGAAGGGCGGGATTGGCACGAGCCACGCTAAGTTCAGAAATCCTTCCATTCGAATGTCCTCACGCTACTTCCCACTCGGATGATGGCCTATCGACGTCGTTCGCCGGCCCTTAGACGCGCGACTTGCGACGCCGCCGGTTGATCCCGATCCCCGCAAGATACCCCAGCCCGGCGCCCGCCAAGGCGAGGGCGAGAAACGCCGCATCGTTGCCGGCCTGGAACAATGTCCCCACGCCGATCATGACGATGCCGCCAAGAAACGACAAGACGATCAACCAACGGCTCTCGGCTTTGCGCGCCCGCGACTCTTCCAGCAGCCGAGCCGCATCTCGATAGTCCGGCGCATACCGGACGATCTCCTGCAAAGCATGAATGGCGCCCGTATAATTGCCCTGTTCCCTCTTGTCGAGCGCCAGGTTGTACAAGAACTCGCACTGCTCATCCAGCGTACCGCTGAGCATCTGCTTGGGCATGGCCGTCGCCGCTTATCCCTGCAGCAAGTCCAACTCATCCAGGTTGACGGTTCTGCGACCGCGATAGACCGAGATGACCAGAGCAAGGCCGACCGCGACTTCCGCCGCGGCGATGGCGATCACGAACAGCGCAAAAACCTGGCCGTCCAACCGTTCCACAAACTCGCCATAGCGCCAAAACGCCACCAGGTTGATATTGACGGCGTTCAGCATCAGTTCAATCCCCATCAGCGCCGCAATGGCATTGCGCCGCGCCAGAGAGGCGTACAGCCCGCTGGAAAAGATAAACGCCGCCAAAACCAAATACCAGTTGAGAGGAACCATGCAATCCGTCCTTCACTCCGTGTCGTCAAGCGCTTGTCACAAGAACGCCTAGTCCCGCGCCAGCAGGATAGCCCCGGCCAACGCCGCTAACAGCAGCAGCGCCATCAACTCAAAGGGAACCAGATACGTCGTCACAAACATCTCGCCCAGGTCGGCGATCATCTGCTCGCTGCTTGCCAACTCCGCGCCCACTTCCGGCCAAGAAACGTTGACGAGCAAGCCGGTCAGCACCAGGAAGAAGAGCGCGCTGATGATCGCCGCCGACAGCATCAGCCGGTTGGTGGACGACGTGCGCCCGAACATCATGCCGCGCGTCAACATAATGGCAAACGTGATCAGCGTGGCAATCGCCCCGACGTAGATGAGCACCTGGCTGACGGCCAGAAACTCGGCTTCGAGCAGCACATACACGCCCGCGACCCCAAAAAACGCCAACACCAAGCCCAGCGCGTTGTGGAACAGGTTCGGCGCCAGCGCCGTGATCAACGCACCGGTCACAGTCATCCCCGCAATCAGGACAAAAATGACCTGCTGAACGGTCGGCAGCGGAAACGGCAGTGCATCTAGACCCGGCATAAGCAAACCCTCTTCAACCTGAGAAGTGCAAAGTTCCTATCATGCGGCCCGGCAGCGGCCCGTACGCAGCGCGGCAAGCCTAGTCTCCCGACGACGGCGGCGCCGGCTGCATCGTGCCGATCAAAGATGTCGGCTCGAAAGCGCGCTTGGTGCGAATCTCTTCCTGCAGCAAGTGGCGATTCAGAATCACCACGATCCAGGCGATGGCGCCCAGGTTGCCGATCAAGATCACCGCGTATTGCACCCACGTCGGGGCGGGCAGCTTCAACGCGATCATCTGCCACAGGATCAGCGCCAACACCATCGGCACCAACACCTTCCACGCAAACGCCATCATCTGGTCGATGCGCACGCGCGGGAAGGTCCCCTTAATCCACTGGATCACGGCATACACCAGCATGGCCTTGCCCAAGAAATAGGCCACGCCCAGGATCGGCAACTGGTCCACAAACGGCCCCTGCCAGCCGCCGAGGAAAAGCATCACGGCGATGCCGCCCAGAAAGAACGAGTTCAAGAACTGGGCCAAGAAGAACATGGCGAACTTCATGCCCGAATACTCGATGTGAAAACCGGCGATCAGCTCGGACTCGGCCTCAAGCAGGTCGAAGGGCGTCTGCTCCCCTTCCGCCAGTGCGCTGATGAAATAGATCAGAAACACCGCGGGCATGATGAACACCGTCCAGCCCAGCCCGATGTTAAAGCCCGCGATCTCCAGCGACTGAAACTCGGACAGCGCCTGCAGACGCATGCTGCCAACCAGCAGCACCGGCCCCAGCATCGCCAACACCATCGGAATCTCGTAGCTCAACAGCTGCGCAATCACGCGGAAGCCGGCCAAGAGCGCATACTTGTTGTTGCTGCTCCAGCCCGCCATCAACGCCGACAGAATGCCGAGCGATCCCAACGCCACCAAGAAGAGCACGCCCACGTGCAGGTCCGCACCGATGATGCCCGGCGCAAAGGCGATGACCGCCGTCGACATGATCACACCGAAAACGGAGAGGATCGGCGCCAGGTTGTACGACACGACATCCGCGTCGGCAGGGCTAATGTCCTCTTTAGATAGCAGTTTGGCCGCATCGGCCACAGTCTGGAACAGGCCGAATGGACCGACACGGTTCGGCCCAATCCGATCCTGAATGCGGCTGATGATCTTGCGCGTGATCCAGATCAGGCCCAGGGCCAGCGTAGGCGCGAAGATCGCCAGCGCCGTAGCGCCGATAATGAAAGCGATCGCCATCGCCGCCGGTTCCGGCAACCCCAGCCCCGCAAAGAAATCGGTGAGCGTCGTACTCCAATGCTGCATCACATCCTCCACCGCAGTCGGTTGCGTGCTACTCCCACTCGAGCGCGCCCTTGCGCCATTCCAGGAGCAGGCCCAACAACAGGATTACCACGAAGGTAATGGTCGCGACGACGCCGAAAAGCGACAGCCGCTGATAGGCCAGCGCAATCGGGAACAGGAAGATCACCTCGACATCGAAGATCAAAAAGATCAGACCAATTAAGTAGTATTGGGCGCGAAACTGCACCCACGTGTCGCCGACTGTCTCGACGCCGCTTTCGTATGTCTGATTCTTGATGGGGTTGGGCCGTCTCGGCCCCAAAAAGTGGCCCAAAAGGATGGCCGCAACGGGCACCAAAAGCGCCAGGCCGCTCAAGATCAGTACAAAGGTATAGTTCTGCAGCATCAATGTCCCCTGGCTCTGTGGCTGTTGTTCAACCTGAATGATGCTTGGCTATTATTGGCTGCCCGATCAGCGGCGACAGCAGGCCGGCGCACCCGCCGGTTTCCCGCGTTGACCTCTGCCGGGCCGAACGTCGGCGTATGGTAGCATACCCTTTTGGGATACAGAAATCTTTCCCCGTCTTGGACGACTTTTAGCTCTTTTCGACTGCGCTGTAGCGGAATTGTAGCACACCGCGCAAATCCGCGGCAAGACGCCTTTTCAGGCTGGTCCCTGCCCAAACATCGGCCATCCTGACGCCCTTGCCGCTTGCTCAGGTTCACCTAGCAGAAGCACGCAAAAGTCCCCCCGTTTCATTGTTGTTTGACACGCCCCATCGCTCGTGATAGAATTTACAAACGTGGACGAACATTACATAATCACGCGGATGGCACACGGACATTGACTCAACACCCGTCGGTGTTGAGTCAATAGTTTTCTTGCGCACGAATCGTTCACCTTGGCCCTGGCAAGGCCGGCCGCCAAAGACATTCATGACCATATGGAGTAGTTGACCACGATGGCTATCGACTACCTGCCGCTCCTAATCGTGTTGATCGTCGCCGCCCTATTCGCAGCGATCGCCCTTATCGTGCCCGCCCTTCTGGGGCCGCACCGCGGCAACAAGCAAAAGCTGGAACCGTACGAATCGGGCATCATTCCTTTTTCAGACGCCCGTCGCCGCTTTCCGGTCAAGTTCTACCTGGTCGCCATGCTCTTTATCCTGTTCGATATCGAGGTCATCTTCCTCTATCCCTGGGCCGGCGTCTTACGCGATCTGCGCGACAACTTCTCGATATGGCTCGCACTGGCGCCGATGGGCTTCTTCCTATTCGTGCTGATCGTCGGGCTTCTATATGAATGGAAAAAAGGCGCGCTCGACTGGAAATAGCTGCGCGCCGCCTTTTTTAGTTGACAGCTTTGGAGGGTAACGGCGATGGGTCTTGAAGATAAGCTGCCGGAAGGCATCGTCACGACAAAACTGGAAGACCTGGTGAATTGGAGCCGCGCCAACAGCACATGGCCCCTGCTCTTCGGCCTGGCCTGTTGCGCCATCGAGATGATCGCCACCGGCACCGCGCGCCACGACATCGCTCGCTACGGCTCCGAATTGTTCCGCGCCAGCCCGCGCCAGGCCGACCTGATGATCGTCTCCGGACGCGTCAGCAACAAAATGGCCCCGGTCATCAAACGGCTCTATGACCAAATGCTCGAGCCGAAATGGGTGATCGCCATGGGCATCTGCGCCAGCGCAGGCGGCCCGTTTAACAACTACGCCATCATCCAGGGCGTCGACAAGATCATCCCCGTGGATGTGTATGTGCCGGGGTGTCCGCCGCGACCGGAAGCGCTCCTTTACGCTATGGACAAGCTGCGCGAAAAACAAGGCCGCGAGACATTCGCCATGCGCCGCCGCGACGACATCGCCGCCGCCATGGTCGCCCCGGAAAACATCGCGCCCATCGGCGGGAGCCCCTCGGGAACGCTCGCCGGCCTGCGCAAGCACGCCCCGCGGGTCACCGCGGCCTAGCCCAGCCCATCCGATCGCGCGCCCGACCCACGCTGCGCCTTTTCCCGGAGCCTGCCATGCTCAACGTCTCGCCCCGACGCAGAGAATACGAAACCCTTCCCGGCCTCAACAATCCGGCCATCCCCGCCCGCGCGCCTTTGCCGCGAGGTGAAACCGACGACACCAAACGCATCGTCGAGCGCTTTGGCGACGCGGTGATCGCCGCCGGACTGCACAACGGCCAGCAAACAGTCTACATTCGCCCGGACCAGCTTGTCGACCTGGCGAACTTCCTCAAAACCGAAGAAAAGCTCGCCTATGAGGCGCTCGTCGACGTCAGCTCGGTAGATTACTCCAAGCTGCCCGCCGACGAGACCGTCGACGCACGCTTCCACACGGTCTACCAACTGCGCTCCTACACGCGCAAGCGCCATCTAACCGTCGTCTGCCCGGCGGATGGCGGTGCGCATCCGGTTGTGCCCAGCCTCGCGCCCGTCTTCGAAGGCGCCGTCTGGCCCGAACGCGAAGTGTACGACCTCATGGGCGTTCGCTTCACCGACCATCCCGACCTGCGCCGCATTCTCATGCCGGAGCATTGGCCCAACCATCCGCTGCGCAAAGACATGCCCGTCGGCGGCGAGCCGGTTCCCTTCACGCTCACCTGGGAAGACCCCGAATTCGAGACGCTCGGCAAACAGGTGCTGCCCGCCGAAAGCGCCGCGCCCGCCCTGCCCCCCGGCATGAACCGCGAGCGCATGATCGTCAACATGGGGCCGCACCATCCCAGCACCCACGGCGTGCTGCGCCTGGTCGTCGAACTGGACGGCGAAGACGTGATTCACGTCGACCCCGACCTCGGCTATCTGCACAGCGGCTTCGAGAAGACCGGCGAGAACAAGCGCTACAAGGATTTTGTCTACTACACCGACCGCATGGATTACCTGTCAGCGATGAACAACAACTTGGGCTATGTCCTCGCCGTCGAGAAGCTGCTCGGCGTGGAGATCCCCGAACGCGCCCAGGTTATCCGCGTCATCATGAGCGAGTTGCAGCGCATCGCCTCGCACCTCTTCTGGCTCTCGACCCATGTACTCGACATCTCCGGCACGGGCATGAGCCTGCTCATGTACGCCACCCGCGAGCGCGAGCGCATCCTTGACCTTTTCGAGATGGTCGCCGGCGCACGCCTCACCATCAGCTACATCCGCATCGGCGGCGTGTGGAAAGACCTGCCGCCCGCCTTTCTCAGCAATTTGCAGGAGTTGGTCGATCTCCTGCCCGCCAAGTTCGACGAATACGAAGCCATGCTCACCGCCGGCCCCCTGTGGCAGGAACGGCTCGAGGGCATCGGCCGGCTCAGCCGCGAGGAAGCCATCAACATGGGCCTTACCGGCCCCATGCTGCGCGGCAGCGGCGTCGACTGGGACCTGCGCCGCGACATGCCCTACAGCGGCTACGAAAACTACGACTTCGACGTGCCGGTCAGCACGGACGGCGACTGCTACGGGCGCTACATCATCCGCATGGAGGAAATGCGCCAAAGCGTGCGCATCCTCAAACAGGCGATGGCGAACCTGCCAGACGGTCTCTACCGCACCGACAACCGCAAGGTCAGCCTGCCCCCGCGCGCCGAACTGGACGTGAGCATGGAGGCGCTGATCCACCATTTCAAGCTCATGACCGAAGGCTTCCAGGTTCCCCCCGGCATGGTCTACCACGGCATCGAGGCCAGCAAGGGCGAACTCGGCTTCTACATCTACAGCGACGGCTCGGCCGTGCCCTACCGCCTGCATGTGCGAGGGCCGAGCTTCAACAACCTCTACGCCATCAGCAAGATGTGCCGAGGTCACATGCTGTCGGATATCGTCGCCAACATCGGCTCCATCGACATCGTTCTGGGCGAGGTAGACCGCTAACCTGTTCGCCGCTCCTTCCCAAAAAGCTTGAGGCTTGGCGGAAGGCCGTCAGGAAGCTGGTCAGACTTTTCTAATTAGAGGAACTGCTATGGCCCTTTCGGAATCAGTCCGCGCAGAGATTCGCCGGTGGATGGACCTCTATCCGCCCGGACGCCAGCGCTCCGTCACGCTGCCCGCGCTGCACATCATCCAGCGGGAATACGGCTATTGCCCGGTGGAGGCCCAGAACGAACTGGCCGAAATGCTCGGCCTGGCCCCGGCGGAGGTGGGCGCTGTCGTCGGCTTTTACAATATGTTCCACGAGGAACCGAAGGCTGAGTACCACATCGAGGTCTGCACCAACGTGCCCTGCATGTTGCGCGGGTCCGGCCAATGCGTCAATCTCCTGGAGGAGCGACTGGGCATCGGTTTCGGCGAAAAGACCGAAGACGGCCGGTTTGCGCTTGACCACATGGAATGCCTCGGTTCGTGCGGCACAGGGCCGATGGCGATGGTCACCGAACAGAAGACAGGCAAGATCCGCTACTTCGAGGAGCTCGACTCCGCTGAAGACGTGGAGCGCATGATCGCCGTGCTCAAGAGCGGTCACGCCTTCGACACCCTCGAACGCTGGACGCCCGACGGCGACCCGGAGGCCAGAGGCGAGGCCGCCGGCCCCTACCGGCATGACGGCATGGAGCCGCGCTACCTGCTCGCCCGCGTCGACACGCCCGAAAGCCACACCCTCGCCTCGTACGAGGCCGACGGCGGCTACGCCACGGCGCGGCGCGTGCTCACGGAGATGGAGCCGGCCGCGGTGATCGAAGAGGTCAAGGCCAGCGGCATCCGCGGCCGCGGCGGCGCCGGCTTCCCGACCGGCGTCAAGTGGGGCTTTCTCGCCCCCGCCTTCCCCCGCTACCTGGTGGTCAACGCCGACGAGTCCGAGCCGGGCACCTTCAAAGATCGCATGATCATGGAGTATGACCCGCACCAGTTGATCGAAGGCATCATCCTCAGTTCCTTTGCCATCCAGGCCGAGCAGGCTTTCATCTATATACGCGGCGAATACTACTTCGCCTATACGCGGCTGGTCGAAGCCGTCAAAGAGGCCAAGGCCAAAGGCTACCTCGGCAAGGGCATTTTCGGCACGGACAAGAACCTCGAACTGGTCGTCCATCGCGGGGCCGGCGCCTATGAGTGCGGCGAAGAAACCGCGCTGCTCTCCAGCCTGGAAGGCTATCGCGGCCACCCGCGCATGAAGCCGCCCTTCCCCGCCGTCGAGGGCCTCTACAGCAAGCCGACCATCGTCAACAATGTCGAGTCCATCGCCAACGTGACCCACGTCATGCGCCACGGCGTCGACTGGTATCGCGGCTTCGGCACGGAAAAAAGCCCCGGTATGCGCATCTTCTGCCTCAGCGGCAACGTCAAGCGACCGGGCCTCTATGAGCTGCCCCACGCCGTGACCCTGCGCGAGGTGATCTATGACTATGGCGGCGGCCCGCAGGACGACGACGCGCCCATCAAGGCCGTCGTGCCCGGCGGTCTATCCATGAAGATCCTGACCGCCGACCAACTCGACACGCCGCTCGACTACGAGAGCGTGCAAGCCGCCGGCTCCAGCCTCGGCTCCGCCGGCATCATCGTCATCGACGAACGCCAATCCATGATCGAAGTGGCGCGGCGCACGCTCAGCTTCTATCGCGAAGAAAGCTGCGGCAAATGCACTCCCTGCCGCGAAGGCACAGGCTGGCTCGAAACCATCCTCCTGCGCCTGGAGGCGGGCGGCGGCCGCGATCAGGACATCGAGCTCATGGAGTACATCGCCGGCTTCATCACCGGCAAGAGCTTCTGCCCCTTCGGCGATGCCGCAGTCTGGGGCTTGCAGAGCAATCTCGCCAAGTTCCGCAGCGAATTCCTGACCTACATCGAACTGACCAATCCGGAGAAACTCGGCCCGCCGATCCCGATCCGGCCGATCTACCGGCCCGACGAAGGCGAACTCAGCCAACTGCGCGACAGCACGCTGCAGCCGTCGGGCGAAACGCCGCTGCTGCGCGACAAGGTCGTCGGCGACTGACGCGCCCAGAATCGTTCTCCTTCCAGCTAGCCGAGAGCGCCCTGGAAGGTCAGCCAGAAGAATAGCCATACCGCCAAGGGTTTTTCGCTATGACCATGCCTGAACCAGTCACTCTTACGATAGACGGCCGTGAAGTCACCGTGCCGGCCGGTACGCTGGTCGTGGATGCAGCCGCCGCGCTCAACATCGAGATCCCGGTTTTCTGCAGCCACCCCAAGCTCGACCCGGTGGCCTGCTGTCGCATGTGCCTCGTCGAGATCGAAGGCCCGCGCGGCCCCATGCTGCAGACGGCCTGTTCCGTCCCCGTGGCTAACGGCATGGTCGTGCGCACTGACACCGAGCAGGTCAAGGCCACGCAGGAAGCGAACTTGGCCTTCCTGCTGCTCAACCACCCGCTTGACTGCCCCATCTGCGACAAGGGCGGCGAATGCCCGTTGCAAGACCAAACCATGCGCTTCGGTCCGGGCATTAGCCAGTTGGTCGAGCCGAAACGCCGCAAGAAAAAGCACTATCTCATCTCCGACACAATTGTTCTCGACCAAGAGCGCTGCGTCATCTGCTGGCGCTGCATCCGTTATCTGCAGGAGTGGGAAGACAAGCCGCAACTCGCCCTCTTCGAGCGCGGCGGCGAAACCATCATCGACGTCCAGGAAGGCAAGCCGGTCGACGCCAAGACCGGCGGCAACATCATCGACATCTGCCCCGTCGGCGCACTGACCAACCGCGTCGCCCGCTTCGCCTTCCGCCCCTGGGAGATCGAGCGCACGCCCAGCATCTGCAACCACTGCTCCATCGGCTGCAACCTGCGCCTCGACACGCGCACGCACACGCTGCGCCGCGTCGTCGGCCGCGAGAACATGCAGGTCAACGACCAGTGGATCTGCGACAAGGGCCGTTTTGCCAACGCCTGGGTCAACAGCGAAGAGCGCTTGACCATGCCCCTTTTGCGCAAGGGCGAGCAGCTCGTCCCCGTCTCCTGGCAAGAAGCGCTGCAATACGTAGCCGACCGTCTGCGCAGCATCAAGCGGCAGCACGGGCCGGATGCCGTCGGCGGCATCGGCAGCGCCAAGCTCTCCAATGAGAGCAACTACCTGCTGCAGCGCTTTATGCGCCAAATCGTCGGCACGAACAACATCGACCACCGCGACGGCGGCGACGTAGCCGCTCTGCCCACCGGCTTGCCCGCCCTGACGGACATCATGAAGCCCCAGTACGGCCCGAACCCGCAGGTCGACACCGTGCTGCTCTTCGGCGTGGACCCCAGCGAAGAACTGCCCATCCTCGACCTTCACCTCAAGCGCGCCGTGCGCCGCGGCGGCGTCAAGCTGGTCATCGCCCACCCGCGCAAGGTCGAGTTGACCCGCTACGGCGGCCCCTACCTCGGCTACCGGCCCGGCTCCGAAACGACGCTGCTCAACGGCCTCGTCAAGGCCGCTCTCGCCGCAAGCGATAAAGACAAGCCCGACGCCAATCAGCCCGCGCCACAGGTCACAGACGAAGACCTGGCGCAGATCTGCGGCGTGGACCCGGCGGATGTGAAGGCCGCCGCCGAGTTGATCGCCGGCAGCGAACGCACCCTGATCCTCTATGGGCCGATGGCCGCCCGCGGCGCAGACGGCCCTGCCGTACGTGACGGGCTGGGCAACCTCGCTCTCGTCACCGGCAACGTCCAGCGCCTGGCCTATGCCGGCCTCGACGCCAACAGCCAGGGTTGCCGCGACATGGGCATCCTGCCCGACCAGCTGCCCGGCCACGCCGCGCTCGACGAGGCAGAGGCCAAGCAGCGCCTGCACCGGCTGTGGGGCGGCGACCTGCCCGACGCGCCGGGCAAGACCTACTCGCAGATGCTCGACACAGCCGGCGACGACATCAAAGCCCTGTTCATCATGGGCGCCAACCCCGCCACAGAGCGCAGCGCCTGGGCCGAGAACCTGGGCAAGCTCGACCTGCTCGTCGTCCAGGAATTGTTCCTGACCGAGACCGCCGCCCAGGCCGACGTCGTGCTGCCGGCCCTAAGCTGGGCCGAGACGGACGGGACCTTCACCAACTTGGAACGCCGCGTGCAGCGTGCGCCGCGCGCCGTACGCAACCCGGACACCAAGGCCGCGCCCGACTGGATGATCCTCGACCACCTCGCCGGCCGCCTGGGCGTCAACTGGCCCTATGCCGACGAGCGGGGCATCACCAACGAAATCGCGCAGGCTATCCCGGCCTACGCCGGTCTCACCTGGTCCGCCCTCGGCGACCAGGGCATTCAATGGGATGCTTCCGCTGTGCAACAGCAGCCGGCCTATAACCCGGTGTCGCAGCCCGCCTTGCCCGATAAGCGGCGCGCCTTTGCGCTTGTCACGGGCACAGCGCTCTACGACGGCGGCGGCATGTTCTATCGCACTGAGCAAATGCGCAACATGGCCTACAACGGCGTGGCGCTGTTGCATCCGGACGACGCCGCGGCCCTCGCCGTGAGCGACGGCGCAACCCTGCTCGTGCGCAACCAGCGCGGCGAGTTGGCGCTCACCGCCAGGCTCAACGACACTGTACAGCCCGGCACGGTCTGGATCCCGGAAAGCGGCAATCCGCCGGTCGGCGATCTGCTAGACGGCAGCGGCGCCGAGACGGTCGAAATTGCGCTGCAAGAAGCCGCGCATGAAACGGCGCGAGAAACCGTACAAGAAGCGGCGCGCGAAGGCGAATAGAAATGGCGCATGCACACGCGGCGATATCGTCGCTTCACTCAGCCAGTCGCGATGACTTCGGTCATCCAGGCATGATGGGGAACTGAGAATGGATTGGATCAACCTGCTCCTGCTGCCGGTCCTGCGATCCCTGGCGCTGATCGTAGTCCTGTTGACGGGGTTCGCCTACCTCACCTGGTACGAGCGCAAGCTATTGGCGCGCTTCCAGGTGCGCATCGGCCCGAACCGCGCCGGTCCCTATGGGCTGCTGCAGCCTATTGCCGATGCCGTCAAGGCGGTCTTCAAAGAAGAGATCGTCCCCAACATGGCCGACAAAGCGGTCTATATGTTAGCCCCGGCTCTGGCTCTCATCCCGGCGCTGATCATCTGGGCCGTGATCCCGGTCGCCAAAGGCGTACCCGCCATCGCCGACGTCAATATCGGCTTCCTCTGGATCCTTGCCATCGCCGGCATCGAAAGCTACGGCATCATCTTGGCCGGGTGGAGCAGCAACAACAACTACTCGCTGCTCGGCGCGCTGCGCTCTTCCGCGCAGATGATCTCCTACGAGCTGCCTCTGGGCATCTTCCTGGTCAGCATCCTTATGCTGGCGGGCGGCTTCAGCCTCGTTTCGCTGGTAGAAACCCCGCGCGCCTGGTGGGAGTGGATCTGGCTGTGGCTCATGTTCCCGCTCTTCTTCATCTGCATCCTGGCGGAGACAAACCGCAGCCCGTTCGACCTGCCCGAAACGGAAAACGAACTGGTCGCCGGCTTCCAGACCGAGTATGGCGGCATCAAGTTCGCCCTCTTCTTCATGGCCGAATACATCAACATGATCACCACCAGCGCCATCATGGCGACGCTCTTTTTCGGCGGCTACCGGCTGCCCTTCGGCCTGCTGGGAGACGTGATCTGGCTTGGCCCCTTCGTCCTCGCCGCCAAGGTGATCATCCTGCTCTTCCTCTTCATCTGGGTGCGCGCCAGCGTCGGGCGGCCGCGCTACGACCAACTCATGCAGTTCAACTGGAAGTTTCTGCTGCCCGTAGCGCTCGGCTATATGATCATCACCACGCTGTTGACGGTGTTCTTGAAGTAGGTTTTGAAGTAGGCGAATGCCCGGAATGGCTAAGTCCATCGTTGCCGTCCATTCGAGCATGGACCATTCGAGCAAAGGAAAAGGTTAAATGGCGCTGACGGATATCTTGAAAGACGCGGTCGAACTCGGCAAAGCCATGGGCGTGACGCTCAGACACCTGCGCGAGCGCCCGGTCACGGTCGAGTATCCGCGCGATTCGGTCCCGCTCTACCCGCGCTTTCGCGGCCGGCATGAATTGCGCCGCTACGAAAACGGCATGGAACGCTGCATCGGCTGCATGTTATGCGAAGCCGCCTGCCCGACCGGCGCCATCTATGTCGAAGCCGAAGAGAACGACCCGCAAAACCCGCTTTCGCCCGGCGAGCGCCACGCCAAGGTCTACGAAGTCAACCTGCTGCGCTGCATCTTTTGCGGCGACTGCGAAGAAGCCTGCCCCACCGAGGCCATCGTCCTGGGGCACGAATTCGCCTTGGCGGACTACGAGCGCCGCGACTTCATCCTGACCAAGGAAGAGCTCCTCAACCCGCCGGAGCCTAACGTCATTATCCGCCCGGAGTAAAGACCGATGTCCGCCTCTCTTGTCTTCTTCATTGTGGTAGCCGCCGTCAGCCTGACATCGGCCCTGGGCGTGGTGACAAGCCGCTGGCCGATACACAGCGCCTTGTTCATGCTCGTCAACTTTATCACCCTCGCCGTGTTTTATGTCACCCTGGGCGCGCAGTTCCTTGCCGCCGCCCAAGTCATCATCTACGCCGGCGGCATCGTCATCCTGATCCTCTTCGTCGTCATGCTCATCGGCAGCGAGAAGATCGGCGGCCCTTCCGGCCATCGCCTTTGGACGCCTTATGCCGGCGTCGCCCTGGGCGTGCTCATGCTGGCGACCATGATCTACACCTTCGCCTCCAGCCTGTTCGGCGCACCGGGCACAGCCGGCGCCATTCAGGCGGGACACCCCAAGGCCGTCGGCATGGCGCTCTTTACGCAATATATCCTGCCCATCGAGATGGCGGCTGTTCTGCTGCTCGTCGCGCTCATCGGCGCGCTGCTGCTCGCCCGCCAGCCCAAAGCAGGCTCGCAATAATGCCGCTTCATTGCGCAACCAGCCGTCAACATCGACATCAAACACGGCATCAAAGCTACACGCGGAGGGGTTGACACCGTGGTTCCAACAAGCCATTATCTCATCATCAGCGGCGCTATCTTCGCCATCGGAGCGGTCGGCGTGTTGACTCGACGCAACGCCCTGATCATCCTGATGTGCGTCGAGTTGATGCTCAACAGCGTCAACCTATCTTTGATCGCGCTGAGCCGCCAGTGGGACAACCTGGGCGGGCAGGTCTTCGTCTTCATGATCATGGCCGCGGCCGCAGCCGAAGTCGCCGTCGGCCTGGCGATCCTGATCTCGCACATGCGCCACACCGACACGGCCAACATCGACGAGTTCCGGCTGCTCAAATGGTAGCAGACCACAGGCCCGTGCGAGCGCTTCGACCCTCCAACAGCGTGCACAAAGGACGCTCCTATGTTTGATCTTGCCTGGCTCATCATCCTGCTGCCCGCGGCAGGCGTGCTGATCAACCTGTTCGTCGGCCCCAAGCTGGGCGACCGCCGCGTCGGCTACATGGCCTCCGCCGCCGTCGCGCTTTCCTTTCTCGTCGCCGCCTGGTACACCCTGCGCCTGTGGGGCCTGCCCGCCGAAGAGCAAGTCCACACCGTCGTCCTGTGGGACTGGATCACCGCCGGCTCGTTCCGCGTCGCTGCAGCCCTGCTCATCGACCCGCTCAGCCTGACCATGGCCCTGACGGTGACCGGCGTCGGCGCGCTGATCCACTTCTACTCCGTCGCCTATATGGAGCATGATGCGCACTACCAGCGCTTCTTCCTTTATCTCAACTTCTTCATCTTTGCCATGCTCATCCTCGTGCTCAGCGACAGCTTCCTGGGCATGTTCGTGGGCTGGGAAGGCGTCGGCCTGGCCTCCTTCCTGCTCATCGGCTTCTGGTTCGACCGCCGCGACGACAGCTACGGCT
>CAZYSJ010000006.1:0-69382 GCA_964649875.1 uncultured Caldilineaceae bacterium
GCGGGCCCGTCCAGGTAAAGCGGGCTGACGCCGTGCGGCACCTCTATCGCGCGCTCCGCCGTCACCGAAGTATGGCAGCCGGACCAGCCACAGTTGGTCGTGTTTTCCAGCTTAGCCGCCGCCGGCGTGTGGCAAGTTGCGCAGTTGCCCGCCCGGTCCGGGTAATCCAATTTAAAGCCGGGGCCGTAGTAAGGCAGGCTGGGGTCGCGCGGCAGCACATTGCCCTTAAAATCGGTCTCCGTCTTCGGGCTTTTATTGCCGTGGACATCCGTCCCCTGATAAAGCGTGAGGAAGCGCAGGTTGACTGCCGCCTGTCCATGAGCGTCCTGCTCCCACTCTTGGATCATCGCGTCTGTGTGGCACACGGCGCACGTCTCCGAGCCGCGCAAGCCATCGGCTTCTGGCCAGCCGTACTCGAAATTATCCGTCGTATAGTGCGATCGCAGCGTGATCGTGACGGCTTCGCCCGGCAACACGCCGTAGGCCGCGTCGATATAGTGGCCCTCTGCCGCGGCCGTCACCGTCACCGGCGTCGCCGCGTCGGCGACTTCGAGCGTGAATCGGCCGTCCTCATCCGTAAGGGTCATGTTGTCGGTCACATGCACGCGCACGCGCGCCCCGGACAACGCGCCTTCGGGCCCCATGACAACGCCTGAAACCTCACCGGGCACAGTTTCCGGCCTGACGGCGGCGCTTTGCGCCCAGACAAACGCCGCCGTCACCGCATTCGCCAACACAATCGCCGCAACCAGCCAGGCGATCTTAACTGCTCGAGACATGAGAATCGATCCTTGCCAAACCGCCGCGGCCGCGCTTACTCGCCTGAATACGGATCGGCGGCGTCGCGCAGGCCGTCACCCAAGAAGTTGAAGCCCAGCACAGCGCCGATGATGAAGATCACCGGCGTCAACATCCACGGATACTGACCCAACGACTGCAAATTCTGGGCATGCCGCATCAACAGGCCCCAACTGGTCAGCGGTTCTTGGATGCCGATGCCCAAAAAGCTCAGAAACGCCTCAGCCAAGATGATGCCGGGGATGGTCAGCGTCAACACCACGATGACGTGGCTGATCGTATTGGGATAGAGGTGCTTGAAGATAATGCGGGCGTCCGACGCCCCCATCTCCTTGGCCGCCAACACGAAGTCCGTCTCGCGATAGGCCAGCACCTTGCCGCGCACTTCGCGGGCCAACACCGTCCACGTCAGCAAGGCAAAGAGCGACGACATCACCAAAAAGACCCGGAACGAATCCCAGGTGGAGGGAATCACCGCCGCCAGAGACATCCACAGCGGCAGTTGCGGGAAGGCATTGACGAATTCGACGAAACGCTGCATGACGCCGTCGATCATGCCGCCATAATAGCCGGACGTTACGCCCACCACCGAGCCGATCGCCACGCTGATCAGCGTGCCGAAGATGCTCATGGTCAACGAGATGCGGCCCGCCTCGCACGACTTGCCCCACAGATCGCGCCCCATCTTATCGGTGCCCATCAAGTAAATCGTCCCGCCTTCTTCCACGCCGAACAAATGCCGGTTCGTCGGGAAAACGCCGAACAGCTTCCACTCCCAGCCCTCGACAAAGAACTTGATCGGGTAAATCTTCGATTCGTCGAGCGTCCAGATCAGCTCAAAAGTCTGCGGGTTGATCTCCAACGCGTAGTTGTAGGTGAAGGGCCGCCAATGAAAGTTGCCCTCAGCGTCGATAAAGCGCACGCGCTGCGGCGGAATAAACGTGTTATCCAGGCTCAACTCGCGCAGCGGATAGGGCGCGAAGAACTCGGCAAAGAGCGCCATCGTGCCCAACGACAACACGATCAAGGCCCCGAAAATGGCCGCCTTGCTCTTGGTGAACTTGCGCCAGACCAACTGCGTATAGCTCTCATGCCGCTCTTGCCGATGGAGCAGTTGCTTTAGGGTCGGCGCGCCCGCCGCCCGCGCCACATCGTCCGATATCGCAGCCGCACCCGCCGGCCCGTTGTCGATCTGGTTTGTGTCATCCATGCGTCTCAATCTCCAGCAAACACTCCGTCAATCATCGGAACGAGTCGCGTCAAACCGACGCGATCCGGCCGGCCCGCCTAGTTGTAGCGGATGCGCGGGTCCAGCACAGCCATCAACACGTCGGCCAACAGATTGCCGATCACAATCATCACGCCGTACACCAGCAGAAAACTGCCGGATATATAGATGTCTTGCGTCACGAGCGATGCATAAAAGAGCGGGGCCAAGGTCGGAATATTCATGACGATGGCCGCCTCCAATTCGCCCTGCACCATGTAGGGCAGCGCCGTGCCCTGATAGGCGATGATCGGGTGAAGCGCATTGGGCACGGCGTGCCGGTTGATCACGCGGCGTTCGGTCAGGCCTTTAGAGCGGGCAGTGGTCACGTACTGTGCGTTGAGCACGTCCAACAAATTGCCGCGCATCACGCGCATATTGCGCGCAATGCCGCCCAGACCGGCAATCAACACCACCGGCCAGATATGCATCAAAAAGTCCATGAGTTTGGCAAATGACCACGGCGCCACGGCGTATTCCGGCGAGAAGAACGAGGTCACATGCTGCCGGTCAAAGGTAAAGACAAGAACATACATGATGACCAACGCCAGGAAAAACCTCGGCACCGATGTCATCGTAAAGGCGAAGACCGCAGAGATATTGTCCGCCACGCCATATTGACGCGGGGCCACCAGTATCCCCAAGCCGACGCCTAACAAGGTCGAAATGGCGTGCGCCAAGAACGCCAACAACAACGTGCGCGGCAGCCGCTCCGCGATCAACAGGCCCACATCCTTGCGATACCCGAACGAGAAGCCGAACTCGCCCTTGGTGACGATGTTTTTGACCCAGTTCACATACTGAATCAGGATCGGCTGGTCGAGACCATAGCGGGCGCGCATCATGTCCGCCGCCTCTTTCGCCTCGACAGACGTCATGCCGCCCTGGTTGATCAAATAGTTCTCGTAGCTGGTCGCAAAGTCTCCCGGCGGCAATTGAATGACGATGAACGACACAAAGCTAATGCCGATCATCAGGAATACCGAGACCAAAAGCCTGCGGAGGATAAAGTTAATCATGGTGATCTAGTCCACGACCTTGTCTGCGCAGAAAGCATCGCCTCTACTGCTACGCATCGGAATCGAAGGGGAAACACCCATTCGCTTGGGGCGATGAAACCGCGCGCAGCCCAACCTCGTCCGATCCGTTACGCGCCGCTCCACTCATGCCATCCGGGTTTATCACATCCGGGTTCATCGCATTCGGATCGAAGAAGCGAGGGACCGCTCGCGCGGCCCCGCTTCGCTCACCCTCGTCTTCCAGGAAGCTCGACTGCAACGCCCGCAGACCTCGCGGCGCACGACAACAGCCGGCTCCCCGGAAGACGATTGCTCAGGCCGCGCCTATTCGCTGTAGACCGGAACGGTCCCAGGGCGCAGCTGTTCCCGTTGCTCCTCTACCGGCGTCCACACCTGCTGCAGCATCACCGCGTCCTCCACCCACTGATACAGGAAGACCGGCGTGCCCGCGGGCACGTTGCGGTAGCGCTTGGCAATGCCGAGGCCATAGCGCCCGGAGAAGACGCCGATGGCGTACAGGTTCCCGGTGAAGATGTTGTTGTACTGGTTGATCAGCGTCTTGCGCTCGACCGGGTCGGTCGTGGCGCAGTAGGCATTGATGACCTCGATCAACTCGTGCTCAAAGTCCAGCAATTCGCGCGGCTCTTCGCCTTCGCGATGCCACACCGGGCTTTGCGGGTTGGTCGGGCCCAGATCGTTGCAGCTCGTGAACGGCAGAGCGAAGTTCTGGCCCATGCGGCTCACGTGCATCTCCCACTCGCCGCTGGTCTCAAGCTCGCGGCGTGCGGTGCTCGTCACCGGGCGGTAATTGACCTTGATGCCGGCCTGGCCCAACATGGTGACCAGCGCCTCGCCCGTGGTCGCCGCCTCGGCCTGATCCTCGTTGGCCGTGATGGCGATCGTCAGGTCCTCGCCCTCCAGCGGGCCGCTCGTCCAGTTGACGATGCCGTTGCCGTCGGTGTCCTCAAAGCCCAGTTCGGCCAGCAACGCCTGAGCGGAAGGCAGATCATAGGCGTAGTAGACCACCGACTCCTTCTCGAAGTCCGGCGCGCCCGGATAGAGGCCGCCCGCCCAGCCGCGCAGGAACGGGCCGCGCATGATCGACTGGGCAATGCCCTCGCGGTCGATAGCGTGGCTCAACGCCCGGCGGAAGCGGAAGTCGCGGTACAACTCGCGCATCACAGCATCGCGCTCATCCTTCACGCCCAACGTGGTTGACAGGTTGATCTCCAACTCGTAGCCCAGCAGTTCCGGCCCCCAACTAACCTCGAAGTGGGCGTCTTCCTCGGCCGCACGCCGCAGCGTCTCGACAAAGGTGCTCGGATTCTCCAAGTTGGTGTGATCGCAGCTGCCGGCCATCGTGCACAGGTCGCGCCCGACGCCGCTCGGTCCCTTCTGATAGACGACCTCATCCAAGTACGGCAGTTGATTGCCGGCTTCGTCGACCTGCCAGAAGTAGGGGTTGCGGCGCATAATCAGCAGTTCGTCGGTCTTGTATTCCACCGCCGCCCACGGGCCCAAAGTCACCTGCGGCAGCTTGTCCGGCGGCAGCGCATTCTCGAAGTCCTTGTAGTCCATCTCTGCGTTGTACTTCGGATGGAAGTCCCTGAGGATGTGCTCCGGTGCAATGTACAAGCGATCCTCGCGCATCATGTAGAAGACGTCGAGGGGGAAGGGCTGGGCGAAGGTCCACTTGATGGTGTAATCGTCCAGAGCTTCCAGCGTCGCAACTTCGTCGTTCCACGTGAAGGCGCCGGCCTGCACCCAGGAGTTCACGTTCGGGTCGAGGATGATATCGTCATACGAGAAGATCACGTCTTCCGCAGTGAACGGTTCACCATCCGACCACTTGACGCCTTCCATCAGGTGCATGGTCAGTTCCAGACCGTCCTCGGACCATTCCCAACTCTTAGCCAGATTCGGGAACGGCTCGATGTCCTGGTCGGCGCGATAGAGCGGGCCGGTCTTGATCAGAGCGTTGTAGCGGTCTGCGTAAGACTCGATGCCGAACCAACCCTGGCTGACGCCCGCCATCACATTCCAGCCGGCCGTCGGGCAGGCCGAGAAGGCGTGGTGCCCGCCGCCATAGACGCCGATGCCGTCTTCCATGGCCGCTTCGAGCCAGACCATCGGCTCGGCCGGGAGACGTTCTTCCAGCGGCGGCAGTTCGCCGGCCTCGACCAATTCAGTCACCCACTCCGGCTCGTTATATTCCGGCAGCGACTTGTAGGTGACGATTTGGTCAATCGGGCGGCGCACCGGGTCTAGGTCGCCCAAGCCCAGGTCCGGGGGATCCGGATAGGGGATGGGGTCCGCCACGACAGCAGCAGGCGCAGCCTCTTCGGCTGGCGCTTCTTCTGCGGGTGCAGCCTCTTCGGCGGGTGCAGCTTCTTCAGCAGGCGCAGCTTCTTCGGCAGGCGCAGCCTCTTCGACCGGCGCAGCCGCTTCCGGCTCCGGCCCTGCCGACCTGCCGCATCCGGCCACGACGAGCAGCGCAATCGCCAGAAGGGTCAACAACACCCATCTTGTGCGCACGTTTTTGAACATGCTTACTTCCTTTCTCCTTAGTGATATTAGGTGTTACTAGGTGATATTAGGTGAGAGTCGATCTGGAAAAACGGACTTAGAAGAAAACAAAACTCTCCAAAACACGAACGCATCGAAAGCGACGAGTCTCCCCAACACGCAGCGCCGCCGGATCAGTCGCGTGTCAGTCGTGGTGCAGCCAGCAGGCTACTTGGTGGTTCGGCTCCACCAGATGCAGGGCCGGGTCCTCCTCCCAGCAGCGCTTGAACGCACGCGGGCAGCGCGTGGCAAACGCGCAGCCGTCGATCTTGTCAATCGGGCTGGGGACCATGCCCTTGATGGGGACCAATTCCATCGACTTGCGGCCCAACACCGGCACAGATTTTAAAAGGCCTTCGGTGTAGGGATGCTTGGGGAAGTGGAACAACTCTCGCACCGGCGCATACTCCACCACCCGCCCCAAGTACATCACGGCTACGTAGTCGGCCATCTGCGACACCACGCCCAGGTTGTGCGTGATCATCATGATTGACGACTCAAAATCAGCCTGCAGATCGCGCATCAGGTCCAGAATTTGCGCCTGCACTGTCACGTCCAGCGCCGTCGTCGGCTCATCCGCCAGCAAAATCGCCGGGTTACAGCTCAAACCCATGGCGATCATCACACGCTGGCGCATGCCGCCGCTCAGTTGGTGCGGGTATTCCTTCAGCCGCTGCGCCGGAGCGCTGATGTGGACGCGGTGCAGCATCTCTTCGGCGCGTTCCAACGCCTCCTCATAACTGACATCCTGGTGGAGAACCACCGTCTCGGCGATCTGGTTGCCGATGGTCTTGAGCGGGTTGAGCGACGTCATCGGCTCCTGGAAGATCATGGCAATCTCCCCGCCGCGAATCTTGCGAATCTGCCGCCCCTTGGGATGGAGCTTGACAATATCGACCGGCGGCTTATCGTCGTCTCGACGCAGCAAGATTTGTCCCGCCACAATGCGCCCCGGCGGGTCTTTGACCAGCCGCATGATCGACATCGCCATCACACTCTTGCCGCAGCCGCTCTCGCCGACTACGCCAAGCGTCTGCTGGCGTCCCAACGTCAAATTCACGCCGTCGACCGCACGCACAGTCCCTCTTTCCAGAAAGAAGTACGTGTGTAAATCCTTGATTTCCAGGATCGGTTTGACAGCGGCGGATGAAGAAACGGAAGTCGGAACACGCTGGGCGGTCTGTGTCGATGAGTCCATGAACGTTCCTCGTCGCACGAGCCGGCGCCTCTTGCCGAGGTGGGAGGAAGCGCCGCCTCAGAAAAGAGCAGCGACCATCAGAGAGGGGACAGCCTTCTGCTCAGACACAATTGCGCACACGATTGCGCACACGATTGCGCATATGACTGCGCATCGTTTTGGGGTGCAGGGCCATGAAGAAATGTGGGCCGGAGCGAGATCCACATCTGGACTAAATAAATCTAAAGTCTTACAGACGGCAAGAATCAAGCGGCCCAAGTGAGCGTCAGCAGTACATGTCAGCCCGAGCAACGGATAGTCCATGACTCGCGACAACCGCGTACGCACAGTGCGCTGTTAAAAAACGGGAAGGGCGAACTTCCGCCAGCAGCAAGAGGCACATACCATCACAATGACTGCTGTAGATAGTCCGTCGGGTAAACGTCTGCCGTCCGGGGCGAAACTGAGGTCAGTTTCGCACAGGGCTTTGAGATTGTCAAATTGTGAATTTGCATACATTTGCGCAAGCAGCGGCGTACGGGCTGTGCAAAGTTCATTCCTTTTGGCGCAGCAAGCGCGACGAGTTCGCCAAGATGCCCAAGTCGGGCAGCGATTGCGCCGCAGCCGCCGCAATCGGCGGCAAAATGCCGAAGGCTGCTAATGTCAGCCCAGCCAGGTTGTACAGCCCCGTAAAGAGAATGTTAAGCCGGATCACGCTAAGGGTGCGCCGTCCGATGCGGATCACCTGGGGCGTCAGCATCCAATCTTCGCGCATCAATACGACGTGCGCCGCCTCGGCGGCTACAGCCGCCCCCGCCGCACCCATCGCAATACCCACGTCGGCCTGGGCCAATGCCGGCGCATCGTTAACCCCGTCGCCCACCATGGCGACCGTATGCCCGCGCGCCTGGTATTCCTTCACGACGGCCAGCTTATCCGCCGGCAGCAAGTTGCCCCGACAGGGCACGCCCAGCGCAGCGCCCAATGCCGCAGCCGCCTGCTCGTTGTCGCCGGTCAGCACTTCGATCCGGCGTATGCCCAGCTCTCGCAGCGCAGCGATGGCCTGCGGCGCCTCGCTGCGCAACGTGTCCGCCGCCGCCAGCGCGCCGATTACGGTCTCGTTCTCCGCCACGAACAACAGCGTCTTGCCCTGGTCGCGCAGCGCCGGCAACCCGGCGTCGGCGGGAACGCCGGGCATAAGGCGCTCATTGCCCACGACGACGGCGGCCCCATCCACCTGGGCGCGCACGCCGAAACCAGGCAGCGCCTCGAACGTCTCCGGCTCGGCCAGGGCGAGCCCCGCGTCACGAAGCCTGCGGCGCACAGCCTCGGCCAGGGGATGCTCCGAATACCGTTCCGCTGCACCCGCCAATGCCAACACCCTGTCCGGCGCACCCCCGTTGAACGCAACCACGTCCGTGATCTGCGGCCTGCCCAGCGTCAGCGTGCCGGTCTTGTCGATGAGGACCACATCCGCCTTCGCCAGCAGTTCCAGGTACTTGCCGCCTTTGATCAGCAGCCCGCGCTTGGCGCCAGCGCCAATAGAGGCCAGTACGGCGATGGGCGTCGCCAGTGCAAAGGAGCAGGAGCACGCCACCACCAGCACGGCCACCATCGCCATCGGGTCGCGCCGCAACGCCAGCGTCAGCACGGCGATCAGCGCCACCGCCGGCAGAAAATAGGCCGAGAAGCGGTCGGCCAGCCGCTGCACCTGCGCCTTGTTCGCCTCCGCCTCTTCGACTAGTGCGATCACACGGCCAAAAGTCGAGTCCGCGCCCGTTCGCTGCGCGCGCACGCGCAGGCTGCCCAGCTCGGCCATCGTCGCCGCGTAGACCGTCGTCCCCGGCCCGGCCTCCACCGGCATCGACTCCCCCGTAAGCGTCGCCTGATTGACGGTGGCATGGCCCGCCACGACCTCCCCGTCGACCGGGATCAGCTCGCCGGGGCGCACCACCGCCACATCGCCGGGGCGCACCGCCTCGATCGGCACAGTCTCCTCCTCACCGTCGCGCTCGATGCGCGCCGTCTGGGGAGCCAATGCCGTCAGGTCCTTCACTGCCCGCCGCGCCCGCTCCGCGGTATAGCGCTCCACCTGGTCGCCGACGCGCATGAAGAAGACCACGATGGCCGCGGTCACCCACTCCCCGATCGCCAGCGCCGCTACGACGCCCACGCTCATCAGCGTATGCGCCAACACCTGACGCTGCAACGCGGCGCGCACCACCTTGACCAGCACCGGATACCAGGCGAGCAGGACGATCGCCGCGCCCGCCGGCCAAGGGATGCGCGCCGTCGCCGCCTCGAACAAGCCCAACCACTCCCCTGCGACCACGACGAGCAGCACCGCGGCGAAGACCAGCCCCAAGACCGCCAACGCCGACCGCGCAAAACCCTGCCCGAACTGCGCCTGCGCCCCCGCCGCATCGGACGGCGCGGACATGTCCGCCGCGGTGTAGCCCGCCGCCTCCACCGCACGGCGCACCTCGCCCAGTTCCACGCTGCCGGGGTCTGCTTCGATCACCGCCTTCTCGGACGCCAGGAACACATCTACATGGCGCACGCCCGGCAGCGCCGAGATCGAACGCTGCACATGCGCGCAGCACTCGGCGCAGTCCATGCCCAGCACCCGCACCTCAACGCGCTCCGTCGCCAATCCCTGCTCAACGTTCATGCTTCCCCCGCCGTCGTCCTCAACCGCCATCCTGACAACCATCTCTCAGCCACATTCGCCGCGACGCCGAATCTTGCCGTGCGATAGTACCACACTCGCCTTGATGCTGCCAGCAGATCGCCCAGCCCGCCTCTGATTGGTGCGCCGCCCGATCTATGGCATGATGTAGCTGTTCTAGACCTGCCGCGCGTTGCATCGCCGGATGCCAGCCATCGGCCCGGCTTCCAATCTATTGCTCGATTACCCAATTCAATGCACAGCCGCCGCTTGTGCGCACCCAATAACCTAGAAAAGGATACTCCGCCATGAAGGCTTTAGTCTTTGAAGGCCCTATGACCATGCCTCTGCGAGACGTTCCCGAACCGTTTCCCCAAGAGGACGAGCTATTAGTTAACGTCAAAAGCGTGGGCATCTGCGGATCGGACGTCCACGGCTACATCGGCAAAACTGGACGTCGCAAACCGCCCATGATCATGGGGCACGAATTCAGCGGCGTCGTCGCCGAAACCGGCGCAGCGGTCACCGGCTACGCGCCCGGCGACGAAGTAATCGTCTCGCCCCTGCAGTCGTGCGGCCAATGCCCCAACTGCCGGGCCGGCCTGGTCAACATCTGCACCAACCGCCACGTCTTGGGCGTGGACATGCCCGGCGCCTTTGCCGAACAACTCGTAGTCAAGCCGTCGATGGTCTATCGCAAGCCCGCCGGCATGACCTGGCGGCAGGGGGCGATGGTCGAGCCGCTGTCCGTAGGCCTGCACGCCGTCGAAATTACGCCCATCCGCCTGATGGACACGGTCGTGATCGTCGGCGTGGGCACGATCGGCCTGATGACGCTGCTCGGCGCCCAGCTCAAAGGCGCGGGCCAGATCATCGTCACCGACATGAGCGAGCATCGCCTGGAGATGGCCCGCCGCCTGGGCGCGGACCTGTGCATCAACGTGGCGCAGACCGACCCCGTCGCCGCCATACGCGAGGCCACGGGCGGCCTGGGCGCAGACGTCGCCTTCGAGGCGGTCGGCTACGCCCCCACCGTCCAGCAGGCCCACGCCGTCACCCGCACCGGCGGCAACGTCACTTGGATCGGCAACAGCGCCCAGATGATCGAACTGAACATGCAGGATGTGGTGACGCGTGAGCTGACCGTGCGCGGCACCTACGGCTTCAACACCGAGTTCCCGCGCGCCATCCAGGCCATCGCCAGCGGCAAGATCGACGTCATGCCCCTGCTCGAAAAGGTCGCTCCGCTCGAAGAAGGCCCCGCCCTAGTCGACGGCCTCGCCAAAGCCGAGCTGGACCTGATCAAGGTCATCCTTGAGCCGTAGCGCCGGCGCAGCTATCCGTATCGCATTTCGACCCATTTTCGTCTACAATATTTGCGAAGGGAACACGACACTATGAAAATATCCGCCTTCCCCAAATGCTACCTGGACGATATTTCCGTGCATCGCACGATGAGCGTCTTTGACTGGATCGAGATGGCTAAAGAACTGGGCGCCGAAGGGCTGGAAATGTATGTCGGCTTCTTCCCCACCTGGGAAGACGCCTTCGTCGACTCCGTGGCCGAAGCGGCGCACGACGCCGGCTTCGTTATCCCCATGCTCTGCTGCTCGCCCGACTTCACCAACCCCGACCCCGACTATCGCAAGCGCGAGATCGAGAAAGAGGCCGATATGATCCGGGTCATGCGCCGCATGGGCGGCCCCGGCTCCGTCTGCCGCATCCTGTCCGGCCAGGCCTATCCCGAAGTCCCGCTCGAACAGGGGCTGGAGTGGGTGGTCGACGCCATCCAGCAGTTGATCCCGGTAGCGCGCGAGCATGACGTCGTGCTCGGCATGGAAAACCACTACAAGGACGGCTACTGGAAATACGTCGAATTCGCCCAGAAGATGTCCGTCTTCCTGCGCGTTCTCGAAGCCATCCCCGAGCGCAAGCACTTCGGCGTGCAATATGACCCGTCCAACGCCATCGTCGCCGGCGACGACCCCATCGAACTGCTGCAACGGACAGTCGATCGCGTGGTCGCCATGCACGCCAGCGACCGCTACCTGGCCGAAGGGACGACGCTCGACGACCTGCGCCAGAGCGACGGCACGATCGGCTATTCGCCCAACCTGCGCCACGGCGTCACCGGCAAGGGGCTGAACGACTACGACAAGATCTTCAGCATCCTCTCCGCCGCGGGCTACGACGGCTGGGTCAGCATCGAAGACGGCATGAACGGCATGGGCGAGATGAAGGAGTCCATCGACTTTCTCAAACGCATGCGCGACAAATACTTCTCGCAACAGGCGCATTAGAATAGCGGCGCGCCGCCGCGGGAACACGGGCCGCCTCCATCACGTCTCGATTGAGCACGTCACGAGCGAGCGTCGATGGATCGAGCGTCGATGGAGGCGTTCGGCGCACACATTACAGAACTATCCGCCGATTATGGCGTATTATGTTAGACTAGCGTCGGGTTTGACAGGATAGAATGGGAGCGTGGCGTACCGAGCAGGCTGACCGGCTGTGACAGAATGCCGCAGCGATGTTCTGGTTTGCCGCATATAGAGACGAATACGCAGAGATTGGATTAACTATGTCGAGTGATTTCCTGGACTTCGACTTTGAAGAGTGGGATGAAGGAGAAGAAGACCAGGTTCTGTACGAATCGGAAGAGTTTGCAGAACGCTACGGCTTCGAAAAGGAAAAGACGGACGAGATCACGACCGACGATCTCCCCGTTCTGCCTCTGCGCGGCGTCGTCGTCTATCCTATGATGTGGCTGCCGCTGCCGATCGGCCAACGACGCAGCGTGCGCCTGGTGGAAGACAACCTGCCCGAAAACCGCATCATCGCCCTGGCGACCAGCCGCGACGAGAACGACGAAAAGCCGTCGCCCGATCAGATCCACGAGATCGGCACGGCTGCGCAGGTGCATCGCGTCCTGCGCACGCCGGACGGCACCATGCGGCTGCTCGTCCAGGGCCTAGAGCGCATTCGCATCCTCGAATACGTACAGGAACAACCCTACCTGCGGGCGCGCGTCGAGATCATCCCTGAAGTCATGGAAGAGAACATCGAAACGGAAGCCATCATGCGCGCCGTCCAGGAACTCTTCCGCCGCATGGTAGACCTCGAACCGCAAATGCCGGACGAGTTGGCCATCATGGCGATGAATGTCGAAAACGCCCGCCAGCTCGCCTATCTCGTCGCCAGCAGCATGCGCCTTAGCGTGGACGAGGCCCAGAACATCCTCGCCATGGACAGCATCTACGACAAGCTGCTGCGCCTGACCCAACTGCTCCACAAGGAAGTGGAAGTCCTCGAACTGGGCCGCAAGATCCAGAGCGAAGCCCAGGGCGAAATGGAGCGCATGCAGCGCGACTTCTTCCTGCGCGAGCAGCTCAAGGCGATCCAGAAGGAGTTGGGCGAAGAGGACGAACAGGCCGCCGACATCCGCGAGATCGAAGAGCGCATCGCCGCCGCGGGCATGTCCGAAGAAGCCGAGAAAGAGGCGCGCCGCGAACTCGACCGCATGCGCCGCATGCCCATCCAGGCCGCCGAATACAGCGTCATCAAGACCTACCTGGACCTGATGGTCAGCCTGCCCTGGCAGAAGGCGACCGAGGACAACCTGGACATTGCCCATGCCCGCCAGGTGCTGGACGAAGACCATTACGGCCTGGGCGAAATCAAGGAGCGCATCCTCGAATTCCTGGCGGTGCGCAAGCTGCGCGCCGAGCGCAAGGACGACCAGCCCGACCCCGACGACATCCGCGACCAGATTCGCCGCGAGCGCGAAGGTGTCGTCCTTTGCTTCGTCGGCCCGCCCGGCGTGGGCAAAACCAGCCTCGGCATCAGCATCGCCCGCGCCATGAACCGCAAGTTTGTGCGCCTCGCCCTCGGCGGCATCCGCGACGAGGCCGAAATCCGCGGCTTCCGCCGCACCTACATCGGCTCCATGCCCGGCCGCATCATCCAAAGCCTGCGCCGCATCGAGAGCCGAAACCCTGTCTTCATGCTCGACGAGGTGGATAAGCTCGGCCGCGACTTCCGCGGCGATCCCAGCAGCGCGCTGCTGGAAGTGCTCGACCCGGAGCAGAACCGCGAGTTCCGCGACCACTACCTGGATGTGCCCTTCGACCTCAGCCAGGTCATGTTCATCACCACGGCCAACGTGCTGGACACCGTGCCCAGCCCGCTGCAGGACCGCATGGAGATCATCCAGCTCAGCAGCTACACCGAGGACGAGAAGGTCAAGATCGCCCAGGGCTACCTGATCCCGCGACAGATCAAAGAGAACGGCCTCAAGAGCGGCGAAGTGCAGATCGAGGAGAACGCCCTGCGCGAAATCGTCCAAGGCTACACGCGCGAGGCGGGCGTGCGCAACCTCGAACGGCAGATCGGCAAAATCTGCCGCAAGATCGCCGCCCAAGTCGCCGCCGGCGAAGCTGCGCCGCAAACCGTCGTCGACGCCGCCGCCATCCCCCAATATTTGGGCCGGCGCAAGTTCCACAGCGAGGAGATCACCGAACGCACCGAGTTGCCCGGCGTGGCTATCGGCCTGGCCTGGACCGTCACCGGCGGCGACATCATGTTCTTCGAGGCGACGCGCGTCTCCGGCGAAAAAGGCTTCACCGTCACGGGCCAGTTGGGCGACGTCATGAAGGAGAGCGCCCAGGCCGCGCTGAGCTACGTGCGCAGCCGCGCCGCCGCGCTGGATATCGATCCCGACTTCTTCCGCAAGTCCGACATCCATCTGCACATTCCCGCCGGCGCCATCCCCAAGGACGGCCCCAGCGCGGGCATCACCATGGCGACGGCGCTCGCCAGCCTGCTTACCGGCCGGCCGGTGCAGCCCTACACCGGCATGACGGGCGAGATCACCCTGCGCGGCAAAGTGCTGCCTATCGGCGGCATCAAGGAGAAGATTCTCGCCGCCGCGCGCTTCGGGCTCAAGCGCGTCATCCTGCCCAAGCACAACGAAGCCGATCTCGACGACGTGCCTGAAGCGGTACGCGAGGAGATGGAATTTATCCTCGTCGACACGGTGGACGAGGTGCTGCGCGCCGCGCTCGTCCCCGCGCCGCAACCCGACGGCGACCACAACGGGCTGCCCGCCGGGGAAATCGGCGAGTCGGTCGCCGCCCTCTAGGGCGAAGGAGTCGTCGCCCATGCGCCTACCCGCCATGCAAGCCGCCGGCTTGTTGCACATTTTTATGAGGCGAGTATAATAACCTCATGTCAAGTAGTTGCAGCATATTTTTCGATGTTTTGTTGTCTGAATTTTTATTGTCCGAAAGGAGTGGAGTTGAAAATCTGTGAGCAGAAGACACAAACCAAATAACAGTCGCCAGGCGTCTCAAAACGGTTCGCCGTCAACCGACGCCGGCAAAGGGCAGCGCAAGTGGTATAAAGCTGATTTGCACTTGCATACGCCGGCTTCGCATGACTACGAAAACCCGCAAGTTAGCTATTTGGATTGGATGCGGGCCGTAGCCAAGCAAAACCTCGACATCGTGGCGATCACCGACCACAACACCGTCGCAGGCGTCGGAGCTATCCGCCGGGAAATTGAATGGTTGACCAACCTGGAGGCCTCTGGCCGGTTGACTGACGAGGAACGGAGCCGTTTAGCCGAGTGGCGCGAACTGGCTAACCAAGTCCTGGTTCTGCCGGGCTTTGAATTTACAGCCACCTTCGGCTTCCATATTTTGGCCCTGTTCTCCCCGGAAACTTCGATCCGACATCTGGAGCACGTGCTGCTGACCCTGAATGTCCCAGCCGACAAGCTGGACAGCGGGTCAACGGAAACCGGCGCCGGCACGGATGTCCTCACCGCCTACCGCATCATCCACGAGGCTGGCGGCCTGGTCATCGCGGCCCACGCCAACAGCACGCATGGCGTCGCCATGCGCAATTTCCCGTTCGGCGGACAGACCAAGATCGCCTATACCCAAGACCCGAACCTGGATGCGCTGGAGGTGACGGACCTGGATCGCGCCAGCCGTTCCACCGCGCGCTTCTTCAACGGCAGCAAGGTCGAATACCCGCGGCGCATGCACTGCATCCAGGGCAGCGACGCCCACCGCATCACCGCCGACCCCAAGAACCCCAAACGGCTGGGCATTGGCGACCGCGCCACCGAGTTGCTCCTAGACGAGCCATCCTTCGAGGCCATCGCCGCCGTCCTGCGCAGCAAGCAGTTCGACCGCACTCGCCCGGCCCGTTCCCAGGACAAGCCGTTCGATTCGCTGGCCGCGGCACGCGAAGAAGGTCCCAGCATCGTCCAGAGCTTCCACGAGTCCGCCAGCCAGCGCGGCGGGCGGCTCACCACCATCCTCAGCGACGTCTGCGCCTTCGCCAATACAATGGGCGGGACCATTTTCGTCGGCATGGGGGCCAGCAGCCGTCGGGCCAAAACCGCCGGCTTAGCGCGCCCGGCGGAAACGCAGAAGGCGATCCTCGACGCGCTCAGCGAGCGTCTCACGCCGCCGCTGGACGTTCGCATCGACACGGTGCAGAGCGGCGGGGCCAAAGTGCTGCGCATCCAGGTCCCCAAGGGCCCGGAGCGCCCCTACTGCCTCGACGAGTACAAGTACTATGTGCGCGACGAGACCGAAAGCTCCATCGCCGTGCGCGACGAACTGATCGCCTTGATCTCCGAAGTGCTGGACGAGCAGTCAGGCCGCTCAGGCAGGAGCGCCTCCTCCGGCCGTCAGTCCGGCAGAAATCAAGGCCGGTCGCAGCAGGCGCGCAGCAACGGGCGAGCGCGCGGCGGCGCATCTGCGTCGCCCGCCGGCAAGCAACAAGACGCACAAGACACAGAGGATGCGTTCTACCTGCCGCAAATCGGCGTGGAGATCGTCGATACGGAAGAGCGCAACGGCGTAACCTATCACAGCATCCGCGACCTGCGCAACGGCCGCGTCATCAAGAACGTCACGCGCAAGGGCGCGCGCAAGCTGTGGAACTACGCCATCCAGCGCCACGAAGACCACCCGGCAGACCCGTCCGCCGTACAGTGGACCGGCAACATCGGCCTCGTGCATGCCGAAACACGCGCGGGCAAACGCCGCTATGACCTGGCGCTGCGCGAGAACGGCGGCATGCGCGTCTTCTACGGCGTCACCGAGGATGGCATGGAAGGCCGCTGGTCTGCGTTTGTTCAAGAAGAATAGGCAATAGAAAAACCATCCAGGAAGCTGTTCGCCTCCTGGATGGTTTACCCTTTTGGGATGATGCGTCGCCGGTCTAGGAAACGTAGATCAGAATCACAACCGACGCGGCCCACAACACCGTGTTAATCAGCAGCGGCTTGTCCTTCAAGAGCAGCTCATCCGGTGCGCCGCCCAGCTTGCGCACGTGGATCAGATAGAGATAGCGCGCCAGGAAGTAGAAGACAAACGGCACGCTCAACAACATGCGCCCATTCCCCGCCAGAGCCGTCGTCGCCTCGAAGCTATATAGCGTATAGGCGACCAGCGTGCTCGTCGTCACCATCCCGATCAGCTGGTCCAACAACGGCAGGTTGTATTGCCCAAGCGACGCGCGATGGTTATGCGCCTCGCCCTCTAGCAGCGTAATCTCGTGCCGGCGCTTGCCGAAGCCGAGGAAGAGCGCCAGCAAGAACACGCACACATACAGCCAGGGGCTAAAGCGTTCCACATCCACAACCAACGAACCGGCGATGACCCGCAGCAGAAAACCCAATGACAACACGAGCACGTCGATGATGACGATGTTCTTGAGATAGAAGCTGTAGGCGATGTTCTGCGCCACATAAAAAGCCAGCACCGCACCCGCCCATGTCTCTACCCAAAACCCTGCCCCCAGGCTGGCAACCGCCAAGATCGCCGCAGCAACCAGGGCGAAGCGCGGGTTGAGTTGTCCGCTCGGCAACGGTCGCAGGCTTTTACGCGGATGCTGCCGGTCGTTCTCAATATCGACAAGATCGTTTAGGATATAGACGCTGCTCGACAGCAGCGAAAAGCAAACCGCGATCAGCGTCGTCCGCCAGAACAGGTCCGGCTGGAGCAGCTTGCCGTCGAAGACAAGCGCCGCATAGATGATAACGTTCTTGGTCCACTGCTGCGGTCGCATGGTCTTCCACAGACCGCGCAGGTTGGTGCGAACATCGGTCGATGCCAGTGCAACTGACGACATGACAATCCGTTTCCGTCGGCCCGGCGACTGCTTGATGCCGGCGTATTCCAGCGACACATGCGCCGGGCAAGATCGCGGCAAAAGCCCGGCCAAGCGCCGGAGCTTGCTCGCCATGTTACTGTAAGCCCATCGGTGCGTCAAAATTGCGCCCGCGCCACAAGGCTGCCCGACATAGACAATGGCCCCAGACCCCGCCCCCAAACCGCAGAAACAGCGTCTTGACCTGCTCCTGGTCGAGCGCGGCCTGGCCGAAACGCGCGAACAGGCGCGCCGCCTGATCATGGCAGGCGATGTGCGCGTGGACGGTCAGACGCTCGACAAGCCCGGCAAAACCGTTCCCGCCGCCGCCGATGTCCAAGTCCGCGCGCCGTTGCCCTACGTGAGCCGCGGCGGCGTCAAACTGGCAGCCGCACTCGACGCCTTCTCCCTGGATGTGAGCGGCCTGATCGCCGCCGACATCGGCGCCAGCACAGGCGGCTTCACCGACTGCCTCTTACAGCGCGGCGCCGCCCGCGTCTTCGCCGTCGACGTCGGCTACGGCCAACTCGCCTGGAAACTGCGCAACGACCCGCGCGTCGTCGTCCTCGAGCGCACCAACGTTCGCCATCTGGAGGAGTTGCCCGGCGCCGTCTTGGCAGACCTGGCCGTGATCGACGCCAGCTTTATCAGCCTCGGCCTCGTCCTGCCGGCGACGCTGCGCCTGCTCACGCCCCAGGCCCAACTTGTCGCCCTGATTAAACCGCAGTTCGAGGCCGGCAAAGAGCGCGTCGGCAAAGGCGGCGTCGTGCGCGATGCGCGCACGCACCGTCAGGTCCTGCGCGACGTCTGCGCTCTGGCGGGCAGCCTTTCTCTCGGCGTCGCCGGCCTGATCGTCTCGCCCCTGCTCGGCCCCGCGGGCAACGTCGAATTTCTCATCCGGCTGCGCCGCGACCAGGCCGCGAACATAGACGTGGACGCGGCCATCGACCAAGCCCTAGCCGCCGCCCAAGCCTTGCGCCACTCGTCAACCGCGCCGGAATCCGAATAGGATAACTTGCCCTCGTATAAAACAAAGGCCTTGCAGGAAGCTGTCGTTTTCCTGCAAGGCTTCAGCCGTTGCCTGCCATCCGTCGATTCCGGCGTCTGCCGCCTATCTTTATGCGCCCCGCACCGACGCCTGCGCGCTTTCGCCCCTACCGCCAGCGGCGATGCTCTAGATCGATCTGCTGGCGCAGTTCGCGCCGCGCTTCCTCCAGATTCTCCTTCACGCGGAAATAGGCCGCTTCCGACAGCCCCAATTCGTCGGCCACCAATATCTGCTCCAGCGCGTCAACGATGCGCAACACCTTGCCTTCCAACAGTTCAATCGTCGTTCCATACAGCCGCTCGGGCACGAAGATCAGCAGAATCGACGAGAACAGAATCGTATACAAGAGCATCGCGCCGGCCGTCTGGCTTAAAGAGCCGGCCAGCGCCAAATACAATGCGAGTCCTGCAACAAGCCACAGCGTCATCATCTGCCAGCGCGCCACAGGCCGCGCCGGCCGCAGCGTCGCCAGTCGCGGGGCCAACAGATCATACGAACGCACCTGGGGAAGCCATTGATTGAAGCGGCGACACTGGTCTAGATTCACCCGATTCTGATCGTGGCGCGCCAGTTCCAGCGCTTCCTCGCGACAACGCGCCGCCAGATCGTAGAACTCCTTACGAGTCAGCGGCCGGGTCGACCGCCTTGGCGCCGGTCGACCGACGGATAGGAAACGACGAACCAAAGAAGAAGGAAGTCGCAAGGGTCTTCACGCAGGGATTAAGCCTAATACCGCGTACGCCCGGCGGGCAACTCGCACAGGGATGCTGCCCGCAGCGCGCACTATAGAAGTTTGTCGACGATCAGCGCGGCGCAAAACAACAAGCCGGTTAAGAGACCGGCATTGAGCGCGGTGGCGTAGAGGCGAACCCAGTCATCCGGCGTGATTTGTTCGTGCTGAAGCGGTTGAAAAACGCCCAACGCCATCGGCAGCGAAGCAAGCGTTGCCAATGCCAGCAGCGGCAACTTAGAAAGGCTGACGACGAGCAGCGCCGCCACATAGACGCTGAGGGTCAGCAAGGCCCCTACATCGCGTGACCGCACTGGCCCCAGGTTGACGGGCAGCGTCGGCTTGCCGATCAGCCAATCGCGGCGCATGTGAATCGCATCATAGTCGAACTCGGCCAGGCCGATGATGAAGGCAACCGGTACGGACGCCCACAGCGCCAGCCAACTCAACCCCTGCGCTTGCCCGTAGTAACCGGTTAGCACAGGAAGCATCCCCAAGGCCAACATCACGCCGACCTGCCCGATGCCCCACCCCCGGTAGCCGGGCACGAACGGCAGCAACATGACCGCTGCCGCAATCAACAGACTGAAGCCGGCAAAGAACAGCATAGGCCAGCCGGCAAGGAACGTCAGCCAGGCCGTAGCAGCCAGGCAGATCGCCGCCAAGAGCAGCCCCAAATCGCGCACCATCGTCGCCGGCACGCGGCCGCGACGGATAAGCCCAAACCCGGTGATGAACGGGTCTTGAACGCTCCTCGCTTCGGGCCTCCGGTCGTAGGAATGGGCGCAATAATCGCCCAGCGCGCGAAACGCCCAAGCGCCCGCCACGGCGCCGATCAAGCCAAACCCCAGCACGAGCGGGTCAAAGACGCCCAACTCCCACCAGGCTATCAGGCTGCCGAACACAAAGGGAAGCAGCATCAGCGGCGTCATCTCCGCGCGCACCAACGCCGCAAAGACGCCGCGCCGGCTGCGCGGCATCTCCGACAGGGCGCGTACAATCCGCCCGCTTCTCGCCGGCGTGATGCGATTTCGCCTTGCTTGCGCCTGCCGCACGCTCAGATTATGCTCGGTCAGATGCACCGCCCTTGTCCTAATCCTGCAAATTGCCCGTCTATGAACGCACTTCCGGGCCCGGCAGCATAAACAAAGCGCTCGCCCAGGCGATACGCTCCAATCTAGGCGGCATTGTACCATCAGGCAAGGCGCACGTCAACATAAGTATGAATTCCAGGGTTCGCACTCACGCCCTATTCGACCGGCACAGCCCGCCACACCTCGAAGAGCGGCTCCCCGTCCCGCTGGGCAAATTGCTCGATGCGCCTAACGGATAGGCCGCGCGCCTCGGCTTGCGCCATAAAAGCCTCGCGCCGTCCGGCAAAGACCGTTCTCCCCGGCGCATGCAGCACATACACGTTGTCGGGATTGGGCAGAAACTGCCCCAGTCGAGCGGCGAAGTCCGCATCCGGCTGCTCCGGCGAGACATAGCCGAATAACTCGATCGGCGTAACCGCGCCCTGACTCAGAAAGCGCACCGGCGCATCAATGCCCCAGTCCAGCGCCAACGGCGCGCCCATGCCGTTATAGCGCAGGAAATAGGCGAGGTGGTACGAAGCGTCCGAATGGTCGCCCAGGCCGCCGCTGCGGGCCAGCGCCCCGTGATAGCGCAGCGTGGCGCTCAAATCAAGAGCGACCCACAAGACCGCGGCCAACACGACCGCGCCGCGCCATACCCCCCTCTTCGCCGTGTCCGGACGCGCCGCCCGCCACGTCACGTCCAGCGCAACCGCAACCGCCGCAATCGCCAAAGGCTGCAACAAGGCGTAATGCGTCACAAACAGATCGCTGATCGTGAAGACGCTGAGCAGCACGCCCGCGGCGAGCAGTCCCGCCGGCGGCAGCGTGCGCCGCGGGGCCAATAGGACGCCCGCCGCTATCGCAGCCGCCGCCAGCCACGGCGCGATGGCGTTGGCATAGCTGCCGCCCAAATACCAGAACTGGTCCCCGCGCAAAATCTGGACCAACTGCGACAGCCGCACGCCCAAGTTGTCCACGATAGCCAGGTTGTCGACACCGTAATAGCTGCGCCCGGCGTTTTGCAGCACGCTCGACAACGTGCCGCCGCTCTGCACATTGAACAGCGCCAGCGGCAGCAGCGGCAGAACAAATGCCGACACAGCGGCAAGCACAGTCACCATCGAAAGAGAAGGGGCCGCCGGGTCGCCCTTTATGCGCCGCGCCGCCCACCAGCCCGCCGCCGACAGCGCAAACGGGCCGGCAATCCACACGGCCAGCAACTTGGCGTACAAGGCCAGCCCTGCGGCAAACGCCGCCAACACGAGCGCGTCGCGTCGCCCTGTGCGCAGCCAGCGCAGCCCCTGCCATATCATCAACAAACAGAGCGGCTGCGTCAGATTCGTCACGAAGATGCCCTGGCGGCTCCAAAAAACGTAACTGGGCGATGCGGCCAACAGCGTCACAGCCGCCAACCCGCCCAGCGAAATCGGCGTCGCAAATCGACACACGCCAGACGCCTGCACCGGACGGCCCCGCGCCAGCCACTCGGACACGGCGCGTTCCACCAGAAACAGCCCGGCTAGCCCCGTCAAAACGGGCAGCATGCGCAAGTTCGGCACGCCGACGCCGCTCAGGGCCAGGAACGGCAGCGCCAGGAAAACGTTCAGCGCGCCGATATAGTCCTGCACCATCAGCGGCAGGCGCAGGCCGGCCACGTCCAGCGTCGCCCCGCGGAACGCGGTTACCGGCATGCCGTTCAGCAATTCCAGCGCGTTGATGCCCGCCTCTTTGGCTTCGTCGTAGTGCAGGCCGGGCAGCCCAAGCTGGTAGGCTGCCAGCGCCACATAGAGCGCGCCCGCAGCCAGCAGCCAGGCCAGACGCAGACCGCGGCTAAATCGCCCGTCGCTCATTAAGCCTGTCTCCGCCGGCGATGGGACATGATGCGTTTCCGCCTTGCCATCCGTTCGATTGTTCCGTGGGAACGCTTGCCGGCGCTATTCGGCAAGCATGTACACTTCGCTGACCATGCTCTGGTAGTTCCAGCCGCTGGCGTAGATGCGCACGCTATTAATGCGCGCCGGCCGCGTGTCGGCCAGCAGTTCCATCAAATTAGGCGACTGATACGTATACCAGATATAGGGCGGAATCTTCTCGCCGTTGATGATCCGCCAGTTCTCGTTTTCCGGGTCTCGATAGTAGAAGCCGTGCCCCCAGGTCAGCACCTTGCCGTAGATGTCGGTGTAGGTGATCTCCACGCGCAAAGGAAACTCGGAGCTCAGGTAACCGGCTCCCGACAAACTCTGGTAGAGCAGCTTGACATCCAACTGAATGGAGAGCGCATCGAAGACGTTGACGTCTTTTTCCACCGACTGGGTGATGCCGACCTCGGTGGGGACGTTTTCCTCGCCCTGACGGCTGAAATGGGCCACGCGCCGGCCTTCGCGCTCGATAATGCGCACATTGCCGGGGGCCACGTTTTCTGCGATCACATAGCTTTGCCAGGTGTTCAGCATGGGCTCGCTGAAGTCGCCGTTTTGCAACAGGTTCTGCTCGGCGGCGACCGCATCGTGCGCGAAGTCTTCGCCCGTCATCCACGCCCGCAACCCCCCGCTCACGGCGATGTAGCCGCTGTTGGCGTGCGTCAGAAGCGCTTCGCCGGAGCGCACGGTGACGTCAGTTCGCTCGTCATTCACCGAAACCTGATAGCTGCCCGCCGACAGCGTAATCACGCCATGCGGCGTCTCCAACTCCACATCCAGCGCTCGCCTGTCGCCGCTATTGGTGAAGATGCGCGCCTGGCCCTTTTCCAAGCGCAGCCGCACCTGATACGGCTCCGGGCTGCGGTCGAACAACGGACGGCGCAAACGCAGCACATCCAACACGCTGCCGGGATAGATCTGCACGCTGCCCAACACCTCCGTCGCGCCGCCCTCGCCTGCCCCTTCCTCGCCGGCCAAGCCCAACGTCCCCTGGGCGGAATCGTCCTCGGCGACGATGCGGGCGCCTTCTTTCACGTCATCGCGCGGCTCGGTCACGGCGACCGGTTCGCCGCCGCTGGGCGGGTAGAACAACAGCGTGCCCAAAGTCGGCTCCAGCCGCGCCGGCTGGCTCACCGTCGCATACCGCACGTATGAGTTGATGCCCAACGGGATCGAAATGGCGAGGACCAGGAAAACCGCGAAGCTGACAAGCAGGATGATCCACGCCAAGCGCTGCGGGTTTTCTCGCCACCGGCTTGCGGGCTGCCCAGGCCAAGCCGTCGCATCCGCCGCAAACTGATGGCGAGTCGTTGTCTCCGACAGATCGGATCTCAAGTCTCGCCTCCCGCCTCCGGCGATCCGTCATCGTTCTCGGAGGCTGCATCCCCGTCGCGGCGCTGTTGCTGCTCTTGCGCCAGCAATACGGCCAGCCGATCCAGCCAGTAGCGTGCATCCTTGTCGCCCGCGTTAACCTCCAGGGCGCGTTGGAACATGGCGCACGCCCGGTTCAACTCGCCCCGCTCTTTGTAGATCAGCCCCAAATGGTAATGCACATTGGGCGCTTCCGGGTCGGCGCGCAGCGCCCGGTAATAAGCCTCCATCGCCCTTTCCTGCTGCTTCGGCCCCGCCGTCTCCAGCCGGCCAAGCTGCGCCGCCCCCATATTCGTCCACAACATGGCGTTGTCGGGGTTCGCCTTGGTCGCTGTGGTCAACACCTGGATGGCCCGGTTCCATTTGCGCTGCAATATATAGGCCCCGCTCAGGTTGATAGCAATATCGGGGTCATCCGGCGCTTGCTCATAAAGCGGCTCAAGTTTCTCCAGCGCCTCTCCCGGCCGGTTCTGGCTCAATAACCGCGCACTTTCATTCAACGCCTGGCGATATTGAAAAGAGCGCTCAAACTCTGACATGCCTTCTCTGTACTTTCCTCTCTATATCCGCACACACGCTCCGTACACGCCCTCCGCGCACGCGCGCCGCGCCGGAGTCTCGCTGCCGGCCTGTTCGCCCTTTATTCCGCCGGGACAGGTTCGAGTTCGTCCTCTTCGTCTTCCTCCGCCAAACCCACATTGTGGAAGACTTCGTAATATTCCAATGTCGGGGCAAAGAACTCGACGACGTACTCGTTGGGCACGCCCATCGGCTGGGCCACCTCGTCCAACAGCGCGTAGATGAACTCCTTGCGCCGCTCGACGCCCAACGCCCGCGTGCTGTCGTCCCACATCAGCAGCGTGCCGTACACGCCCTCCGCCGTGTAGTGGAGGTCCAACTTGCCGATGGTGATCGGCATCTCGTCGTCTTCGTCGATCTGGTCCAGGTCGAACAGGGCGTACTGCTCGGAATTAGGCGTACGCACCAGTCGCTTCAGCTTTAGGTTCACTTTGCGCCGCCGCTTCCAGCCGACATTTCACTTGGCGGTTGACTCTCGGTCGGCATCATCCGTAAGACCCCAGGTCGAGATCATCCCGGTCGTACCAGGCATCCCACGGCTCCGCATCGTCGTCTTCCTCGTCATCCTCGGCTTCGTCATACAAGGGAATGCCTTCCGCATCCTCGTAGAAGAGCATCTCCTCGAGCGCGTCCTCAGCAGCGATTGATTCGGCCTCCAACTCGCTTGCGGCCACCGCTTGCAAAGCCTCGCGCGCCGGGCGTCCGCCGATCCGGCCCAGGGCAAAAATGGCGGCCAGACGCACCGCTTCTTCTTCATCGTCGAGCAGGCTCAACAGGTCGTCGGTCGCAGCACGCACTTCCAGTTCGCCGCAGGCGATGGCCGCGCCCGCCCGCATCGAGGATGACGGGTTCTGCAACTCGGCGCGCACCAGCCCTCGCCAGCGAACATCGGCGCTCCGCCCCATGGCGTAGAGCGAACTGATGCGCATTTCCTCGTAGGGCGAATAGTAGGCGTCCTCAATCAACTGGCGCACGCCGATCTCGCCCGAATAGGCGATGCTCTCCAGCGCACGGCACTGCACCTCCAACGGCTCCGTCTCGTCGTTGAGAACGCCGAGCAACGCTTCCTCAGCCCGCATCGCCAACGCAGCATCCAGTTCATCCAGTTCGCCCGCCAGCACATACGCGCCGAGTGCACTCGCCGCCGCCGCGCGCACAGCCGCTTCCGGATCGTTGCTCAGCATATAGACGAACGGGCCGATCAGATCGCCCGCCCCGTCGTCCCACAGCCCCTCGATGGCCGCCTGGCGCACGCCGGCATCGCTGTCTTCCAGCGCAAGGCGCAACAGACGGCCTAGCTGCAAGAAGAAATCCTCCTGCGCCTGATCCACCAACTGATCAATGACTGCGCGCCGTCGCTCCACAGCGATCAAGTCCCACTGTGTACGCAGCGACTCGACGTCGCGCAGTGACAGGTCGGACAGCGCATACAAGCTCTCCAGCGGCGGCGTATGGGCGTCATGCAACAACCGGGCGATCAACTGATCGACGCTGACATCCGGCCGGATGCGCTGGTCATCTTCGGCGCCCTCCGGCAGTTCCTGCCAGGGAAATCGGTCGTCATGGCGGCGGTCGCTAGGACCGCGGTGCGCATGATTTGAATTAAAAAAGTTTTGGTCCTGCATCATATCCATTTCACGGGCGACTTGCCCCTCATCATTCTCTCAATCCGGGTCAATTCCAACTGAACTGCCAGGTCTCGCTGGGCGGGCTGACGGGAACCAACTTGCCGTCGACCTCCTCGGCCGCTTCAACGTACCAGCGCCACTGGCGACCATGCTCCTGCGGGGCCAACGAGCAAAGGCTGGCATCCATATCCCAAGAAGTCAGGTTCGCAGGACGCGGCTGCTCCAACACCCAGATGACGATCTCCTGTCCGTCATCCATATGCCCGTTGACAAAGCCCAGATGAAGCACATATTTGTCTTCGGCGCGCATATACGGAACCGGCAGCCAAACCAAGCTCGTCGACGCCGAACAACTCACCGGCGTACCCGGTTCAGGGCTGCGCAACACCGGCGCATCCAGCCGGAAAGCCGTGGAAGGAAGCGGCGTCGGCGGGATGGTCGTCGCCGTCGGCAAGGCGGTTGATGTCGCCGCAACCGTCGGCAAAGGGGTCGGCGGCTCCGGCGTCGGCGTCGCCGTCGGCTGATACCCGCCCGTAGGGATCACCAACACCTGGCCCGGCTGAATCGTAAAGGCATCCTGCGCGTCGATATCGTTCGCCAGCATCAGGTCTTCCAGCGAAACCTCATGGCGGCGCGCCACCATAATCAGCGTATCGCCCCGGCGAATCTGATACGTAGGCGCCGGCGCAGGCGTCTGCGTCGGGGTATCGGTTGGCGCAGGCGTCGCCGTCGGCGCAGGCAGAGGCGTCCACGTGCTGGTCGGCGCCGGAGGCGCGGTCCTCGTCGACGTCGCAGTAGGCAAACTCCCGGCCGCAACCTTGCCCGCCGCAGCGCTGGCCGCCACGACTTGCGCGGTTTTCGGCGTCGCCGCAGCCGCCATTGCCGCCGGCGGGGGCGTGTTCGTCGCCGCCGGTACAGGCGTAGCCGTCGGCAGCGCCACACTGGCTGCCTCGGGTTCCTGTTCCTCTGTCGCCGCCGCAAGCGCCGCCTCGACAGGCTGCTCACGAGGCTGCTCGAGCGGTTGCGCACTAACCGGTTGCGCCGGCTGCTCTGTTGGCTGCTCGACAGATTCCTCTGCCGCGGGCGCGACATCCGGCTGCTCTGCGCTCAATGCGACTGCTTCGCCGGCCGGCGCGTCCGTGCTGTCGGGGCTGCCGTCCGCCGCTTCAACATCCGCAATAGCGTCTTCGCCGGCTTCTGCAACGGCGACGGCATCGGTATCGACCGCGGCATCTGCGCCGGCGTTTTCCTCCTGTACCGTCTCTGCAACCGCGCCTTCGCCCGCAGCTTCTTCCTCTTCGTCAGACGGCACAGGCGTCATGACGACGACAAATCCCCGGTTCGCGCCGTCTTCTGCGCTTGTCCTCGCCAGCGACAACCGCGTCTGCGCCCAGGCAAGAGGGTTCCCGCCGTCCAACTGACCGGCCAACGTCGCCACAAAAAGCGCCACCAGCAACGCCGGAATCCCCCACGTAACCAGTCGCGGCGGCGCAGACGCCAACTCGCGGCCGCAATGCGGGCACAGCGCCAACTCCGCCGGCGCGCGCTGGCCGCAGTAACGACAACGAATCATGCCCACACGGGCCTTGAGACTCTCGCCGCAGACCGGGCAAACGCTCGCATGCACAGACGCCAAGCCGCCGCAGTGCGGGCAGCGGCGCCCGCCCAGCGCCCGCGCGCCGGGCCTTCCGACAGCGGACGGAGACGCATAGTCGAGATGGGTGGAATCGCCGGCGGACGCTTGTTGCGCCTCCGGCAACGGATGCGGTTCGTCGCTCATGGGTTCTTCACTCTTCGCCGTGGCAATGTTGCGACCTGCGGGCTACTCGCCCAAAATCGTCGCCCAGTCAATGCCCTGCTGTGCAGTAGTGATATCGCGCACCGTGATCAACACGAGGAGCCCCAACAGCAACATGAAACCTACCATATGGATCAAGCCTTCGCGTTCCGGATTCACACGCCGGCCGCGCAACGTTTCAAAGGCGATGAAGAGCAGCCGTCCGCCGTCGAGGGCGGGCAGCGGCAGCAGGTTCGTAATCGCCAGGGCTGCGCTCAAGATGGCCGACAGCCGGAAGATCGGGAACCACAGCCCCGTGTCCAGCGTAGCGTTCACCGCGCCCCCTACCATCTGCGCAATGCCGACCGGCCCCGTCAACTGGGCGTCCGCAGGCTCCATCTGCCCCATCAACAGCAAAACGGGCAACTGCAACACAAGCGAGATATATTCGCCCGTGCTGCGCACACCCTGCCACAGCGCAGCCGGCAACGGAAGCGTAGCAAGCGTGTTCACCGGGCCAATCTGCACGCCCAGTGCGCCCTGTCCCGGCGGAGGATCGACGCGCGGCGTAACCGGCACGGTCAACCACTCACCATCGCGCAACACCGTCATGGACACTTCCGTGCCTGCGTTGCGGCGTATCTCATCGCTCAACGGCAAGTCGAGCGAAATCACCGAATCGCCTACCGAATAGACCAGATCGCCTTCCCGCAGCCCGGCCTGTTGCGCCGGCGTATCGTCCGCCACCAGCGTGATCTGGGTGAGGAGAACCGGCACGGCCTCTACGCCGTCCAACAGCGTCTGCGCCGTAGTCCCTGCAGGCGCGACCGCCTCCATCATCTCACCGGCCCGGCTGAAGCGCAACACGTTCTCACCGTCCGCCGATTCGCCGCGGTCCATCACCTCATAGTCAATCTCGGGCACAGCGCTGATCTGGACGGGCTTATCGCCAAGCGACAGGAGCACATCGCCGGGTTGAATGCCTAGCGCTGCCGCAGGCGAATCGGCCGCCACCGCTGTAACTTGCGCATAGCCGACCACGGCAGGAAAACCGGCCATGAAGCTGGCCGCAAACAGCACGATCGCCAGCAGACCGTTCATCAGCGGGCCGGCGAACAGCGTCATCGCCCGCCCGCCTCTGCTCGCCGCGTTGAATGACCCAGACGTTACATCGCCCGCATCCTCGCCCTTCATGCGGGCAAAGCCGCCGAAGGGGATCAAGTTTATCGTAAAGTCCGTGCCGTCATAATGAAAGAGCTTAATCAACCGGGGCGGATAGCCCATGCCAAACTCTTCCACGACGATGCCGTTGCGACGGGCGACCCAATAGTGGCCCAATTCATGGAAGAAGACCAGGATGCCCAGGACGATGATAAAGGAAACTACCGTGATCATTCGGTTGCCTCTCGCAATGCAGTCCGCCGTCTAGCCGGGCAAGTGGCCCTACTGGGCGGGCTGCCGCCTCTCCGATTATACTTGGCGCGCGGCGCACCCTGCAAACGAGCGCCACAAATGAGGTGCGTCCCAGAGTATTGGCATACTCGTCGCGCCGGTTTGTAGAGCCGCACACCCGACGACAAGAATGCCCTCGCTACACGTTGATAAGCCAAGAAATTGGGGCACGCCCTCAATTCCTCACGCGTGGATGCGCGTCCCGCGCACTTGCGCCGGGTTGGTCAAAACAGCATACACCGCGTCGGGCGCCAAGCCGCTGCATACAATCACCTCCAGCCCCGGGTACGCCGCCGCCATCCCCAACGCCTGCCGCACCTTGGCCACCATCCCGCCGGTAACGTCGATGCCGTGGCTCCCGCCCAGCCCTGCTTCAATCGACGCCAGCGTTTCAGGACGGATATCCTCAATGAGCGCGGCGGACGGGTCGATCTTCGGGTCAGCCGTATAGATGCCGTCCACCTCGCCGACCAGCGCCAACCGCTCCGGACGGAAATGGCCCGCCAGCCGCTCGAAGATCTCCTCCGTGCTGGCGATCGTGCCGCCCATCTCGCTGTCGAGCGCCACGTCGCCGTGAACCACGGGCAGCAATCCCCGATCCAGCGCGAATGCGACCGTCTCCTCCGGGCCGGCGACGATGCGACCGTTCTCGCAGCGCAGCGCCACGCTCGGCTGCACGCCCCAAGCCGGCACGCCCGCATCCAGCAGCGCCATAACCACGATGCGGTTCAGCCGCGCGGCAGCGTCCGCAGTCTTGGCAAATCCGAACCACTCCTCCGCCGTGCGCACGCCGTGGCGCGTGCCATAGAGCCGGCCATACACATGTCCAAAGCTGCCCGATCCGTGCCCCAGCACCAGCCGTAAGTCGGGCCGATCGCGCAGCGCCTGGGCGATCTCTGTCGCCAGACGCTCGATGACGTCCATGCGCGGCGCCTCGGCCTGTCGCTTATCCGTCAACAGCGAGCCGCCCAACTTCAAAAAGACGAGCCCCATTGCCTTAGCGCTCCTCGCCCTGTTGCAGCGCCTGCGCCAATATGTCGATCAGCGCCTCGTCTTGTTCGGGCAACACCGTGCGCGGGTCGAAAAGCAGATGCTCCTTTTGGATGCGGCACACGACCGGCGGCGACGCATGGCGCAAGGCCGCGGCGACGGCGTCGACGCGCGGCGTCTGCACCGCCAACACCGTCGTGGGCAGCGTCTCGCCGGGCAAGCTGCCGCCGCCCACCGCGCTCTCTCCCGGCCACATTGCACAGCATGCGCCGGCGTCCCCTGTCACCAAGGCCGAAAGCCGCCGCAGCCACGCCTCCGCCCGCGCCTGCAGCGCATCCGGCTGTGCTGCAATCATGCGCCACACCGGAATCTCCTCCATCGCGCGCCCGCGGCGATAACTGCGCAACGTCGCATCCAGCGCCGCCAGCGTCATCTTGTCCACGCGCAGCGCGCGCGTCATCGGGTGACGTCGCAGCCGGGCGATCAGTTCCGCGCGGCCCAGGATCAACCCGGCCTGCGGCCCGCCCAGCAGCTTATCGCCGCTGAAAGTGACAATGTCCGCGCCCGCGGCCAGGCTCTCCTGCACCATCGGCTCCGGCGCCAAGCCATAGGCCGCCGTATCCAGCAAAGTCCCGCTGCCCAGGTCGTCGATCAACAACGCCGGACCGCCCGCCTCGTCGCTCCGTCCATGCGCAACCCCGGCCAGTTCCTCCAGCTTGGGTTCCGTCACAAAACCGATCTGGCGGAAGTTGCTGCTGTGCACGCGCATGACCGCCGCCGTCTCCGGCGAAAGTGCAGCCGCAAAGTCGCGCACATGGGTGCGGTTGGTCGTCCCTACCTCGACCAGGCGGGCGCTGCTCTGGCGCAGCACGTCGGGGATGCGAAACCCGCCCCCGATCTCGACCAACTGCCCGCGGCTGATCAGCACCTCGCGCCCCGCGCACAGCGCTGCCAACACCAGATAAACCGCGCCGGCGTTGTTGTTGACGATCAGCGCGTTCTCGGCGCCGGTCAATTCGCACAGGGCGGCGCGCGCATGATCGTATCGGCTGCCGCGCGCGCCCGCCTCCAAATCATATTCCAGGTTGCTGTACCCCGCGGCGACGTCGTTCACAGCCTGGCGCGCCGCCGCGCTCAACGGGGCGCGGCCCAAATTGGTATGTACAATCACGCCGGTGGCGTTGATCACGGGCCGCAGCGACAGCTGCATGACCTGGGCCAGTGCGTCTTCCGCCAACGCCGGCCACGCATCCGATTGCGGCGCGGGCCGCCCCGCCGCAATCGCCGCCCGCGCCTCCGCCAACAGGCTGCGCAGCGTCTCCGTCATGTGCTCGGCGCCGACCTCCGCGGCCAGCAAGGCTATCGCCGGCATGCGCAGCAAAGCGTCGACCGCAGGCAGCTTGCGATATTCGGATTGTCGCTCCGCTTCGTTCATGGCGTCCGGCCTCACACAAGAAACGGCTGACCGCCAGGCCAGCCGAACATCGGGGTATTCCAGTGGGCGAAAAGGGACTCGAACCCCTGACCTCCTCGGTGTAAGCGAGGCGCTCTGACCAACTGAGCTATTCGCCCTAGGCATGCGCAGTACTATACCCTGCCGGCCTTCCTTTGTCAAAAGAAACGCCCTCTTCCCCAGAGAAGCAGCGGCCTGTCGCGAACGCTGCAAACCTCCCGCCAGGCATCACGCCTCAGGATAATTCCCCTCGCGCCGCCACACATCCAGCATCAGTTCATAGCGAGCCAGACGCATGCCCGTATAGATGCAATTGCTCGTCGAGAAGATATAGCCGCCGCCGGGCATGCCGTGCCGCAGCGCATAGCGCGCCGACGCCACAACCTCCTCATCGCTGCCGGTGTCCAGCAGGCCGCAATTCACATTGCCGATCAGGCAGACCTGATCCCCGTACTTGCGCTTCATCTCCGCCATGTCCACCCCGCCCTGCGGGTCGAGCGAATGCAGCGCGTGCGGCTTGGCGGACAGCAGTTGGTCGACGATGGGCATGATGTTGCCGTCGGTGTGTTTGATCACGTAGAAGCCCAGTTCGCGATACGCCGCTACCAGTTGCACGAGATAGGGCGTGACAAACTCGGCGAACTGCTCTGGGCGCAAAAACGGGCCGGTGTTGAAGCAGTAATCTGCACATAGAGCGAAACCGTCCAGCTCGCCATGTTTATGCAGCGTCTCTGCCCGCCGCACCGCCGCGTCAACGCGCGCCTGCGCCTCGTCCTTCAGCCCTTGCGCATCGTCATACAGACGATAGCAGAACTCGGCCATTTGCGCCCCCTCCGGAATCGAGAAAGTGGCGTCACCGTGGCGCATGATGAAATACTCGTCGCCCGTCCGCTCCCGGATCAGGTCGAGCAAGCGCATATCCTCTTCGACCGTGTCGGGGTTGGTGTGGATGAAGATGGCGCTGTGTTCGTAGCGCGCCGCCGTGGCGATGTAGATCTCCGCCATTTCGGCGCGGTGCAAGGCGCGTTCCTTCTCCTCCATCTGCACCCACTGCGCATAGTTGCGATGGCTGGGATGCACCTTGCCGAACGCTTCCATAGTCAAGAAGAACACCAGTTCAAAGTGCGGCGTTCGTCCTTGCAACGGACGCCGCTCCAGCGCGGCAATAAACCGTTCACGCGGCTTCATGCGGCACGCGTCTCCTGTTTGCGCATGGGATGCATATGGCTTGGCGGCAGTTCGCCCAGGCAAACCGCGCGATGCTGACAGCGCGTCGCGCGGGCAAGAAGCGCCGCCGGCCGCGGCAGCGTCGCTCAAGGACCCCGCTGCGGCCGGCGCATTCTTCTAATACCCTGCGTCCTACTACGTATAGACCGGCCGCACCATCATAATGGGAACTGAAACATGGTGCGACACGTACTCCGCCACGCTGCCGAAGATCAGCCGGTTCAGGCCGCTGCGCGAATGCGTAGTCATCGCCACCATGTCGACGTCATGGTTTTCGATGTACTCCACGATCTGCTCGCCGGGGTTGCCGAAGCGCACCACGAAGTCCACCTGATAGTCGTTCTCCTGCAGGGCCTTCATCACGGGCCGCATCTCGCGCCGGAACTCGGCCTCTGCGCTCTGCTCTACTTGCGTGGCGTAGATCGGGTGCGCCGCCTCCGTCACATCCCTAGAGGTATCGTACATCGCCACATCCGTATCAGGACCGGCCAAGCGGGCAGGCCGGCCGATAAACCCTTCCTGGCGCTGCCCAACCCGCAGCAGTACGATTTCGTTATCTTCGGCGGGCAAATACTCAATCACGTAGTCGACGATCTGCCGGGAAAACTCTGAACCGTTGACAGGGATCACTACCTTGTGTCGTGTCACAGCTCAACATCCTTTCTCCATTAGCGTCCTTGCTATGGACTGATTGGTTATAACGGGGAGGCGTCTTCGCCGGACCCCGGTTACAGCTGCATATCTACTTATTGCCGACTTCGAAGCCGGCCAGGTGTTCGAGGGCCTTGATCAGCGCGTGGTTGCCTTCCTCCTGCAAGCCCATCGCCTCCAGCGTCCGGTACAAGTTGAAGACCAAGCCGGCGCACAACAACGGCACGCCCATCTCGTCCGCCGCGTCCAGACAAAGCCGAACGTCCTTCTGCTGCAGGGCGATGGTAAAGCCGGGACGCCAATCGCGCTGCATGATCTGCGGCGCGCGGTTGGTGAACATCCAACTGCCCGCCGCGCCCTGGCTGATGGCGTCGAAAGTCTTCTGCAAGTCTACGCCGCCCGCCTGGGCGAACATCAGCGCCTCGCTCATGGCAAGCGTATTGCCCACCAGCAACACCTGGTTCACCAACTTGACGGTCTGCCCGGCGCCATTGGGGCCGACATGCGTAATCGTCTTGCCCATCGCCTGGAACACCGGCAGAGCCCGCTCGAACTGCTGCGCATCGCCGCCGACCATGATGCTCAGCGTGCCTTTGGCCGCGCCTTCGCTGCCGCCGCTCACCGGCGCATCCAGCATGGCGACGCCCGTCTCTTTCAGCGCCGCCGCCATTTGGCGAGTGGCGCTTGGACTGATCGTGCTGCAATCGATGACCAGCGTCCCCGGCTTGGCGCCGTGTATGATGCCGTTCTCGCCCAGCACCACGGCCTCCACATCGGGCGTATCGCTGACGCAGATGATCACAATATCGCTCTTGGCCGCCACATCCGCCGGGCTCTCGCCGGCTTCGGCGCCGGCCTCGACAAGAGGATCCATGCGGCTCGCCGTCCGGTTCCAAACGCGCAGCGCAAAGCCCGCCTTAAGCAGATTATGCGCCATGCCGCGTCCCATGATGCCAAGGCCTACATATCCAACACGCTCGCTCATGGAGCCAGTCCCTTCCTCGCTGTGCATTTTGCGTTTGTTCGGCGGTTGTATCTACATCATACGGGCGAGAAGGGCTTTTCGCCAAAACTGCGACCCGCCTTTTCCGCCCCCCTGCGTTAAGCAAAACGGGCCTGCTTGCGCAGGCCCGTCGCTATCCCTTTGGTATAGAATCCGCCGATGAGCGCTACTGGAGCATCGCCTCGACTGCCTGCGCCGTCTCAGACTCGCCCCCATCTACATCGGCATGGTCGATCACGTCGATGACAAAGTCCTCGCCCACGCTCTCGTCCTCGCGCGTCGTCTCGCCATAGTCGACCTGGACGGTGTCGCCCGGCACGAACTTGTTCGCCAACAACGCTTCGCTCAACGGGTCCTGAATGCGGTTCTGGATCACCCGGCGCAGCGGTCGCGCCCCATATTCGGGATCATACCCCGCCCCGGCAATCGCATGTCGCGCCGCATCGGTCAGCACAAGCGTGATCTCCTGCTCGGCCAGTTGCATGCGCAGCGGCTGCAATTCCAGTTCCACAATCATGGCGATCTCCTCGCGCGACAGGCTGCGGAAGACCATCACGCCGTCCAGGCGGTTGAGGAACTCAGGCCGGAAGGTCTTCTTCAGGGCGTCCATCACCTTCGCCTTCATGGTCTCGTACTCATTCTCGCGCGAGACCTCGTCCTCTTCCTTGGTGATGGCGAAGCCGAGTTTGTTGGCCCCCTGGATCAGCTTGGCGCCGATGTTGCTCGTCATCAGAATCAACGTGTTGCGGAAGTCGACGCGCCGGCCCTTGGCGTCCGACAGATAGCCGTCTTCCATAATTTGCAGCAACATGTTGAAGGCCTCGGGATGCGCCTTCTCGATCTCGTCGAGCAAGATCACGCTGTATGGGCGGCGGCGCACAGCCTCGGTCAACTGGCCGCCCTCCTCATAGCCCACGTAACCCGGAGGCGCGCCCACCAGGCGGCTGACGTTGTGGCGCTCCATGAACTCGCTCATGTCGAGCTTGATCAGCGCCTCTTCGCTGCCGAAAAGGAACTCGGCCAACGTCTTCGCCAAGAGAGTCTTGCCCACGCCCGTAGGCCCAAGGAAGATGAAGCTGCCGATGGGCCGCCGCGGGTCCTTCAGCCCGGCCCGCGCCCGGCGCACCGCTCGGCTCAGCGCGCGGATCGGCTCTTCCTGGCCGATCACCCGCTTGCGCATCACCTTTTCCATCTCCAGCAGGCGCTCGCGCTCCTCGCCGGCAATGCGGCTCACAGGCACGCCCGTCCACATGGCGACGACCTCGGCGATGTCCTCCGGCGTCACCTGCGGCTGGTTCGACGTCTCGTTCCAGCCCTCGCGCAGCTCATTGAGCTTGGCCTCCAACTCCACCTCGCGATAGCGCAGGTCAATGGCGTCGTCGAAGCGCTGGGTTTCCACCGCTTCTTCCTTCGCCCGCTGCAACTTCTTCAGGTTCATGAAGGTCTCGCGCAAATTGGCCGCATGGGGCGTCTTGTACATGCGCACGCGGCTGCCCGCCTCGTCGATCAGGTCGATCGCCTTGTCGGGCATGAAGCGATCCGGCACGTAACGCGCCGCCAGATGGGCCGCCGCCGTCAGCGCCTCGTCCGAAATCGACAGCTTGTGGTGTTCCTCATAGCGAGCTTTCACCCCGCGCAAGATCTCGACCGTCTCTTCGATCGACGGCTCCTCGACCAAGATGGGCTGGAAGCGCCGCTCCAACGCCGCGTCGCTCTCGATATACTTGCGATACTCGTCCAGCGTCGTGGCGCCGATCACCTGCAGTTCGCCCCGGCTTAACGACGGCTTGAGAATATTCGCCGCGTCGACGCTGCTGCCGGCCGCGCCTGCGCCCACCAGCATGTGCACCTCGTCGATGAACAAGATAGCGCCGGACTGGACGATCTCCTCGATAACCTTCTTCAAGCGCTCCTCGAACTGGCCGCGGTACATGGTGCCCGCCACCAGGCCGCCCACATCCAGCATGACCAGGCGCCGGTTGAGCAGAGGCTCAGGCACGTTGCCTTCGATGATGCGCTGCGCCAATCCCTCGACGATCGCCGTCTTGCCCACGCCGGGCTCGCCGATCAGGGCCGGGTTGTTCTTCGTGCGCCGGCTCAGAATCTGAATCATGCGCTCGATCTCGGTCTGCCGGCCGATGACCGGGTCCAGCTTGCCTTCTTCGGCTGCCGCCGTCAGATCAAACCCCAACTGGTCGACCAGCGGAGTCTTCGATTCCTTCTTCTGCTTGTCTTTCGACTGGGCGGCTTGGGTCTGCAAGATATTGCGCGCCGTCTGCGTGCGCACCCGGTCCAGGTTGACGCCCAGCCCGCGCAAGACGTTGACGGCAATGCCTTCGCCCTCGCGCACCAGCCCCAAGAGCAGATGCTCAGTGCCGATATAGTGGTGGCCCATCAGTCGCGCTTCGTCGACTGCCAACTCGATTACGCGTTTGGTGCGCGGGGCCAGTGTTGGCTTGCCGAACGGCGCCCGCTCGCCTCGCCCCACTGTTCGCTCTACGGCGCGAATCACTTGCCCCGGTTCCACGCCCAACTCGCGCAACACCTTGACGGCGACGCCGTTCTCTTCCCGCACCAGGCCCAGCAATAGATGCTCGGTCCCGATATAGTTGTGGTTTAAACGGAGCGCCTCTTCCTGCGCTAGGGTCAGAACCCGCCGTGCGCGCTTCGTAAAACGATCAAGTTTGTCAGACATTGTGGTTATCCCCGATATCTATACACCGCTGATTCATCAGGCAACGCCAAGTGTATCAGCACAAGCCACACTTTGCCGTAACTTAAGTTCCCCTTTTGTGAAGCGGACGATAGGCGCATCGAGGAAAACTGAACGAGCCGGCATCAGTCAAAACCCTGCCTCTATCTGTCTTCATTGTAACGACACGCGCAAGCCTTTGTCAACCGTCAATCCGATTTTCGAGCCTGACAATCGCCCTTGCCAACCAGCCTTCACAGCAGGCGACAGCCTCTATCTATCACGACGGATACTATCACGACGGATAAACGCTTCCCCCAGTTCCCGCTGCCGGCAGCGCCGGCAACACAACAAGAAGCGAGGACGCCTGTGACAGGCGTCCTCGCCGTTCTCAGCGATTCGATTGTTGCATCAACGCCGCATTGCTAGCCGGCGACGGCCTCCGTCGTTTCCTCGATCGCGGACACAACGCCCTCTTCCTCAGCGTCCGGCTCTTCCGCCTCGGACGACTCCTCGCTCGGCGCGATTCGCCAATCCACCTCTACGCCGCTCTCGCTAGGCGGCTGCGCCTGCTTCAGGCTCAGGCCCATGCGCCGTCGGTCCACATCGATGCGGATGATGCGCAGGTCATATTCCTGATCTTCCGCCACGATCTCCTTGGGGTGATTGACGCGATGCTCGGCAAGCTCGCTGACGTGGATCAGCCCCTCGATGCCGTCCTTGTCCAGGCGGGCAAAGGCGCCGAAGTTGACCAGCTTGGTGATGCGACCGCGCACGATCTGCCCCACCTCATAGTGGTCCTCCACCAGGTCCCAGGGCTGGGGCTGCAGCCGGCGCAGGCTCAGGCCAATGCGCCGTCGCTCTTGGTCAACGCTCAGAATCTGAACCTTGACCTCCTCGCCCACCTTCACAACCTCGCTCGGATGGTTGACCCGGTTCCAGCTCAGCTCGCTCAGATGGATCAGACCGTCTGCTCCGCCCAAGTCGACGAAGGCGCCGAAATCAGCGATGCTGCTGATCACGCCGTCATACACATCGCCCTCGTTCAACGTCTCCAGGAGCTGTTCCTTCTGCTGGCGACGCCATTCGCGCACAGCCAAACGTTCAGAGAGGATCAGGCGGTTGCGGCGCCGATCGATGTCGATCACCTTCAACATCAGGGTGCGGCCCACCAGGTTCGCCCAACGGTCGTCCGCATTCTCGGCGTCCTCAATGCTCTGGCTCTGGCTCTCGGAGCTCAACTGGCTGGCCGGCACGAACCCGCGCACCTGGCCGATCTTGACGATAACGCCGCCCCGGTTATGCGCAGCGACATCGCCCTCAAACACAGTCTGCGACTGCATCAACTCCTCAGCCCGTTCCCAATCCTTCTCGGCCTGCGCCCGGCTGATACTGAGCATCAGGTTGCCTTCGCGGTCCTCGCGCATCACATAGACCGGCACCTCATCGCCGACGTCGAGCGAATCGAGCATCTCGCGAATCCGATCCATCTCGCGGCCGTTCACAATGCCTTCCGACTTAAAGCCGATATCGACCAAAAGCTCGTGCGGCCGCTTGTCTACGATGGTGCCGTTGCGGATTTCCCCAGCCTGCGGAGCGAGAAACGACTCTTCGATCTCGTCGAGCAACAGAGCCATCGGATGCGGCTTATCGCTCTGTTCCTCTTGCTCTAGGCCTGCCAAGGTGGGGTACATGGATAGATCAACTGCTGCGTGACCGGTGTTCATAAGGGATAAAACTTCCTCCAGAAAATAGAATTGCCCAAATTATATTGGCAATACACGCGCGATACAAATATCCGCCTCTCCGAATATCCGCCTCTCCGAAAAATTGTGCGGAGCGCGGCGGGCGTCCTTACGGCAACAGCGCAATCGCCTCGATCTCGACCAGCCCGCCCAGCGGCAATGCCGCCGCTTGGACTGTGCTGCGAGCAGGCGGCGCCCCCGTAAAGGCTGCCCCATATACCCCATTGACCGCAGCAAAATCCGCCATGTCCGCTACAAAGATTGTGGTTTTCACAATATGTTCCAAACTGCTGCCGGCCGCCTCCAAAACTGCCGCCAAATTTCGAATAGACTGGCGCGTTTGCGCCTCTACGCCTGCCGCCAGTTGACCGCTCTGCGGATCAATTCCCAATTGACCGGATGCAAATACCAGCGTATCCGTTTTGATCGCCTGCGAATACGGGCCGATCGCCGCGGGCGCCTGGCGCGTCGAAACAGGTTCGCGTGTCACTCGTCGCCTCGATTGTGTTGGTGGTTTTGCGCTGCAGAATAAAACATGAGAAGCCGGGGCACATCCAATCGTCGCAAGCCGCGTACGCTCGTTCAATTGTAATGCATCTTCCCAGCAAAGCCAAAATCAGAGTGGAGAGGATTCTCGCCTATGCACCGTAGACTGCCGCACGCCTGGCTAGGCGGGTACGATCGGCAGGCTGCGCCGCATGATCTCGTAATTCTCCAAGGCGCGGCCCGCTCCCAATGCCACACAGGCAATCGGATTCTCCGCCACGTAACAGGGCACGCCCGTCTCCTGCGTCAATAAGTTGGCGATGTTGCGCAACTGCGCGCCGCCGCCCGTCAACACCATGCCGCGGTCGATGATGTCCGCGGCCAACTCCGGCGGCGTCTTCTCCAGCGTAGCGCGCACGGTGCTGACTACCGCCTGCAGCGGCTCCGCCATAGCCTCGGTCACTTCGCTGCTCGTGATCTGCATGATCTTAGGCAAGCCGGTCACCTGGTCGCGCCCGCGCACCTCCATCGACCGCTCCTCTTCCACGGGGAGCGCACTGCCGATCCCGATCTTGATCTCCTCCGCCGTCTGCTCGCCCACCAACAAGTTGTACTTCTTGCGGATGTAGTTGACGATGGACTCGTCGAAGCGGTTGCCGCCCACGCGCACGCTGCTCCACACCACGATGTCATACATCGAAACGACTGCGGCCTCGGTGGTGCCGCCGCCCATGTCCACCACCATATTCCCTGTCGGCGTGCCAATCGGCAACCCCGCGCCATAGGCCGCGGCCAACGGCTCCGGGATCAGATAGGCCGCGCCCGCGCCCGCCTGCATCGCTGCGTCGTGAACGGCGCGCTCTTCTACGCTCGTCACGCCCTTTGGCGTGCTGATCATCACCTTGGGCTTGAAGATCGGCCCCAACAACGGGTTCAGATTGCCGACAATCGCCTGGATGAAATAGCGCAGCATGGCCTCGGTCACAACGAAGTCCGCGATCACGCCGTCGCGCATGGGGCGCGCCACCTCGATGCTCTCCGGCGTGCGGCCCAGCATGTCATAGGCTTCATGCCCCACCGCGACCATCTTGTTGTCGCGCAGGCGGATCGCCACGACCGACGGCTCGTGCATGACGATGCCCCGGCCCTTTACATGCACGAGTACGTTTACCGTCCCGAGATCGATGCCAATGTGCTTCTCAAACATAGGTTTCTTCCCGCGCAGCGCAACACGCGTGTGGATTATGGTTGGCCGGCCTCTGCCGAACGCACTTCAGATCGCCATTATACCAATCCTGCCCCAACCTCATCAATACGAAGCTCAGCGGGGTGCGTCCCAGAAGTTTTTGCCTACTCATCGCGCCCGCACACAACGAAAACAAAAACCGGGCCCCACATAAAGTCAGGCCCGGTCCACAGCAGTACGCTGCACGCCCCGGCGACCGGCGCCCGCAGCCTAATCTTCGCGGAACGTCGGCCCTCGCTCGCGCCGTCTCCGTTGCGCCACGCGCAGCCGCAGGTTGCTGCGCTGCAGCGCCCTCACCGCCTCTGCATGGCGCTGCGGCGGCGGATTCGCCGCCAATGACTGCCGTGCACGCTCGCGGGCAGCCTCGGCGCGCTCGATGTCGATCTCCGCCTCTTGTTCAGCCGCCACAGCCAGGATGGTCACCTTGTCGGGGCGCACTTCGACCACGCCGCCTGTCACCGCGATATACTCGACGTTCGTCCCGCGGTGCAACACGATCTCGCCGATGTCCAGCGTCGAAAGCAACGGCGCATGCCCGCGCATGATGCCCATCTGCCCCTCGACGCCGGGCAGCGTGATGCTGTCCACCACATCCGAAACCAGTCTCTTGTCCGGCGTTACGATGTCCACCTGAATCGACATAGCGTCTAGCCTTCGGCCCGAAGCCGCTCCGCAGCCTCCAGCGCTTCCTCGATGCCGCCCACCATATAGAAGGCGGCCTCCGGCACGCTGTCGTGCTTGCCTTCCAGAATCTCGCGGAAGCCGCGCACCGTGTCCTCGATCTTAACGAATTTGCCCGCCCGCCCCGTAAACTGCTCGGCGACGAACATCGGCTGCGTCAGGAAACGTTGCATCTTACGCGCCCGCGCTACCGTCATCTTGTCGTCTTCGCTCAACTCCTCGACGCCTAGGATGGCGATGATGTCCTGCAGATCGCGATAGCGCTGCAAGGTCTGCTGCACCTGGCGCGCCACATTATAATGGTCCGGGCCGACGATCAGCGGGTCCAAAATCCGGCTGGTCGAGCCGAGCGGGTCCACAGCGGGGTAGAGGCCCTGGTCGGCCAAGCTGCGCTGCAACGTAATCGTGGCGTCCAGATGCGCAAAGGTCGTCGCCGGCGCCGGGTCCGTATAGTCGTCCGCCGGCACATACACGGCCTGCATCGATGTGATCGCGCCCTTGCGCGTCGACGTAATCCGCTCCTGCAACTCGCCCATATCCGTGCCCAACGTCGGCGCATAGCCCACCGCGCTGGGCAAGCGTCCCAGCAGCGACGAAACCTCGGAACCGGCCTGCACGAAGCGGAAAATGTTGTCGATGAAGAGCAGCACGTCGCGGCCCTCATCGCGGAAGTATTCGGCCATGGTCACGCCCGTCAAGCCCACGCGTAAGCGCGCACCCGGCGGCTCGTTCATCTGCCCGAAAACCATCACGGTCGACTCGATGACGCCCGACTCGATCATTTCGCGCATCAGGTCGTTGCCCTCGCGGCTGCGCTCGCCCACCCCGGCGAACACCGAATAACCGCTGTGGAACTCGGCCACGTTGTGGATCAGCTCCTGGATGACGACCGTCTTGCCCACGCCGGCGCCGCCGAAGATGCCGGTCTTGCCGCCGCGGGTGAAGGGTGCGATCAAGTCGATGACCTTGACGCCCGTCTCGAACAGTTCGGCCTGCGCGCTCTGTTCCTCGAACGTAGGCGGCCTGCGATGGATCGGCGCTCGTTCCGCCGAGTCCATCTCGCCCTTATTGTCGATGGGATCGCCCGTCACGTTGAACAAGCGTCCCAGGGTCGCCGGGCCGACGGGCACGGTGATGGGCTGCCCCTGCGATACGGCCCGCATCCCTCGTCGCAGACCGTCCGTGCTGCCCATCGACACTGAGCGCACTACGTTATTGCCAAGCTGCTGCGCCACCTCGAACGTCTGCAGCGTGCCGTCATCCATCGTCACCATGACGGCATCGTAAATTTCGGGCAGTTCGCCTTCCGGAAACTGAAAGTCAACCACCGGTCCAATTACGCTTTGAACGGTTCCTACAAGCTCACTGGGCACTTCGAGCCTCCTCGCCACGCACTAACACTCTCGGATCGTTTAGGCCGCTTCCTGGGCAATGCTGCCGCCGATAATATCCATCAGCTCGTTGGTGATGCCTTCCTGGCGCGCCTTGTTATAAGTCAAAGTCAGGGTATCGATCAGTTCCTCGGCTGCTTCCGTCGCATTGCGCATCGCCACCATGCGAGCCGAAAACTCGCTGGCGATAGACTCATACACGGCCTGCAGCACCTGCACCTCGGTAAAGCCGTACAGCACTTCTTTCAACACCGCCTCGGGAGACGGCTCGAAAATGTACTCAGGCGCCATCGTCACATGCGGTTCCGCCGGCTCAATCGGCAACAACCGCTCTGTCGTCGGTTCTTGGACCACCGTATTGCGAAACTTGGTGTAAATCATGTAGACTTCATCGAAATATCCCTGCGTGAAGTCCTCCACCAAGATATTCGTGATCGGTCCTACATCGCGCGCCGTGGGGCTGTCGGGCATACCCGCAAACTCAGCGCGCACCACCGGGTCGTAGCGCAGCAAGTAGTTGCGCCCCTTGCGCCCTACGGTGACAACGCTAACCTCGCTGCCGGCTTCGCGACGCTGGCGCATAAAGCGCGCCGCCTGGCGAATCACGTTGGCGTTAAAGCCGCCGGCCAACCCGCGGTCCGCCGTTATAAGTAGAATGCCCACGCGCCGCACCACCGGCCGCGGCTGGATCAGCGGATTCAGCTCATCGTCGATATTGGGCAGGCGCGCGATATAGGCCAACACCTCGGCGGCCTGCTCCGCATAGGGGCGCGTCGCCAACACCTGTTGCTGCGCCTTGCGCATCTTGGCGGCGGAAACCGCCTCCATCGCCTTTGTCACCTGCGCAATGTTCCGTACCGAACGGATGCGCCTTCGTATCTCTCGCGTGCTAGCCAAGGGTTCAACCTCGCTTTAGCTGTTCAGCCTCTGTCCTCTGCCCGCGCTCCCCGCTGCGTCGCTCAGCGCTCTGCCGCCGGGCTCCAGGTGCGGTTGAAATCCTCCAGCGCCAACCCAAGCGCTTCAGCCGTCTCGGCCGTCAGGTCCTTGGTGCGCATGATGGACTGGCCGATCTCCGGATGATTGGCCGCCAAGTAGGCGTGCATATCGGATTCCCACTGGCCGACAGCCTCCACAGGAACCTTGTCGACGTAGCCGTTGCCTACGGACCACAGGCTCACCACCATCTTGTCCAAAGAGAGCGGCTGGTATTGCGGCTGCTTCAGCATCTCCTGCATGCGCCGGCCGCGGTCAAGCTGCCGCTGCGTCGCCGCATCCAGGTCGCTGCCGAACTGCGCAAATGCCGCCAACTCGCGGAACTGGCTCAGTTCCAACTTGAGGCGACCGGCCACCTTTTTCATAGCCCGCGTCTGCGCCGAGCCGCCCACGCGGCTCACCGAAATGCCCACGTTCAGGGCCGGGCGCACGCCCGCATAGAACAGGTCGCTCTCCAAGAAGAGCTGCCCGTCCGTGATCGAAATCACGTTGGTGGGAATATAGGCCGAAATGTCGCCGGCCTGCGTCTCGATGATGGGCAGCGCGGTCAAGCTGCCGCCGCCGTACTCGTCGGACAGGCGCGCAGCGCGCTCCAACAAACGGCTATGCAGATAGAACACATCGCCGGGGTACGCCTCGCGGCCAGGCGGACGGCGCAGCAGCAGCGACACTTGGCGATAGGCCTGCGCATGCTTGGACAGGTCGTCAATCACGATCAACGCGTCGCGGCCCTGTTCCATAAATTCCTCGCCCATCGCCATGCCGGCGAACGGCGCCAAATATTGCAGCGCCGCCGGGTCCGCAGCCGGCGCACTGACCACGATAGTATGCTCCATCGCGCCGTACTTCTCCAGCGTACTCGCTACCTGCGCCACGCTGGACTGCTTCTGCCCAATAGCCACATAAATGCAGATCAGGTCCTGACCGGCCTGGTTGATAATCGTGTCCAGGGCGATGGCCGTCTTGCCTGTTTGCCGGTCGCCGATAATCAGCTCGCGCTGGCCGCGACCGATCGGGATCAACGCATCGATCGCCGTGATGCCGGTCTGCACCGGCGTATCGACCGGCTGGCGCATGATCACGCCGGGGGCGATGCGCTCGACATTGCGGTAGGAATCAGTCTCGATCGGGCCTTTGCCGTCCAACGGCTGCCCCACCGCGTTCACCACGCGGCCGATCAAGGCGTCGCCCACAGGCACCGAAGCAATGCGCCCCGTACTGCGCACCAGGTCGCCCTCGCGAATATCCTGGTACTCGCCCATGATGATGATGCCGACCGAGTCTGCGTTGAGATTGAGCGCAATGCCCAGCACGCCGTTCTTGGTGAACTCCACCAACTCGCCGGCCAGCGCCCCGCGCAAACCGGAGACAAGGGCGATGCCGTCGCCGATCTCCGTGACCTCGCCCACGTCAACCTGACTCGGGCCCGGCTTGAAATTGAGGATCTGGTCTTTTAGCAGTGTAGCGAGATCGTTCGTTTGCACAGCCACTGTAGTTTTTCCTCCTGGTCGGATCTTTCCCTCACAGCGCCACAGGCGACCTTGGGCATGCGACGCAGCACGGCCGCGCCGCGCCTAGACAGGACGGATATGGGACAAATGCCGCCCGCGCCTCCGCCGCCGTTTTGCTGTCAGCGAACAACAGATGCCAACGACTCACGCAGCGCGGCCAGGCGAGTCGCCACCGAAGTGTCGATCAGCCGGTCGCCCACACGCACGCGCAGCCCTCCCATAAGGGAAGCGTCTACGCCAAAGTAGAATACGAGATCCTCGCCAAACTGCTGCGTCAAAGCCTGTTGCAAGGCCTGCTTGTGAGCGTCCGACAACTCCGCAGCGCTGGTGATCTCGGCGCGCACAGGCGGCCTGCCGCCGGTGACAGCCTGCCCCAGCGCCGCCGACACTTCGGGCAGCAAATCCATGTCGCCCTCTTGCAGCATCAGCTTAAGCAGGTTCACCATCTCCGGCGGCGCGTCGGCGGGCAGGACGCCTTCCAGCGCCTCCACGCGTTCCTCAAGTGTGCGGCTGCCGTCCATCAAGCGCGAGTAACGGTCCTGGTCCTTGCTCAAGGCCGCAGACACGTCGGCCAGAGCCGTCTGCCACTTCTCGATCAAGGCCTGAAACACGGCTAGCGCATAGCGCTGCGACTTCGCGCTCTTGTCGCTCATGAAGATTTGCCCCCGCCGTACTGAGCCAAGAATTCCGTCACAAAGCGTTCCTGCTCGCTCTTATTCGCCAACTCGCGGCCCAACACCTGCTCGGTCGCCAAAATCGCCAGTTCGGCAATCTGCTTATTGGCCCCGGCCAAGACGTTCGCCGCCTGCTTCTCCGCATCTTCCTGCGCCTTGATGCGCACTTCGGCGGCTTCCTGCTCGGCGCGCGAACGAATCTCTTGGGCGATCTTCTCTGCATCGCGCGTCGCCTGCGCCCGGATATCTTGGGCCTCGCGTCGCGCCGCGTCGATGATCTGCGCCTTGTCCGCCTCCGCCTCCTGCGCGGCAGCCGCTACCCGCTCCGCGTCCTTCATGCTCTGCGCGATCCGCTCCTTGCGCCTGTCCAACATGCGCATGACCGGTCCATACAGGACCAGGCGCAGGATGACCATCAGCAGCACGAAGTTGATGATCTGTGAAACCAGAAGGCCGCCACTGATGCCAAGCTGATCCAAAATGAGCCTCCCTTTCGGTGAATGCAGCGCCCTTTCCCGCCATCTCGCGACGGCAGTCTCCAGTACGCCCCTCTGCGACTAGACGAATTTCAGCAGCAGCGCGATAACCAGAGCGAAAATGCCCATCGACTCGGCGAAGGCGATCGCCAGAATCATGTTTGTCTGCACCGTACCGGAAGCTTCAGGATTGCGGCCCATGGCTTCCATCGCCTTGGAACCGATCAAACCAATGCCGATGCCGGGGCCGATCGTCCCCAGACCGATTGCAAGCGCAGCACCCAGTTGCTTCAGGGCCTCAACATCCATTGCTTCTCTCCTTCACTGTAATGAAATGTGTATGCGTTCCGGTGCAACGATTTGTCGTCGCAACAACCGCAGGCTAATGCCCATGCTCGTGCTCATGGCTAATCGTCGCCATGCTGAAAAAGACCAGCGCCAGCATCATAAAGACCAGCGCCTGCACAAACCCGACGAATATTTCCAACACATAGAACGGGATCGGCAGCCAGAACGTGATGAGGAACGCCATCGTCGCCAACACGATCTCGCCTGCGAAGATATTGCCGAAGAGACGGAAGCCAAACGCAATCACCCGCGAGAACTCGCTGATCAACTCCAAGATGCCGACAAAGGCGTTGATGAAGCGCATGAAGCCTTCGCCGCGGAAGGTGAAGAACTTGCCGAAGTAGCCCGCGCCGAGCGCTTTCACCCCCCACACCTGCACCATCACCATCGTGATAATCGCCAGGGCGAAGGTCAGGTTCAGGTCGGCGCTGGGCGCGCGCAGGAACGGGACAAACTTAGCGTGGCCTTCCTCGGCGCCCGCGGCCGCCGCATCGGTCGCGGCGGATTCCGTCAGGATCAACTTGCCGTCGGCCATCGCCAGTTGCGCGCCGGCAACCATTGCATGCTCGCCCGCCGCCTCACCGTGATAAAAGCCGACGCTGCCTACGCCGGGGATCAAGCCCGACCAGTTGCTGACGATCACCAGCAGGAAGATGGTCACCACCCACGGGAAAAATCGACGCGCCTCTCGCCCCGCCACGCTTTCGCTCAGACCGTACAAATACTCCAACATCGCTTCCATCAGGTTCTGCCAACCGCCGGGGATCTCCTTCATGCGCACGGTCGCGACCAGCGCCATCACGATGATAATCAGGTCGACAATGACCGTCATGATCAACGAGTTGGTCAGCCATGCCGGCCCGTCGGAAAAGACCGGTTCGCCCGACAGCGACACATGCGGCGGATCGACAGGGATAAAGAAGCCGGCAAGAAACAGCACAAATGACCCGGCATAAATGGCGCTCCGCCGCGGGTTCCGTCGAACATAATCCGCCATTCGGTCGTAGCTTTTCTCGAAGAAATTCTTGTTCTGCTCGGATTCCATGCTCGCTTACCCCTTCGGGAAGTGGGCAGTGCACAAGCATCTGCCTATACGGTCTGCCGGCGCTTTGACTTCTTGACTTCAGCCCGCATCTAGTCCGCAACCTGCGCGCCGCGCGAAGAAACGTCCATCATCGCCTCATGCGGCGCAGCGTTGAATCTCCTGTCCTCAGCGTCCTCCGTCGGCGCTACCGCCCGGATGACTCGCTCCATCTCCTGCAGGGCAGAGCGGATGACGACAAACCCTGCGACGGGAAACGCCAATCCAACCGCGGCGATGGTTAAGATCGGCCAGACCCCGAAAACAATGTCGCCGGCAATCGCTAATCCAAACGGAACGACGAGAAACAATAAAAGGCCCCGGCTTAATCGCCAGAGGTCTATACGCTGTTCTCCTCCGTTCATCTGCGCCACATCCTAACGCCTGTGCAGCGCCAAGCTATCGCCGCCGTGGTCCCCCCTCGGACAGTAGGGCGATTATAGCAGCGCGCTTTCCGATTGCGCAAATCTTTACCTGTTTTCCGAACACTATTGATTTGGCTGTCGCCGCCCGCAAACAGGCGGCGAGGTCAAGCCTGGCGAATTCTTATCGCCGCCGCATTGCCGATCCTGGCTTAACACGCCTCTCGTACTCTACACCAGTTGCGCTGCAGGCGCAACCATATTTCGTATGCAGCAGCCTGAACCGTGACGCCTAGCTCGTTGCCCTAGCTCGTTGCCTATGACTCGTGACGCATGCCGCCAGGTTTCCCATTTGCCCGCGCCTTAGGTACACTTACCCGCAGATTTTGGCCTAGTTCGGCAGGGAGAATGCCATGCACAGTCGTGTGCAAAGTCGAAGGCAGGATCACGCGCAAACGCCTGCGCCCGCCGGGTATGCGCAGGGACTCGCGGCCCCTTCGCCGCTCGCCGCATGGCATGGCCTGTGGCGCGGCGCCTGGGTCATCTTCGTCAAACACATGCGCAAATTCCGTCACAACTCGATGGAGATCGGCGGAACGCTCGGCTTCCCCCTCCTCTTCGTTGCTACCTTCGCCCTGGGCATGCAGAATGTGGTCGACGCCGGCACGCTGGGCGGCGCCAGCTATCTCGCCTTCATCACCCCCGGCATGATCGCGCTCACCGCGCTCAGCGGCGCAGTCAACAGCGGCATGACCCTGCTCGAAGAAAAGATCAAGGGCATCCTCAAAGAATACTTCGTCGCGCCCATCCCGCGCATGAGCGTCTTGCTCGCATCCACAGCCAGCGGCATGGTCAAAACCCTGATCCAATCGATCATCATCCTGGGCGTAGCCCTGCTCTTCGGCGCGCGCCTTCAAACCGGCCTGCTTCAACTCGCCGGCGCCTTTGTCTTTCTCCTGCTCTACGTCATGGGCTTTGTCGGCTTCAGCAACGGCGTAGCCGTGCGCAGCAAATCCATCGGCGGCTACCACACCATGCTCTTCTTTCTCAACCTGCCGCTGCTCTTCCTGAGCAATGCGCTCTACCCGCTGGCGACCATGCCCGTGTGGATGCGCCTGCTGGCCTACGCCAACCCCACGACCTACGCCGTCGACGGCCTGCGCCACACGCTCTTCGACAACGGCTCGCTGCCGCCGGCGCTGAGCGTCGCCATCCTGCTGCTCTTCGTCGCCGTCGCCAACTGGTATGGCCTGCGCAGCTTCCGCCACGCACTTGAAAACGTCTAACCGTCTATTCAATCATATTCGATTTTTCGATACACGCAGCCCACATCACTAGATCGGATTTCTCATGGCCAATCATACCTGGACCTCATCAGGCCTGATCCACTATCCCTTGATCGATCGCGTCGACCTTTCTCCTGACGGCCAACGCGTCGTCTACGCCGTGCGCTTCCCCTACATGACCGAGAACGCCAGCGAGTTCCGCTATGCCGTGTGGCTCGCCGCTGCGGACGGGCAATCCCCACCCGTACAGCTTACCCACGGCGAGAGCGCGGCCCAGCCCGCCTGGAGCCCGGACGGACGGCGCATCGCCTTCCTGCGCAAAACGCCCGCCAATGGCCGCACCGGCGTCTGGGTCATGCCCGCAGACGGTGGCGAAGCCTGGCCCGTCACCGGCAGCGAAGACCTCGGCGACGTCACGCAGTTCAAGTGGAGCCCTTCCGGTGAGCAGATCGCCTTCCTGGCCGCACCCTGGGGAGCGGAGAAGACGCAGCGCCAGGCCCGCCGCGATGACGTCGTTCACTGGCGCGTCGACTTCGACTTCGCCCAACTGCACGTCGTAAACGTGTCTGCCCCAGGCGAACCCCTCAACCCGGCCCGCGCGCTGACCGCCGGCCGTCGCCATGTCGTCGGCCTCGGCTGGAGCCCCGACAGTCGCCGCCTGGCCTACACCCATCGCGCCAGCCCCCTGTTCGACACCTGGGCCAGCATGAGACTCGGCGTCGTCTCCGTTGCGCCGGGCGCAGAGCCGCTCGACCTCGGCCCTGTCCCCAACCGCGACGGCGCTCCCGCCTATTCGCCCGACGGCCGCTGGATCGCCTGCGAGGTCGGCATCGAAGACAACCACTGGCCCTTCGGCGGCCATGTCCATCTCTTCCCCGCCGAGGGCGGCCCCTCTCGCCGGCTGGCCCCTACCTCCGACCTGCATCCCGCCCTGATCGGCTGGGACGCAGAGGGGCGCGGCGTCTATGTCGCCGACCAGACCGGCCTCAGCACGCAGATCGTTTTCCTGCCCGCGGATGGGTCCGACGCCGCCGTCGCCGTCGCCGCCGACACGCTCATCACCGCACGCAGCCTCAACGCAGCTAACCGCCTCGCCCTCGTCATGGAGGACTTCCATCAGCCGCAAGCCGTCTATGCCGCGGATCTGCTGGGGCCGGACGGGCAGGCGCAGCCGCACAAGGTCGCCCAACCCGCGGCCGCGGCGTATCCTGCCGGCCCGCTGCCGCGCACCAAGTTGCTGCGCTGGGAGTCGCCCGACGGCTTCACCATCGAGGGCATCCTCTACCTGCCCGCCGGCTACGATGAGGCGAGCGGCGAAAAGCTGCCGCTGCTTCTGCACGTCCACGGCGGGCCGTCCGCAGTCTTCCAACGCCAATTTGCGGCCACGCCCTACTACTACACGCCCGCCGCCCTGTGCGAGCGCGGCATCGCGCTGTTACGCATCAACCCGCGCGGCAGCGGCGGCTACGGCAAGGATTTCCGCTTCTCCAACCTGGAAGATTGGGGCGGCGGCGACTACCGCGACCTGCAGCAAGGCGTAGACACCGTGATCGAACTCGGCATCGCCGACCCGGAGCGGCTGGGCGTGTGCGGCTGGAGCTATGGCGGCTACATGACCAGTTGGACCATCACCCAGACGCAGCGCTTCAAGGCCGCCTCCATCGGCGCCGCGGTCACGAACCCCCTGCATTTTAGCGGCTCGGCAGACCTGCCCAGTTTCATCCCCGATTTCTTTAACGGAGAATTCTGGGAACGGCCCGACTTCTATCGCCAGCACTCGCCGCTCTCCTACGTTCAAAACGTGCAGACGCCTTCCATCATCCAGCATGGGGCGGCTGATGAGCGCGTACCTCTGGAACAGGGGCTGATTCTGTTCAACGCACTCAGCCGCCGCGGCGTACCGGTGGACATGTACATCTACCCGCGCCAAGGACACGCCATCAACGAGCCGCGCCTGCTGGCGGACGCCATCCAGCGCAACCTGGACTGGTTCCCCGCCATGCTCGGCGCACCTGCGGACGCATGAGTAAGCGCGCGGCGCGCGGCGGAGATCGGGCATTAGCCGCCGGGCTGCACCTCGTCGCCCTGGCGCTGCTCGGCCTGCAAATCTACGTGCGCCGCTTTCCGGCGACGCCGACCGCCATCCCCGAAGCCGGCAGCCCCGAGGCGCGCTGGTGGGGCCTCTGGCCCATCACCTACGCGCCGCCGGGGCTGTTCGCGCTTGGCGTCGCCGCTATCCTACTGCTCATCGCCTGGCTCTGGTTTCGCGAAATTACAACGCAACCAACTGACGACCGGAATCTCCCGGTAAGTCCGACGGGCCAGGCGATGAGCCGCCTTCCGCTCACCTTGCCCGTCGCCGCGGTACTGCTGATGGCCGCCTTCTTCGCCTTTCCCATCGCCCACACGCGCTGGGGCGACGCCTACCTCATCGCCCGTACCATCGCCTGGCCCGACGAAGCGCTGCGCCTGACGCATTCTTGGCAAGCGCCGCTGGACGTGTGGCTGCATAGCCGCGCCTGGCTCCTCGCGCAGCCCTATGTCGAGTGGCAAGACGCCATGCCGCTCTATCGCCTGCTCAGCCCGCTGGCCGGCGTCGTCTACCTGGCCGCGCTGCTCCGGCTCTGCCGTGACGCGCGCCTAGCCCCGGCCTGGCTGACCTTCAGCCTGCTGGCAAGCCTCGGCCTGATCCAGCTCTTCTTCGGCTATGTCGAAAACTATAGCTTCGCAGCCGCGGGCATCCTCATCTACCTATGGCTGGGCCTCGAAGCCGCTCGCGGGAAGCGCCCCCTCTGGCACGCCGCGACCGCCCTCGCCCTCACCAACGCCGCGCACCCCAGCACCATCGTCCTCGCGCCCAGTCTGCTTGTCCTCGGCTGGGAAACGGCGCAGGCCGCGCGGGCGGCGGGAAACAAACCGGCCCGCCGGATCGTCTATCACGTCATCGGACAGATCGCCGCGCCGATGGCCGCAGGCCTGGCGCTTACCCTGATCATCATGGAAACGGGCGGCCACGGCATCGCCGCCCTGCTGACGACTGACCGTCCCGGCGGCGGCGACGGACGTTGGCTGGTCCCCTTGTGGACCACGGAGACCAAATGGGAACACTACACGATGTTCAGTTGGCCGCACCTGCGCGACTTTCTCAACGAGCAATTGCTCGTTGCGCCCGTCGTGGCGCCCAGCCTGGTTGTGCTGTTCCTGGCGCGCATCGCCCGCCGCACAACCGGCTCGGACGCGCGCGACGGCCGCAGCGACTATCGCTTTCTCGTCGCCGCCTGGCTCTTCTATCTGCTCTTCGTCTGGCTGTGGAACCCCGACTATGGCGGCCAGCGCGATTGGGACCTGTTCAGCTTAGCCGCCATCCCGCAGACGCTCTTGCTGGTGCATCTCCTGCCGCGCAGCTTCGCCCGCCCGCGCTATCTGGCGATGGCGGCGCTGCCGCTGATCGCCGTCCAGGCGATGCACGCCGCCGCCTGGGTCTACCAGAATACGCTGCCCTGGCAGTGGCCCTGAGTAGACAGCGCGCAGCAGGGGCATCGCCCGACGGCAGTTCTGCGCCGCTTCGCACTTTGTCGCAATTGTAGCTTAGGTCATCACGCGCCCTATGCACGACTTCCAACTGCAAGACGCCGCCCGCCATAGCCGCCGCGCCCGCCCCGGCAGATTTCTGCCCGGCTTCTTCAGCGGCATCCTCACCTTTGTGATCGTGCTGCTCTTCGCGGCCGGCGGCGGCCTAACCGCCTACGCAGCAGTCGCCGCGGGGCTGCCCGCTCCGGGCGAGTTGCTCAACCGCGCCAGCGCCTTCCAGAGCACGCGCATCCTCGACCGCGAGGGCAACCTGCTCTACGAAACCTTCGACCCTAACGCCGGTCGCCGCGTGGCCGTGCCGCTGGAGCAGATCTCACCCTACTTGATCCAGGCCACCATCGCCACCGAGGATGCCAACTTCTACCGGCACGCCGGCGTCGATCCGCTCGCCCTGACCCGCGCCCTCTATTACGCCCTGCGCGAGCGCGATATCGTCTCCGGCGCTTCCACTATCCCGCAGCAGTTGGTCAAGATGGTCTTTCTATCGCCCGAACAGACCGTTACGCGCAAGGTGAAGGAAGCCGTTCTGTCAGCCGAGATCAGCCGCCGCTACGACAAGGACACCATCCTCAGCATCTACCTCAACGAACTCTACTACGGCAACCTGGCCTACGGGGCCAACGCCGCCGCCCAGACCTATTTCGCTAAGCCCGTCGCCGAGCTAACCTTGGCCGAAGCGTCGCTTCTGGCTGGCCTGCCGCAACTGCCCGCCTATTACGATCCCTACACCCATCCCGACCGGGCCAAAGAGCGCCAGTCGGTCGTCCTCGGCCTCATGGTCGAAAACGGCTTTATCAGCGCGCAAGAGGCCGACGCCGCCTGGCAAGAGCCGCTCGCCTACGCGCCCGCTAACTTCGACATTCAGGCGCCGCATTTTACGCTCTTTGTGCGCCAGCAGTTGGAAAGCCTCTACGGCCCAGAAGCCCTCTACCAGACCGGCCTCAACGTCACCACCTCGCTCGACCCGCAATTGCAGGAGACGGCAGAGCGCATCGTCGCCGAACAGGTGGCGCTCTTGGCCGGCAACAATGCCTCCAACGGCGCCCTGGTCGCCATCGACCCGCGCACCGGCGAGATCGTCGCCTTGGTGGGCAGCGCCGACTTTGACAACGTCGAGATCGATGGCCAGGTTAACATGGCTCTCGCCCCGCGCCAGCCCGGCAGTTCGATCAAGCCTTTTGTCTATCTGGCCGCGTTCGAGCAGCCCTCGCGCCCGCCCGCCGAACGGTGGACGCCCGGCACGCTGATCGCCGATATCGAGGAACCGTTCCCGGACGGGGCCAACCCGCCCTACGTGCCCACCAACTACGACAACCGCGAGCACGGCATGGTCACGGTGCGCACCGCCCTCGCCAATAGCTACAACATCCCTGCCGTGCGCGCCCTCCAAACCGCCGGCCTGCCCGCCTTTCTGGAACTCGCCCAACGCCTGGGCATCAGCACGCTGACGCGCCCAGACTACGGCCTCGGCTTGAGCCTGGGCGCGGGCGAAATCCCGCTGCTCGAACTGACCGCGGCCTACGGCATCCTAGCCAACGGCGGCAAGCGCGTATCGCCCGTGTCGATCCTCAAGATCGCCGACGCCGAGGGCCGCGCTCTGTGTGACGTCGCCGAGGGCCGCCCCTGCCAGCCGGCCGCGGGCGCAGGAGAACAGGTCGTCAGCGCCGCAGACGCCTTTCTGCTCACCGACATACTCAGGGACAACGAGGCGCGCATGCCCGCTTTCGGGGCCAACTCTGTTCTGCGCCTCGACCGGCCTGCAGCCGTCAAGACGGGCACGACGAACGACGTGCGCGACAACCTCACCGTGGGCTACACGCCGCAGTTGGTCGCCGGCGTTTGGATCGGCAACGCCGACAACTCCGAAATGATCGGGCTGTCCGGCGTCAGCGGGGCCGGCCCCATCTGGAACCAATTTATGACCGCGGCCCTGGCAGGGGAACCGGCCGAGAGCTTCGCGCCGCCGCCGGGCGTCTCCCAGATCGAGATATGCGCGGACACCGGCGTCCGTTTTGGGCCTGCCTGCCCCGCTTCACGCCTCGAATGGTTCGCCGACGACCGGCCCCCGCTCCCGCCGGAACAGGACCTCTATCAGATTGTGCGCTTGGACAAATTGACCGGACGCCTCGCCACCGAGTTCACGCCGGATGAGGCAATTGAGGAGAAGATCTTCAAGGTCTACCCAGAGAAATACCGCGATTGGGCCGAGGCGCACGGCATTCCGCAGCCGCCGGTCGACGCCAGCGACGTCTTCACCTTTGAGCCGGAGTTGACCATCCGCCAACCCGTCGAGGGCGAAGTCGTCAGCGGGGTCGTCCAGGTCTACGGCACGGCCAACGCGCCCGCCTTCGCCGCCTATCACCTCGAATACGGCGTCAGCCACGACCCCGGCGCATTCAGCCTGCCCATTGCGGGCCCATTCTCCGCGCCTGTACTGGACGGCTTCCTGGGCGAATGGGACGTGCGCGACCTCTACGACGGGCCGCACACCCTGCGTCTTGTGGTACAAGACACCTTCGGCCACACCTACGAAACGCGCATACGCGTTTTCGTAGAGCAGCCAACGCCTACGCCGGAGCCAACGTTAACCTGGACGCCGGAGCCCACCCTGACTTTCACGCCGGAACCGACGTTCACCTTTACGCCAGAGCCGACCCTGACCATGACGCCGGAACCGCCGACGCCTGAGCCTACATGGACGCCCGAACCGGAACCCACGTCCACACCAGAACCGGAGTTGGAACCGACGGCCACCGAAACGCCGCAGCAGCCCACGCCTACCTGGACGCCGCAGGAGCCGGTCGTACCGGCGGAAACGCCCGCGCCGCCCACGCCGGAGCCTACCTGGACGCCCGAAGGAGAACCCATCGCCCCGGAGGAGACGCCAACCGAACCGACGACCACAAGCCGGCTGCGCCCGCGCAAGCCGCCTCGCAACGTCAAGCCTACGGAGACTGCCCGTGCATTCGGCGCGGACGCGACCTAGCCGCCCGGAGAGTCCTCCGCCGTCTCCGATAGCGGATCCTTCACCACGACGACAAACTCCAGCCCCGGCCTGGCCGCAGAGGCGAACGCCTGCTCGTGACGGAAGCCGGCCTTCTCGAACACGCGCCGCGAGCGCGCGTTAAACGCCGCAATTGTGGCGCGAAAACGCACATCCCCATATTGCTCGCGTGCAAAAGCCAAGATCGCCTCGAGGAAAACCAGACCCATGCCGCGGCCGGCCAAATCCGGGCGCATGCCCAAGCCCACGTCCAGCGCCTTTTTCGAGTAATCGCCGCCAGGCGCCTGCGCTTCCGGTCCGTAACAGCAGAACCCGAAGAGACCGTACTCGTCGCTCCACACGGCATAATAGGCGTTCTCGGCCTTCAGCAACGCCTGCACATCCTCTTCCACATCGCTCGGTGCGCTGTTATACAACTCATATTGGCCGGGATAGCGCCACCCCACAATCTCCCGCGCAAACTCCTCGGTCATCGACGTCAATTCCAGGCACATCCGTCTGCGTCCCGTCTCGGTGAACATTCGGCCCCCTCGCGCGCCGCCGCAATCCTCCCGGCAAAGAACGTCACGCCAGCACAGCCTCGATGATGCCCCGGTAGCCGCGCGCAGCCGCCAGCAGATCGTCGATGCGCAGCCGTTCGTCGATCATGTGCGCGTCCGCCTCTGTCGCCGGCCCGAAGCCAATCGTCGGCACGCCGGCCACGCCCGCGCTGTAGGCCGCGTTCGTACAGAAGCGATAGGCTCCGATCTTGGGTTGCAGCCCCGCGGCGTGCAGCCCCCTCAGCGCGGCCTGCACAGCGGCGTCATCTTCCGGCAGCGCCCACGCCGGGAAGAACTTCTCCTGGCGCATGACCTTGCCTGTATAAGTCCGGTACTCTCCGACGCCGATGGTCGCGTTCAGGCGGATGTCCTCCAACCCTGGGCGCGCCGCAATCGCGGCCAGCACATCCTCCGCCGTCTCCCCCGGCAGCAGACGCCGGTCATACGTCACGCGGCAGATGCTCGGAATCACCGAGTGCCCCGGATAAGGGTCGGAAATGATGTCCGTCAGCGCCAGAATGGCCGGCCCCATGAACGGGTCCTCCGGCAAGTCGATCCGCTCCGCCTCCTGCACCACGCGCAGCATATCCAGCACCGCGTTGCGCCCAAGATGCGGGGCCGATGAGTGGGACGGGCGGCCGATCGTCTCCAGATGCACCTCGGCGCGGCCGCGGCCGCCCCGGCTCAGGTTGAGGCCGGTCGACTCGCCGATCACCACGAAATCGGGATGCTCGACTGCCATCACCGCGGCCAGGGCTACGCCTTCCAGCACCTCTTCCATCGTCGACGCGCTGACGACGACGCGCCCTGCCAACGTTTGCCGGTCGATGGCCGCGGCCGCGTAGATGAACGCAGCCAGCGCGCCTTTCATATCCGCGCTGCCGCGTCCGTAGACAGCCCCGTCCTCAATCAGGCCGCTGAGGGGATCATGCCGCCAGGGCACGCCCGACGTCACGCCCACCGTATCCGTGTGCCCGTCAAAGAGCAGCGTCTTGCCCGGCCGCGCGCCCTCGATCACGCCGACCACGCTGCCGTACTCGTCCTCGCGCACGCTGTCGAAGCCGAGCGCGAGCATCTCCTGACGCACGCGAGCCGCCGCCGCGCCTTCTTCACCGCTCAAGCTGGGGCGCTGCACGAGCTCCTGCACGAACTGCACCAGTTTTTCGTTATTCATCAGGGTTCGCCTATTGCGTTTGGCTGGATATGTGACTGGAAATGGGGCTAGAGGATGATTGCCCGTCTTGTTGGTAATTCTCGCCGCTTCTCGCTGGATTGTAGCCCAGCGCCGCGCCCTGTGCAACCGAACCGGCCCCCTGCGCCCAAATGAGAATCTCTTAAGGATGATTTACATTCCGCGATCCATGATGTACACTCTGGGGCACGATTCGGCCGAGTATGTCGCGTTGCGACTAAGGAGCTTCCCCTGTGAGCCAAATTCAGTCCTACTCATCTCCTGCACAGGTCAAGAGCGCGCTGGGCGACCAGCAATACATCGCCGGCGACGAGATCGCCACCACCGTCTATCTCAGCCAGCAACTGGGCAAGCCGCTGCTCACCGAAGGGCCGGCGGGCGTGGGCAAAACCGAGTTGGCGAAAGCCATCGCTGCAGCCACAGGTCGCAAGCTGATCCGTCTCCAGTGCTACGAGGGCCTAGACGAAACCAAAGCCCTCTACGAATGGGAATACGCCAAGCAGATGCTCTACACGCAACTGCTGCGCGACAAGCTGCAAGAGACGCTGGCCGACTCCAATAGCCTGACCGAAGCCGCCGACCGGCTGGCCGACGAGGAAGACGTCTTTTTCTCGATGCGCTTCCTGCTCCAGCGCCCCTTGCTGCAGGCGATCCTGAGCGAGCATCCCACCGTGCTGCTGATCGACGAAATCGACCGCGCCGACGCCGAGTTCGAAGCCTTCCTCCTTGAAGTGCTCAGCGACTTCCAGGTGAGCGTCCCCGAACTGGGCACGCTAGCCGCAGTACATCGGCCGCTGGTGCTGCTGACTAGCAACAACACGCGCGAGTTGAGCGAAGCGCTCAAACGCCGCTGTCTCTACCTCTTCATCGGCTACCCCAACGTCGACCAGGAGTTGGCCGTCGTCCGCCTCAAGGTCCCCGAGCTCAGCCCCAAGCTGGCGCGGCAGGCCGTCGAACTGGTCCAAAAGCTGCGCGATCTGGACCTGCGCAAGTCGCCCAGCATCAGCGAGACCCTGGACTGGGCCAAGTCCCTCGTGGCGCTCAACGCCAAGCAGTTGGACGCCGCCACGCTGGAAAACACCATGAGCGTGCTGCTCAAACACGAGAGCGATCTGCACAAGGTGCAGCGCCGTCTCCAGATCACATCGCGCGGCGTCAACGTCGAGGAAGACGACCTCAGCCAGTTCCGCTGGCGCGACTGACCGCGGGACAGTCCGGAAGTACGGCAGATAGGATGGCGGGAAGGAGGAACTTATGGAAGAACGTCTAGTCAAGTTCATCAGCGCGCTGCGCGCCGGCGGCGTGCGCGTCAGCCTGGCCGAAAGCGCGGACGCCTTCCGCGCCGTCGAAGACCTGGGCGTCCAGCAGCGCGACGCCTTTCGCCTCAGTCTGCGCACCACCCTGGTCAAAGATGCGGAGAGCCTGCCTGTCTTCGATGAGCTGTTCCCGCTCTTCTTCGACTCCGGCGACGCGCCGCCCATGATGGACCTCACCGGCGACATGTCGCCCCAAGAGGCCCAGATGCTGGCGCAAGCCCTGCACCAGTTCAACCAGCAATTGCGCCAGATGATGGAAAAGCTCTTGCGCGGCGAGCAGCTTTCGCCGGGCGAGCTGCAGCGCCTGGGGCAGATGGTCGGCCTGAACCGCATGGACGACCTGCGTTACCGCGACTGGATGGCGCGGCGCATGATGCAAGCGCTAAAGTTCAACGAGGTGCGCGACGCCCTGAAGGAAATGATGAAGCTGCTCCAGCAGATGGGCATGAGTAAGGAGCGGCTCGATCAGATGCGACAACTGCTCAAGGCCAACCAGCAGGCCATGCAAGACCAGATGAGCCGCTACGCCGGACAACGCATCGCCGAAAACATGAGCGAGACCGAACGCCAGGAATCCGCCGAGGGTTTGCTCGACCTGCCCTTCGGCGCGCTTTCCGACCGGGACATGGACCTACTGCGCCGCGAGGTGACGCGCCTCGCCAACCGCCTGCGCAGCCGCATCGCGCTGCGGCAGAAGCGCGCCAAAGACGGCCAACTGGACGCCAAAGCCACCATCCGCGCCAACCTCAAATACGGCGGCGCGCCCGTTGAACTGCGCCACCGCAACCACCGGCTCAAGCCCAAGCTGGTCGTCATCTGCGACATCAGCACCTCCATGCGCCACTGCTCCGAACTGATGCTCGCCCTCGTCTATGCCCTACAAGACCTGGTGACCAAAACCCACGCCTTCGCCTTCATCGACCACCTCGAATACATCTCGCCCGACTTCGCCGGACGCCAGGCCAAAGACGCCATCAACGAGGTCCTCGTGCGCATGCCGCCGGGCCACTACAGCACCGACCTGGGCTACAGCCTCGAAAGCTTCACGCGCAACTACCTGGACACGCTCGACAGCCGCACCACCTTTATCATGGTGGGCGACGGGCGCAACAACTACAACGACCCGCGCCTCGACATCTTCTCGCGCATGGCCCGCCGCAGCCGCCGCACCATCTGGCTCAACCCGGAAGCGCCCATGCTGTGGGGGACGGGCGACAGCGACATGCTTCGCTACGCGCCGCACTGCGACAACGTCATCGTCGCCTCCACGCTGGGCGAACTGACCAGCGCCATCGACCACCTGCTCTCCTCGCCCTGACCGCGGCCAAAAAGCAAACATGACAGCCGGCCCCTTCGCCTGTATAATATCCGCCATTGCACCCCCGCGGTGCAAAGCAATGTCTACAGGATAAGCACCAAGGAGACGGAAAATGGCGATGCGGGCTGACTTCATTTGGATGAACGGCGAGATTATCCCGTGGGATCAGGCGCAGGTGCATGTATTCACGCACGCGCTCCACTACGGCAGCAGCGTCTTCGAAGGCCTGCGCGCCTACGAACTGGCGGACGGCCCCGCCATCTTCCGTGGGCCGGAGCACTTCGAACGCATGCTCTTTAGCTGCAAGGTGGCTCGCATCCCCTGCCCGCTCACCGTCGACGAGTGGATGGCCGTCACCGCCGACGTGCTGCGCGCCAACCAGCATCGCAGCGCCTACATTCGCCCGCTCGTCTTCCGCGGCTACAACACCCTCGGCGTAGACGGCCGCGGCTGCCCGGTAGACGCCATCCTCGCCTCTGTGCCCTGGGGCGCGTACCTCGGCGCCGATGCCCTGGAGAACGGCGTCGACGTGCAGGTCAGCAGTTGGCGCAGAATGGCCCCGGACACGCTCAACGCCCTGGCCAAGATCGGCGGCCAATACGTCAATAGCCAAAACGTCGTCATGGAGGCCAAAGACAACGGCTTCAACGAAGGCATCGCCCTCGACATCAACGGCTATGTCAGCGAGGGCAGCGGCGAGAACATCTTCCTCGTCAAGAACGGCGAACTGATCACCCCGCCGATGGGCAACAGCATCCTCGGCGGCATCACGCGCGATTGCGCTTTCGTCATCGCCAAAGACCTGGGCTACAACGTGCGTGAGATGACGATCCCGCGCGAGATGCTCTACCTGGCCGACGAGATCTTCTTCACCGGCACTGCCGCCGAGATCACGCCGGTGCGCTCCGTCGACCGTCTGCCCGTGGGCGAAGGCAAGCGCGGCCCGGTCACCAAAGCCATACAAGACGCCTTCTTCGGCATTATCTCCGGCCGCATCGAGGACAAATGGAACTGGCTCACGCCCGTCGCTCTGACGGAACCGGCCAACGCCTAGATCCGCCGCAACAGGCGCTTGCCTGTTCCGGCCAAGTTGTGTGCTATAATAACCGTATGAAAGGTGCGATCTGCCGGAGCTTCGTCCCGGCGAACAGCCAGCGTTTCCTGTTGCACATAGCAACCGCCGGAAACACCGTCGGTGGGATGGTCGCGCTTACATAGCCCGCTCAGTTTTTGACGCGGGCCATACCCAAAACGTGAAGTGTGGGACAACACCGCTTGTCACGGTCGCTGTCCGGCGTTTCGCGTTTTTTATTGCCGCTTACGAATCCGAACCGCCTACCGACAGGAGTTAGCGCCATGTCCTCTAAATATATGCCGTCGCAGATCGAACCCAAATGGCAAAAGACTTGGGAAGACCAAGACCTGTACGCCACGGTCGAAGACCCAAACCGCCCCAAGTGGTACGCGCTCACCATGCTGCCCTACCCGTCCGGCGACCTGCACACCGGCCACTGGTACGCCATGACGCCCAGTGACGCCCGTGCGCGCTTCTACCGCATGAACGGCTACAACGTCTTCTTCCCTATCGGCTTCGACGCCTTCGGCCTGCCCGCCGAAAACGCCGCCATCCGCCACGGCATCCACCCGAAAGAGTGGACCTATGCCAACATCGGGCGCATGCGCCATCAACTGCGTAAGATGGGCGCGATGTGGGCCTGGGATCGCGAGGCCGTTTCGTGCGACCCGGAATACTACAAATGGAGCCAGTGGTTCTTCCTCAAGTTCTATGATGCCGGCCTGGCCTATCGCGATTACGCGCCCGTCGACTGGTGTCCAAGCTGTAACACCACCCTGGCCCGCGAACAGGTGTGGGGCGACGACCGCCACTGCGAGCGCTGCGGTACGCCCGTCGTCAAGAAGAACCTCAACCAGTGGAAATTCCGCATCACCAACTACGCTGATGAGCTGATCGACGGGCTGAATACCATCGAATGGCCGGAACGCGTCAAGGCCATGCAGACCAACTGGATCGGGCGCAGCGAAGGCGCGGAAGTCACCTTCCATACCGAAGCCGGCGACGACCTGGTGATCTTCACCACGCGGCCCGACACGCTGTGGGGCGCCACCTTCATGGTCCTGGCTCCGGAACATCCCGCCGTCGACAACGTGACATCGCCGGAGCAGAGGGCCGCGGTCGAAGCCTATAAGGAACAGGCCGCCCGCCTGGACGAAATTGAGCGCGGCGCCGCCGACAAAGACAAGACCGGCGTCTTCACTGGCGGCTACGCTATCAACCCGGTGAACGACGAGCGTATCCCCATCTGGATCGCGGACTACGTGATGATGGGCTACGGCACCGGCGCCATCATGGCCGTCCCCGCCCACGACCAGCGCGACTTCGATTTCGCCACGCGCTACGGGCTGGAAATCCGCCGCGTGATCACGGGCCCCGACGGCGCAACCGGCCCGCTGTCCGAAGCCTACGATTCCAAGACCGACGGCCTCATGATCAACAGCGGGACCTTCGACGGCACGCCCGTAGACGGAGCCGCCCGCGCCGTTACCGCCTGGCTGGAGGAAACCGGCCGCGGCAAGTACGCCGTTAACTACCGTCTGCGCGACTGGCTGATCAGCCGTCAGCGCATGTGGGGTGCGCCCATCCCCATCATCTACTGCGACAAGTGCGGCACAGTCCCCGTCCCCTATGAGGACCTGCCCGTTCTGCTGCCCGACGACGCCGAGTTCCGTCCCACCGGCGAAAGCCCCCTGGTCTATCACGAGGGCTTCCGGCATGTGAAGTGCCCCAAGTGCGGCGGCGACGCCAAGCGCGAGACCGACACCATGGACACCTTCATGTGCTCCAGTTGGTATCACTACGCCTACGTCTGCCCCTACTGGAAGACCGGCGAGAAGATCCACGCCGGCGACATGCCCTGGTGCAAAGAAAGCGCGGATTACTGGCTGCCGGTCGACATCTACACCGGCGGCATCGAGCACGCCACCATGCATCTGCTCTACACGCGCTTCTTCACCAAAGCCCTGCGCGACCTGGGCATCGTCAATTTCGACGAACCCATGCTGCGCCTCTTCAACCAAGGCACTATCCTGGGGCCGGATGGCGAGAAGATGTCCAAGAGCCGCGGCAACGTCGTCAACCCCGACGAATATGTTGAGCGCTACGGCGCGGATACCGTGCGCGGCTACCTGATGTTCATCGGCCCCTGGGAACTGGGCGGGCCGTGGGACCCCAGCGCCATCGAAGGCGTGAGCCGCTTCCTGCACCGCGTCTGGGCCGTCGTCGTCGACGAGCCGTCGCGCCCGGCAAACGGCGAGCCGAGCGAAGAGGAGACGCGCAACCTGGAACGCAACCTGGAACGCAAACTGCACCAGACCATCCTCAAGGTCACCGACGACATGCAGAACTTCCGCTTCAATACGGCCGTCGCCGCGCTGATGGAACTGAACAACTGGCTGGTGCGCAACAAAGACACGGCCATCTACGGCGCGCCGATCTGGCGCGAGGCCATCCATAACCTCGTCCTGCTCATGGCCCCCATCTTCCCGCACATCAGCGAGGAACTGTGGCATTACCTGGGGCATACGGAGAGCGTTCACCTGCAAGCCTGGCCCCAAGCCGACGCCGAGAAGGCGCGCGAGGAAGAGATCACCATCGTCGTCCAGGTCAACGGCAAGGTGCGCGACAAGCTGGTTAAGGAGCCGGGAACGGCGAAAGACGTCCTGGAACGCGAAGTGCTCGACCTGCCCAATATCGGCAAGTGGATCGAGGGCAAGCAGGTGCGCAAGATCATCGTCGTACCCGACAAGCTGGTCAACATCGTCGCCGGCTAGTAAATCGAAGCGAGCGACCTTCGCTCAAACCCCAAGCGATCCGGAAATCAAAACGGAGAACAAGCGACGTGCTTGTTCTCCGTTTTGTCATGTGTCCGCGTCCACTATTCGTAAGGCCGGCGGCGCTTCGGACGCTTCCCCTACGCCCCCCATACTGCCCGCGCTACCCTTAACCTGCGCTTTACGCACGCGTCATGCGCCATTCATCTTGGCTTAATCTAGCCCGTCCATAATTTGGGACGCAACGAGCCGGCGCACACGCGCAGCCATTCCCGTCGCAACACAGGCCGGCGTCTCACAGAAGGCTAGACTTTGCAGTTCCTTTGGAGGCGTACCGATGATCCGCAAATTCAGCTCTCCGGTCCCAGGGTGCGTTCGCGTGGTCTTCGAGTTGCCGTCCGGCATCTGGGCCGACCGCATCTGTTTGGCGGGCGATTTCAACAACTGGAGCGAATCGGCCACTCCCCTGCAGCAAGACCGCGACGGCGTCTGGCGCACTATGCTGGACCTGCCCGCCGGTACGACTTGGCAGTTCCGCTACCTGATCGACGGCGAGTGGAGCGCCGACTACCACGCCGACGGCTGCACGGCGAGCGCCTTCGGCGCACCCAAAAGCATCGTGCATGCCCAACTGCCTCCGTCCGTGGCGGTTGCCGAACCCGCCGCAGCCGCGCCGAGCCGCCGCCAGCTCACGCCGCTCAACCGCGCGGCCAAACGCTCTGAATTGCTCCCCGCCGCCTAGCCACCCCCCGGTCAGTCCCCCTCGATCAAACGCTGCAGCGCGTTGACCAAGAGCCGGTGTTCCGTCTGGTGCATACGGTTGGTCAGCATCTCCAACGTGTCGCTCTTATAGATGGGAACCTCGGCCGTCGCGATCACCGGCCCGCGGTCCACCTGCTCATCCGGCACCAGGTGCACCATCACGCCCGTCTGCTTGATCTCGCCCCGCTGGAACGCGTCAAACGCGTCTTGAATGGCGTGCGCGCCGGGGAACCGGCCGGGCAGCGCCGGGTGCAGGTTCACCACGCGATAGGGAAATTGCTGCAGGAAGGCATTGCTGAGAATGTGCATCCACCCGGCAAGCACCACCCAGTCCGGCGCATACTCCTTGACCAATGCGGCTAGGTCGGCGTCGTACTCCTCACGGCTGCGCCCGGCATCGCGATAGGGCTTGAGCGGGTGATAGCGCGTGGGCGCGCCGGCGCGCGCCGCGCGCTCCAGCCCGAAGGCGTTCTTGCGGTTCGACACCACGACAACCGTCTCCGCATCCAACATGCGCAGGCGGATGGCGTCGAGTATAGCCTGCAGATTTGACCCGTTGCCCGAAATCAGAACGGCAAGTCGCGCCGGCATCGTATAGAAGCCTCCTTCTCTGCCCTGTGCTCTAGTCCAAGCTCAATAAACGAATGGCGGCCCCGCCCGGCTCGCGTCGCTCCAGCCGTCCAATCTCAATCGCTTCGGGCAGCGCGGCGCGCATTGCAGCGCTCGCCGCAGCCGGTGCGACCAACACCAGGCCGATGCCCATATTGAAGACGCGAAAAGCCTCCGCCCGCCCCAGATTGCTGAGCTCGACCAGCAGGGCGAACGCCTCCGGCGTCGGCCAGGCGCTCGTCTCCACGACCGCGCACAAGTTATCCGGCAGCGCCCGCGGCACGTTCTCGACGAAGCCGCCGCCCGTAATGTGCGCCAAGCCCAACAACGGCGCGCCCGCGGCCCGCAACCGCTCGACTTCGGCCGCATAGCAGCGGTGCGGCGCCAGCAGCGCATCGGCCAGACTGCGCCCGTCGCTCAATGTCTGCGTCAGGTCCTCGCCCGCCACCGCTCGCCGGATCAGCGAATAGCCGTTGGTGTGCGGCCCGCTGCTCGGCAGCCCGAACAGTAGATCGCCCGCGGCCATCTGCTCCGTCCTCGGCAGAATCTCGTTGCGATCCGCCAGACCGACGATTGTCCCGGCCACATCGAACGCGCCTTCGGCGTAGACGCCGGGCATCTCGGCCGTTTCGCCGCCCAGCAGCGCACAGCCCGCGGCGCGGCAAGCCTCGGCCATGCCCGTCACCACCTCCGCCACCTGTTCCGGAACCAGTTTGCCGGCGGCAATGTAGTCGAGGAAAAAGAGCGGACGTGCGTTCTGCACCAAAATATCGTTGACGCAGTGGTTCACGATGTCGAAACCGATGCCGCGCCAACGGCCCAGGTCCGCAGCTAGCTTGACCTTTGTGCCCACCCCGTCGGTCGAGGCGACCAGCACCGGCTGCGGCGGCAGGTTCTCCAGCGCATACAGCCCGCCGAAGCTCCCTACGTCCGCCAGTACCGCCGGCGTAAATGTGGCGCGAATGGCCGGCTTCATCCGTTCGACAGCCCGGATGCCGGCGTCGATGTCGACTCCGGCCTCGCGATACTTCGACTCTGCCATCAGTGCCCCCTCTCCATTGCGCTGAGCGCTCAGGTTTTGGCCTTGTGCGGGCGCAGCGTTTCCGGCACGAAAAGCGCCAACGCCAGCGCCGCTCCCAGTCCCGCCCCGGCGATGGCGAACGTCGCCAGCGGCAAGCTCAGCGCATCCGCGATCCCACCCACCGCGATCGGCGCGCCGCTCTGCCCCACATCCCCGATCAGGCGCCATACCCCCAGAAACTCGCCCATCGACTCCTTCGGCGCCAAGTCCGAGCCTAGCGTCATCATCGTGCCCGAGCCGAGGCCGTTGCCGAAACCGATGACCAGCGTCGCCGCCAGCAGCGTGCCGAAGCTGAAAGTGAATGGGATCAGCGCCATGCCCAACGCCTGCAGCGCAAACGACGGTACGGAAGAGAATTTGCGCCCGAAGTTGTCCATGATCACGCCCGCCGGGTAGAACATCGCCATGTCGATCGCCGCCGACAGCGTGACGATCCACCCGATCTGCGTCACGTTCAGCCCGACAATATCCGCCGCATAGAGCGGGACGACCGTAGTCCGGCCGGATCGGATCATCTGGGCCAGAAGTTGAGCCAGCCCCGCCGAGCCCAGCACGCGATAATGCTTGCGCACGACCGCCGCCAGGTGGTTGGTGTGGCCCCAGATGCCGCCCCGGTGGATGACGACGCGCTCGCCTGAATCGGTGACGAACAAGGCCACGGCAGCCAGAGCGACAATCGCCACCGCGCCGTAAACTCCGAACGGGAAGCGCAGCCCAAACACCGTCGCCAATGTCCCGCCCACGGCCGGCCCGGAGAACATGCCGATGCGGTTGAAGCCGCCGAAAGCGGCCGTCGCCCGCCCGCGCTCATGCACTAGTATGGAATCCGTCATGTAGGCATGGCGCGAGATGTTCCACATAGCCGTGCCCAGCCCGGCAACGAGTCCGAGCGCAATCAAGTGCAGCGTCGACTGCGCCCAGGCCATAGCAAATACGGCGGCAGCCAGGCTGCCGATGCCGGCCAGCATGGCGCGCTTGTGCCCGATGCGCCCCAGCAAGATGCCGGCGGGAATATCGCCGACCAAATTGCCGACGCCCTGGCTCGCCAGCGCCAACCCGATCATGCCATAGGATGCGCCAAACGACCGCGCATACAGCGGCAACACCGGAACCAACATGCCCGTGCCGAACGCCAGCACGAACGAAGGCAAGTACAACGTCAGGAAAAACGTCCTACGCACGGGCGGCGCCTCGTCTAATAGGTCTGATAAGTCTAATGAGTCCCGTGGGGTCGAGCGGGACAAAACGGCCGTCGATTAACGCCTTGCACGGCGGCCTCATCGCCAGTCCGCCGTCATTGTGTGCAGGGCAAGGATGATATACTCGTGGCGCACTTCGTAGTCGGGCTGGCCGAGGCGGACGGCGCACTCGTCGAGAATCGCCAACCCCTCGGCGCTAAAGCGGTCGCGCGGCAACGCCCGGATCAGTTCGCTGATGCCGAGCGCGCCTTCGAGTAAATTCTCGCGCGCCAGCCGGTCGGCGCACACATCCGCCAGCGCCAACGCCTCCGGCCCAAGTCCCTGTTCCGCTTGGCGGCGGAACGCCGTAATCGCCTGCGACATCGTTGTGCCTGCATCGGCCCGCACGCCGCGCACCAACGTGACGAAACCGTGCTCGTTGCCGACGATGCGCGCCAGCGACAGGGCAAGCTCCATTGCTGCGCCAGGGTTGTCCATTTCGCCCAAAAGCTTGAGCAACAACGGCGTCGCTTGCTTCGTCCCCAGGTTGCCGAGCGCCGAGGCGTAGGCCATCTGCAAGCCTTTGTCTGTCTCCTGCTCCAGTCGCGCCAACAGTTCCGGTGCGATGCGCTCATCGCCCAGCGCGCCCAGGGCGCGCGCGCTGTGGGCGCGGATCGAGCGGTACTGCGAGTTCAACGCCCGCTCCAGCGCGGGAATGGCGTGCGGATCGCCCAACCGGCCCAGCGCCCAGGCGGCCACGACAGTCAGCGCCAACTCGCTGCCTTCCAACATCTCCTCGAGCTTCTCGATCAAGCGCGGGTCGGGCATCATGCGCCCGATGGAAATCACAGCCTCGAAGCGCACATTAAAGCGCGGGTCCTCCAGCGTCTCTAGCAGTTCATCCACCGTCAACAGGCTTCTCGCCTGGCCGAGTTGCTCCGTCACGCGCACCGTAGCGTACTCGTCGCGCGCCAGGTGATAGCGGATCATCGAACTCATCGCCAGGAATGGGTTGCCGCGCAGGAAAATGCCGGCAAACTGCCCCATGCTCACGCCCCGTTCTTCGTGGACGCTGCGCAACATAGAGAACGCCACAAAGGGCAGGACGATGCCGGCTATGAACAGCGGAAAATACGGGTCAATCGTAAAGATCCAGAACCGGCCAGACAGCCCCTGCGTGGCGTCGAGCAATCGGCCGCTGCCCAGTTGGCTGATGCCGCCCACGACGCTTGTCCACGCGAAATAGACCGCCATATAATCGCGACGTTTCGCCGGCGGCACGATGTTAACATAGAGCATCCGCGCCGAACCGATGCCCCAGCCCATATCCGCCACGCCCTGCAGCAGCGCAATGCTCAGCGCGATCCAGAGGCCCCATTCGCTGTGACGCGGCATCAGCATCCA